>NZ_CP022889.1:2212500-2512500 GCF_002269345.1 Tsuneonella mangrovi
CCGCATAACGCGGTGCGTGGGAGATCGGCATGGTTACAAGACCGCTCGCTAGCGCCTCGCCTAGCGCGAATGATCTAGGCACCAGTGTGATCGCATCGCCGTCTGCGGCAAGCGAAAGGCACGCTGCGGTATTGAGCACGCGGTAGTGGGGGAACCCTGCCTTACGAAATGCTTCCTCCCGATCCGGTGCCATCGCTGACTGGTACAGCCGATCGAAGCCGGGCACGGCCCAGCGATATTGCAGCAGGTCGTCCATCGATCCGCCGTGGCGGTAAGCCGGGTGATCGCTCCGGAGCGCGACGACATAGGGCTCGTCAATAATTTCCCGGACCTTGAGTTGGCCGCGCGATGGAAGGCTGGCTACTGTCATCGAGTGATAGAACAGTGCGTGGACCTCGCGCCGGAGCAGTCGGACCGTGGCAACGTCGGGCGGCATCGTTTCGACCGTCACCCGGGCTTCGGGCTGCGATCGCTGCAAAGCAACCAAAGCAGGGGCGAGCGGCCCGTCGATCACTGCCGGGCCGGCGATCAGGCGCAGATGAGGATGGTGCGACAGTGTTTCCTCGCGAACCTGGTCGGAAAATGCCAGCAGCTCCTGCGCTTTCGCGGCGAGACGGTGGCCGGCTTCGGTCGCGACGACCTGCCGGGTCGATCGTTCGAACAGCGCCGTTCCGATCTCTGTCTCGAGTGCCTGGATCGACTTGGTCAGCGCCGAATGAGTCATCGCCAGATCCTCCGCCGCCGGCGAGAAGCTTTCGTTGCGATAGACCGAGAGGAAACGTCGCAAGCGGGTGAGGTTCAGTTCCATGTTCCAAAAACTACATAATATAGCCTAATTATTCAATTCAGAATTGAATTCTGTGACGGTAGCCAGCGGTCTGAAGGAGAGAGCCGCGATGCACGTTGATGAACTGATTGGAGTGAACATGGTGCCGATCATGCTCGGAGCGTTCGCGGCGGCTGCCGTACTGGAGCTGGCGGCGATCCGGTTTTTCAAGGCCCGCGGCGCGGTGCCGCTCAAGGATTCGCTGGTCTCGATCTTCCTCGGGTTGGCAAGCAACCCGGCCAATGCAGCGTTCGCGTTCATCACCTGGGGTGCCCTGTTCGCCGCACAGCCTTTCGCGATTGCCAAGATACCCAACACCTGGGCGGCATTCGCGCTGTGCTTCGTCTTCGACGACCTGCGGTTCTACCTCCACCACCGAATCGCGCACCGCGTGCGCTGGGGGTGGGCAATGCATGTCACCCACCATTCCAGCACCAACTTCAACCTCCCGATTGCGCTGCGCCAGTCGTGGATGAAGCATTTTACGGGCACGATGATGCTCAAGGTCCCATTGGTCCTGATCGGGTTCGATCCATACCTGGTGGTGTTCTGCGGGGTGCTCAATGCGACCTACCAGTTCTTCCTCCACACCCAGTCGATCGATCGACTGCCGCGATGGATCGAGTTTATCTTCAACACGCCGAGCCATCACCGCGTCCACCACGGTCGCAATGCGAAGTACCTCGACGCCAACTACGCCGGGACATTGATCATCTGGGACCGCATGTTCGGAACTTTCGTCGCGGAGGACCGCGGAGAGCCGGTCGATTTCGGGCTCGTCAAGAACCTCGAGACGCTCAACCCGGTGACGATCCTGACGCACGAATATGTCGGCATCGCGCGTGATGCGAGCCAGCGCGGGATCAGCCTGTGGCAGCGCTTGTGCTATATCTTCGCCCCGCCGGGCTGGAGTCACGACGGATCGCGCCAGACCTCCGAGGATATCAAGCGCGAAGCCGGGCTGCTCGGACCGCTCGTTGAACCGGGCAACGGGTTGAGCCGAACCTGATGCCCATGCACTACGCGTTTAGCGATGCCGCCGTGCTGGCGGCGGGAGCCTGGGGTGCCATCCGTCTATGGCCGCACGGCCACCGCCTCGCGGCGCTGGGCATGGCGGGGTTTTCTCTCGCGGCGGCGATTGGCGTGATCCGTTTCGGTAGCGGGGAGGTCGAGAGTTTCGCCGCGCTTCATACAACCGCTTCGCAGGTTCTCGGTCTTGCCGGATCAGCGGCGCTCGTCGGGTGTCTATCTATCGACTCGACGACGGGGCGTGCAGCAGGAGCCTTCGCCGCAGCCGTTGTAACGGCGACAGTGATCCATCGTTTCGCGCCGTTACTCATGGCTCCACTGGTGGTCGGGGCGATAACCGCTGGCGTGTTGTTGGGCACCTGGCGCGCCGCCCGCCGGAAGCAGCAGTGGTTCGTGCCGCTCGGTTTTGCAATCCTGCTGGTCGATATGCTGCTGGTCCGCCGCAATCCCATGTTGGGTGCGGACGTAGCATGGCACGGCTATCACCTGCTGATTGCGCTGGGTCTGTTACTGATCGCGCGCGGAATCGAGGGCGAGGCGCGCTCCATTTGACCTAGCGGTTCAGCCGTCCCTCGATCAGCCCGTCGACCAGGCTTGGATCGGCCAGCGTCGAGGTGTCGCCCAGCGACCCAAAGTCGTTCTCGGCGATCTTGCGCAGGATCCGGCGCATGATCTTGCCCGAGCGTGTCTTGGGCAGGGCAGGCGTGAAGTGGATGTGGTCGGGGGTTGCGATCGGGCCGATTTCCTTGCGCACCCATTGGCGCAGCTCTGCGGCGAGCTCGTCGCTGCCCTCCTCGCCTTCCATCAGCGTGACGTAGCAGTAGATGCCCTGTCCCTTGATGTCGTGCGGGAAGCCGACGACCGCCGCTTCGGACACCTTGGGGTGCAGCACCAGGGCGCTTTCGACTTCGGCGGTGCCCATGCGGTGGCCAGAGACGTTGATCACGTCATCGACCCGGCCTGTAATCCAGTAGTATCCGTCGGCATCGCGGCGACACCCGTCTCCGGTGAAGTACTTGCCCTCGTAGGTGCTGAAATAGGTCTGCACGAACCGGTCGTGGTCGCCGTAGACGGTGCGCGCCTGCCCTGGCCAGCTGCGGGTGATGCACAAGTTGCCTTCGGCCGCTCCTTCGAGGACCTTACCGTCGCCATCGACCAGCTGGGGGCAAACCCCGAAGAACGGCTTGCCCGCGCTGCCCGGCTTCATGTCGTGCGCGCCGGGCAGGGTGGTGATCATCACGCCGCCGGTTTCGGTCTGCCACCAGGTGTCGATGATTGGCAGCACGCCCTTGCCCACAGTGTCATGATACCAGCGCCAGGCTTCCGGGTTGATCGGCTCGCCCACGCTGCCCAGCAGCCGCAGCGATGAAAGGTCGTGCCGGGTCACGTAATCGGGGCCTTCGCGCATCAGTGCGCGGATCGCGGTCGGCGCGGTGTAGAACACGTTGACCTTGTGCTTGTCGCACACCTGCCAGAACCGGTCGTGGTCAGGGTAGTTCGGCACACTTTCGAACATCAGCGCGGTCGCGCCGTTCTGCAGCGGACCGTAGACGATATAGCTGTGCCCGGTGACCCAGCCGATATCGGCGGTGCACCAGAACACTTCGCCGGGGCGATAGTCGAACACATAGCGGAAGGTGGTCTCGGTCCACACTGCGTACCCTCCGCAGGTGTGCAGCACGCCCTTGGGTTTGCCGGTCGAACCCGAGGTGTAGAGGATGAACAATGGGTCTTCCGCGTTCATCGGTTCGCATGGGCAATCGCTGCCGACGCCTTGCGAGAATTCGTGATACCAGTGGTCGCGCCCTTCGGTCATCGACACCTCGCCGCCGGTGTGGCGGAACACCAGCACCCCTTTGACCGGCACTTTGGCGCACGCCGCATCGACGTTGGTCTTGAGCGGCACCTTCTTCGAACCGCGCAAGCCCTCGTCGGCGGTGAGGATCCAGTCGCTCTGGCAATCTTCCACCCGTCCGGCGATCGCATCGGGGCTGAATCCGCCGAACACCACCGAATGGATCGCGCCGATCCGCGCGCACGCGAGCATCGCCATCGCGCCTTCGGGGATCATCGGCATGTAGATCGTGACGCGATCGCCCTTGGCTACACCGAGCTTTTTCAGCGTATTGGCCATCGTCGCTACCGCTTCCTGCAGCTCGGCATAAGAGATCGTGCGAACTTCGCCATCGGGGCTGTCGGGTTCGAAGATCAGCGCGGCGCGTTCGCCATGTCCCGCGGCGACGTGGCGGTCGAGGGCGTTGTGGCAGATGTTGAGCACCCCGTCCTCGAACCACTTGATCGAAACCGGGTCGTAGCTCCAGTCCCCGATCTTCGTGGGCGCCTTTACCCAGTCGAGACGCTTTGCCTGCTCAGCCCAGAAGCCATCGGGATCGTCAATCGAGCGGGCATAGAGAGCTTGGTATTCGGCGAGGGTGCAGTTGGTCCCTTCGGCTGCTGCTGCGGGACGGGCAACGATGCTGTCATGCGCCGTGTGTTCTACGCTCATTTCCTGCTCCACTGTCAAACCGCTTATTGCAGCCACCGACCTTTGGCCGGGGCCCTTGTTCGATGCGCTGCCATCCCGTGCGCCCGGCACAGCTTATCGCACCATATAAGCGCCTCTCCGAAGAAATCGCCAGAGCGCAGTTGCGCGGCGCGAGCAAAGAAAATTCCTTTGACGGGAAAGGGAACGGGGCTGGCCAAACCCAGCCTCACCGCATTAAGAATGCAATCCGGTGGCGGGTCGTTCGCCATTTCAAAGCGCGTTCCGTCCCCAGTTCCCGAAAGAGGTCCGATGTTCTCCAGAACGATACGCTGCGTCTGTGCGATCCGCGCGATCGTTACTTTGGCTCTGGTTGCCGGTCTCGCGGCCCCGGCGATGGCGCAATACGATCCGCGCGCGGCGTTTGCGCCGTTCGACATGCACCAGGCGGTCAACGTCTATCGTTCGTCGAACGGATTGCCGGGGCCCGGCTACTGGCAGAACGAAGCCGATTACACGATACACGCGACGCTCGATCCCGATACCAAGGCTCCGTCGCTGGCCGGGTCGGAAGTGATCACCTACACCAACAACAGTCCAGACCAGCTGGCCAACCTGTGGCTCCAGCTCGACCAGAACGTCTATCGCGCGGACAGCCGCGGCACTTATGCCGGAGGGCGCGCGCGCCCTGCTTCGACCGATGGGTTCGTGATCGATTCGGTCGAGATCGAAGTTGGCGGCAAGTTCGTTTCCGCGCCGTTCCTGGTCAGCGACACACGTATGCGGGTGACCCTGCCGCAGCTGCTCGATGGCCACGGCACGCAAACAAAGCTGCGGATCGTGTGGCACTTCGACCTGCCGGGCAAGTGGGGCGGCCGGATGGGTTGGGGCACCGCCAAGGGCGGCACGTTCTATGACCTTGCGCAATGGCATCCGCGCATGGCTGTCTACGACGACATCCGCGGATGGGACACCGCACCCTACCTGGCGCAGGAATTCTACCTCGAATACGGCAATTTCGATTACTTCGTGACCGTGCCGAGCAACATGATAGTTGCCGGAGCGGGCGAGCTGGTCAATCCGCAGGAGGTGCTCACCGCCACCCAGCGTGCACGACTGGCCAAGGCGCGGACCAGCGATGCCACCGTGATGATCCGCACACCCGGTGAAGTGAGCGAGCCGTCGTCTCGACCCAAACAGGGCGGCACGCTGACCTGGCACTTCCACATGGCGCACACCCGCGATGTCGCGTTTTCGGCCTCGGCGGACTACGCCTGGGACGCGGCGCGGATCAACCTGCCGGGCGGAAAGTCGGCGCTGGCGATGTCGGTCTATCCGCCCGAAGCGGCTGGGCCGGACGGCTGGGCGCGCTCGACCGAATACCTCAAGGATACGATCGAGAACTTCTCGCGCCGCTGGTATCCGTTCCCCTGGCCCGTCGCGGTCAACGTCGGCGGCGTGCAGAGCGGGATGGAATACCCGGGTCTCGCGTTCGATGGTGCTGCCACGTCGAACAAGTCGCTGTTCTGGCTGACCGCGCACGAACTTGGCCACAGCTGGTTCCCGATGATCGTCGGCTCCAACGAGCGGCGCAACGCGTGGATGGATGAAGGCTTCAACACCTTCATCGACGTCTACGAATCGGAAGATTTCAACCACGGCGAATTCGCACCCAAGCGCGATGCCGAATATGCGCCCGGCGGTGGCAACCCGGTCGACGAGATCCTGCCGATCATCGAGGATCCCGACGCTCCGCCGATCCTGAGCCGGGCGGATACGATCGTCGAGAAGTATCGCCACCCGGTGACGTACTTCAAGACTGCGCTCGGCATGGTGCTGCTGCGCGAGCAGATCCTCGGCCCCAAGCGTTTCGATCCGGCGTTCCGCCGCTACATCGCCGCATGGGCGTTCAAGCATCCCAAGCCGGCGGATTTCTTCCGCGCGATGGAAAGCGGGGCGGGAGAGGACCTGTCGTATTTCTGGCGCGGCTGGTTCGCGCACAACTGGACGCTTGACCTGGGCGTCGATTCGATCGCCCCGGTCGATGGCGATGCGGCCAAGGGCACGCAGATCGTGGTCGGCAGCCACGACAAGCTGGTGTTGCCCGCTACGCTGCGGGTCGATTTCACCGACGGTACGCACACCGACTATCGCCTGCCGGCCGACAGCTGGATCAGGAACGATACGACCAGCGTGACGATCGCGTCCGGCAAGACCGTGACCAGCGCCACGGTCGACCCCGATCACAAGCTGCCGGACAAGGATCGCGGCAACAACACGTTCACTGTGAAGGGGAACTAGCCCCGTTCGGACTAGTATCCGGCGGCCAGCCCTGCCGGTCTGCGCCGGTCGTTGGCGCCTTCGAGCATCCCGGTCACGGGATCGATGCGGATCGCTTCGTCGGCGCCCCACGCGCTCACGTCGTGGAACTTGTAACCCATCGCCTCAAGCGCTGTGCGGGTCTTGTCGGTCAGGTAGCCGGGTTCGACCATCACGTTATCCGGCAGCCACTGGTGGTGGATGCGCGGTGCGTTGACCGATTGCTGCATATTCATGCCGAAATCGATCACGTTGATGATGCTTTCCATCGTGGTCGAGATGATCGTCGCGCCGCCCGGGCTGCCGGTCACAATGTAGGGCTTGCCGTCCTTGAGCACGATCGTAGGCGACATCGAGCTGAGCGGCCGCTTGCCCGGCGCGACGGCATTGGCCTTGCCTTGCACCAGCCCGAAGCCGTTGGGCACGCCGGGCTTGGAGGTGAAGTCGTCCATCTCGTTGTTGAGGAAGAACCCGGTGTCGCCCGCGATCTGGCCGATCCCGAACAGGTAGTTGAGCGTGTAGGTCACGCTGACCGCGTTGCGCTGGGCGTCGACGATCGAGAAGTGGGTGGTGTGGGTGCCTTCGACCGGTCCGGAGAGCCCTTTGACCTCGCTCGATGGGGTCGCCTTGTCGGGCTGGATCTCGGCGCGGATCAGCGCCGCGTGCTGCGGTGAAATCAGCTGCGCCACCGGGTTGTCGATGAACGCCGGGTCGCCCAAGTCGGTGTTGCGATCGGCGAAGGCATGGCGCTCAGCCTCGATCAGGTAATGCGAACCCTCGACCGAGGCGTACCCCAGCTTGCCCATCGGATAGCCCGACAGCACTTGCAGGATCTCGCACACTGTCGTCCCGCCCGAGCTCGGCGGCGGGGCCGATACGACGGTGTAGCCGCGATAGTCGCACTGGACCGGCTTTTCCCACCCGACCGTGTAGTCGGCAAAGTCCTCCATCTTGAACAGCCCGCCATTGGCCTTGCTGGCGGCAACCACGCGCTGCGCGATCGACCCCTTGTAGAACGCGTCGGTGCCGCCGTTGGCGATCAGCTTGAGCGTGGCGGCAAGTTGCGGCTGCACCAGTCGGTCGCCGACTTTGTATCGCTGGCCGTGGTTGAGGAAGATCGCCGCGACGTTGGGATACTTGGCGAAATCGTCCGCCCGCCGGTCCATGATCGCAACATCGCCTTTGGTCAGGACGAAGCCCTTTTCAGCCAGCTCGATCGCCGGGGCGATGACCTTGGAGAGCGGCATCGTCCCGAATTTCGCCAGCGCCGTATCGAGGCCCATCACGGTGCCGGGGGTGCCGACGCCGAGATAAGTGTTGATGCTGCGTCCGCGTACCACATTGCCGTTGGCGTCCTGGAAGATCGTGGCGGTCGCGGCGAGCGGCGCGCGCTCGCGAAAATCGAGGAACAGGTTGCGCCCGTCGGCCAGGTGCAGGGTCATGAACCCGCCTCCACCGATGTTGCCGCAACACGGGTGGACCACTGCCAGCGCATAGCCGACTGCGACCGCGGCATCGACTGCGTTGCCGCCTTGCTTGAGGATGTTCACGCCGACCTGCGTCGCAAGGTGCTGGGCGGAAACGACCATCGCCTTGGGGGCGGTGACCGGTTTGGCGGTGCGCCAGTCATCCGGATTGCCTTCGACCGCCGTGGTATCGAGCGCCGTGCTGGAAATCTGCTGGCCTTGTTGGGGCGCAGGTGCCGGGGCGGGGGCGACTGCCTGCTGGGCCGGCATGGAGGCGCATCCAGCCAGCAGGAAGGGCAGCACGAGGCTGCGAACGATCGATTTAGGCAATGTGCGACTCCACTCTAGGCTTGTTGGATCGCCTATTGCCGCGCCAGTGCAGCGATGTCCAACTGCTGCCATCGCAAAATTTGCTTTCGCCCGATTGCCTGCGAAGGGGTTGACGGCGCCGTTATGCGTGGCATCGCGCAACTGATCGGTCTTTGCACCGAATGACAGGCCGAACGGGCCGGAGAGAGGAATCGATCGATGAGCGCTGCGCAAAGCAACCCCGGTATGGACCCCGAGCTGTTCGAGCAGTTCATCGACCAGCTTGAGCGCTATGTCCGCGAGCGGCTGATCCCGGCGGAAAAGGACGTGATCGCCAACGATCGCATCCCCGACGAGATCGTAACCGAGATGAAGGACATGGGCCTGTTCGGGCTGACCGTGCCGGAAGAATTCGGCGGCGCGGGCCTCAATGTCTCGCAATATGCCCGCGTGGTGAAGACGATGGCCTATGCCGCGCCGGCCTATCGCTCGATCTTCTCGATCAACGTCGGGATGTTCAACTCGGCGATCAAGAACGGCGGGACCGAGGCGCAGCAGGCCGAGTGGTGGCCGCGCATCGCGGCGGGCGAAATCGCCTGTTTCGGGCTGACCGAGCCGGGCTCGGGCAGTGACAGCGCCGCGATGGCGACCACCGCGAAGCCCGATCCCAGCGGCAACGGCTGGATCCTCAACGGCACCAAGCGCTATATCACCAACGCGCCGCACGCTTCGGTCGGCCTGATCATGGCTCGCACCGAGAAGGAGAACCTGCCCAAGAACGCGCACGTATCCGCGTTTATCGTGCCGATGGATACGCCCGGCGTGTCGGTCGGGTCGCCCGATCACAAGATGGGCCAGTCGGGCAGCCACATCGCCGATATCATGCTCGACGACGTCCACGTGCCGGGCGAGGCGCTGCTCGGCGGCGAGACCGGCAAGGGCTTCGTGTTCGCGATGAAGAGCCTCGACAACGGGCGCATCTCGGTCGGTGCGGCGAGCACCGGCTACGCCCGCCGCGCGCTCGATTCCGCGCTGCGCTACGCGACCGAGCGCAAGGCGTTCGGCGAGCCGATCGCCAATTTCCAGCTGATCCAGCAGATGCTCGCCGAAAGCGAGACCGAGATCTATGCCGCCGAAGCGATGATGGCCGATGTGACCGCGCGCGCCGATCGCGGCGAGAACATCCTGCGCAAGGCGGCCGCGTTCAAGGTCTTCGCTTCCGAGATGTGTGGCCGGGTGGTCGACCGGGTGGTGCAGATATACGGCGGCGCGGGATACCTTGCGGAATACGACGCCGAGCGGTTCTTCCGCGATGCGCGCATTTACCGCATCTACGAAGGCACCACGCAGATCCTCCAGCTGCAGATCGCCAAGCACATGCTGCGCGACTTCGCGGCGCAGGCCTGAGCCAATGTACCAATTGCTCAGCGACCTCTCGATCATCGAGGTGTCGAGCTTCGTCGCGTCGCCCACCGCGGGCCTCTATTGTGCGCAAATGGGCGCGGAAGTCATCCGCGTCGACCACAAGGCCGGCGGGCTCGACTACGACCGATACATGCTCACCAAGGAGGGCTGGTCGCTCGCATGGGAGAACCTCAACCGGGCGAAGAAGTCGGTCGCGCTCGACCTGCGCAGCGGCGAAGGGCGCGAGCTGCTGCTCGAGCTCACCCGCAAGACGGGTCAAGCGATCACCAACCTTCCCGAACAGAGCTTCCTCAGCCATGCGGCGATGAGCGAAGGGCGGCCAGACATGGTCTCGGTGCGGATCATGGGTTGGCATGACGGTCGCCAGGCGATGGATTTCACCGTCAACGCGGCCAGCGGATACCCGCTGATGACCGGGCCGGCCGAGTGGGACCAGGAAACCGCGCCCCCGGTCAACCAGGTGCTGCCGGCGTGGGATTTCATTACCGGGGCGTATTGCGCGTTCGCGATGATGGCGGCGATCCATCACCGGACGATGACCGGGGAGGGCAGCGAAGTTCGCGTGCCATTGGGCGACGTCGGGATGGGCACGCTCGGCAACTCCGGCTCGCTCGCCGAAATGCTCTATCGCGGCGGCGATCGTCCGCGGCTCGGCAACGCGATCTGGGGCGCGCTGGGCCGCGACTTCATCAGCAAGGACGGCAAGCGGTTCATGGTCGCTGTGCTGACCACCAAGCAATGGCACGCAATGGTCGAGGCGTTCGATATCGCCGAGCCGATCGCTGCGCTGGAACGCGAGACGGGGGTCGAGTTCCCCCATTCGGACCACAACCGCTTCGTGCACCGCGACGCGCTGTTCGCGATCGTGCAGGGCGCGGCGGGCGCGCTCGACTATGCGGCGATTGCCGAGCGGCTGGCGGCTGCTGGCGCAACCTTCGAGCGTTACCGGACGATGTACGAAGCTTCGACCGATCCGGACCTCGTGACCAACAATCCGCTGTTCGGTCCGTCACCGAAAAACCCGAGCGGGTTCGCGTATCCGGCGACCCGCAGTTTCGCCAATATCCCGGGCCGTGAGGCTGGCGACCCGCTCCCCGCGCCGCTGCTGGGGCAGCATAGCGAGGAAGTGCTGGCCGAGCGGCTGGCGCTGTCGTCTGGCGCGATCGGCAAGCTGATCGATGCCGGAATCGTGGCGACGGCGCGAGCGTGAGGCTCTCCGGCGCGGCCTAACCGCCTGCGTGGCGCTCGACCAGCGCCGTCACCATCAAGGCAAACTGGCGTTGCAGGTCGTCGCGCAAGCGGCGTTCCTGCGCCAAGGCCAGCCGCGCGACGTGGCCGCTGATCTCGACCACCAGCATGGCGACCGCGAGCGCGGTGTGCCGGTCGAGCCCGCCAGCCAGTTGCGCGACATAGGGCGCGAGCAAATCGGCCAGCCGGCGGTTGTCGGCGACGTCGAGCGCGCGCAAGTCGTCGTCGGCCTGTGCCCCGGCCCACACCGCGATCGCTTCAGGGTGACCTTCGTAATGCGCGAAGAACGCCGCCACGAGCCGGTCCACCACCGGAGCGATGTCGTGCGCGCCTTCCCGCTCCGCCAGCGCCCGTTCCAGTTCCCCGACAAGCATCCTCCGCACCCGATCCTGGTTGCGCTCGACGAGATGACGCAGGATCACTGCCTTGGAGGGGAAATACTGGTAGATCGACGCGATCGGAACATCGGCCTGGCGGGCGATCTCACGCATCGAAAGATCGTCCGGATTGCTGGTGACAAGCAACCGCTCGGCCGCTTCGAGGATCGCTTCCACCCGTTTGCGGCTGCGGTCCTGCTGCGGCTTGCGCCGGGGGGCGATGGCATTGGTCATCGGCTTCAGGCGCCGGGCGTGTCGATGCCGAACACGCGCGCGCAACTGGCGTTGACGAACTTGCCAGCCGGATCGACCTGCTGCCGGACCGCGAGGAACCTGGCGGCGTCGGGATAGAGCGCGTGGACGTCGTCCGGCCCCAGCGTGTGCCGCTTGCCCCAGTGCGGTCGAGCGCCGTGGTCGCGCAGAACGGCTTCGAGCTCGGCGAAGATATGCTGCCATGCCATCGGCGCGTACTGGTGCACGCTGAGCGAAATGCACGGCCCGGCATGGAACGGGCTGAGCCAGATGTCGTCGCCCGCAACCGTACGGAATTCGAACGGGAACGCAAACGGCAGGCGGTGCTTGCGGACGTGGGCGATCGCTGCCTTGAGCGCGTCGATCCCGTTGGCGTAGGGGATCTCGTACTCCATCTCTTCGAACCGCACGGTGCGGTCCTGCGGGAAGATGCGCCACGCGGGCCCGGTGCGCGGCGGCTCGTCACTCACTGCCAGCGTCATCGCTTTTTGCAGCACCGGAATCGCGAACGGCAATGCCTTTGCGATATTGCAGGCGACGCGGAAGGCGGTCTCGTCGACGTCTGGGCGGTGGACATAAGGGCCATCGGGCTCGGCGAGGTCGAGCGTCTTGAGCAACACCTTGTCCGCCCACGGAAACACCCAGAATTCGATGTGGCGATGCGCCGCTACCAGTTCGTCCCACGCCTCCAAAACTTCGCCGAGCGACTTCTTCTCGATCTTTTCCGACAGGTGGTAGGCGGGCAGGACTTTCATCCGCACTGCGCTCGCCACCCCGACCATGCCGAGCGATAGTCGCGCGGCGTTGAACAGGTCCGGCCGGGCGTCCGCGTCGCAGGTCGTAACTTCACCGTTGGGCTTGACCAGCCGCATCCCGGTGACTTGCGACGACAGGCTGCCGAGCGTGATCCCGGTGCCGTGCGTGCCGGTGCCGACCGCGCCGGCGATAGACTGCGGGTTCACATCGCCCTGGTTGGCGAGCGAGAGGCCCATGTCCCACAGTTGCTCGGTTGCCTTGGCGATGCTCATCCCTGCCGGGATCCAGGCCGACTGGCGATCGGGTTCGACCTTGATCGCGCCTTCCATCCGGTCGAGCCGCAGCAAGGTGCCATCGGTCTCGCACAGCGGCATGAACGAGTGTCCTGCACCGGTGACGCGCACTTTTGCGGATTCGGCAACGATCTGCGCGAGCTCGGCTTCGTCGCGTGGTTCGGCAATGCGGCCAGGGGCGGCCGAGACGCTGCCCGACCAGTTGTGCCATGCGGTCATCGTCGCAGCCTCACATGAAGCACTGGCTATCGCCGCGATAGGTCGGCACGCGGTCGACGACCTGGCCGTTGCGGATCAGTGCCAGGGTGGAAAATCGCTCGCACAGTTCGCCTGCCTTCGCGTGACGGAATATCACCATTGCACCGATGGGCAGGTCGGTTCCCTGTGGCAGTACGACCGGGGTCTGGACCTCGCCGGAGCCTTCGTCGCGGACCAGCGAGCAACCCTCGGGCAGCCACGGCTGCGGCAGGCGGTCGGGGCCGTAGGGGCCTGAAGCGACGTAACCGCCCCCGGCGCAAGTCACCATCCCGGCTTTCGGGCGGCGCACCACGGGGAGCGCGAACCCGGCTGCCGGTTCGAGTTTGAAATTGCGGAAGTGATCGAATGTCGTCGGAGCATAGATGCCCGACCCCGCCGCGAGTTCGGTGACGCTGGGATCGGCTCCGGTGCTTTCGAAACTACCGGTGCCGCCACCATTGACGAAGCGCAGTTCGTGCCCCGCCGCGCGCAAGGCGTCCACCACCGCGCCGCGCCGCTGCGCGACTTCGGCGATCGAGCGCTTCTTCATCGCCCGGATCAGGTTGTTGCGCACGGTATTGCCCGGCACGGCATCCATCAGCCCGGCGATCTGCCCTTCGTAGCCCATCAGCCCGTCGAGCCGGAGATGGGGGTTGGCAGCGATCGCATCGGCCAGTGCAACTGCAGCGTCGGCGGACTTTATGGGCGAGCGGAAGACTCCGAAATACTGCTTGGGAAACTGCGAGCTGACGTCGAGGTCGATCGCTAGCGGGATGACCGTTCCGGCCGCTTCCGCCGCTTGCGCGATGAATGGCAATTGCCCGGTGTCGTCGACCATCAGGGTGATCGCACGGCCCATCGCCACTTGCTCGGCCACCAGCGCCAGATCGCTCGGTTCGACCGACGGATAGGCGACGACGATGTCTTCGAAGCCGAGATTGGCAAGCCACGCCGCTTCGGAGGGGGAGAAGCACAGCAACCCGCGAAACGCATCGTTGGCGAGCACGTAGCGAAGCATGGCGGTGCAGCGGATCGACTTCGACACCAGCCGGATCGGCATGCCCTTTGCGCGCGAGACCAGCCCGGCGATGTTGGCATCGACCCGGTCGAGATCGACGAACGCCGCCGGGAGCCGCTCCGGCGCAAGCGCATTGGCGTAGGTTTCGTAGAGGCTGAGCGTCGCTCGCTTGCGATCGGTATGGCTGGACACGGGGCTCGGCTCCTCTCGTTCGGTCGGACGGCGCGACTCGCCGCCCGCCAACCCGAAGGCTACCAGTCGATCAAAACATGATCAATGCTCAGCTTTTGCTATTGGCTGTTGAACTTCTCGCCCCGTTCGGCCTTTCCGCGCAGGTAGTCGCACACCGGCAAGCCGTACTTCTCGAGCCCGGCAACGATCGTATCGAGCCCGATGGTGTCGGCCCAGAACATCGGCCCGCCGGTGTAGAGCGGCCAGCCGTAGCCGTTGATCCACACAACATCGATGTCGCTCGCACGCTGGGCCATCTTCTCCTCGAGGATCTTCGCGCCTTCGTTGACCATCGGATACAGCAGCCGCTCGCGGATCTCGTCTTTCGAGATTTCGCGCTGCGCGGTGCCTTCCTTGGCGGCGAAGTCGGCGATGATCGCCTTAACATCGTCGGACGGCGTGCGGTTGCGAGCCGCATCGTAATCGTAGAAGCCCTTGCCGTTCTTCTGGCCGAAGCGGCCCGCGGCGCACAGCGCTTCGCGTACAGTGGTCACCTTGGTCGGGTCGCGATGCCAGCCGATATCGATACCCGCGAGGTCGGCCATCTGGAACGGGCCCATCGGGAAACCGAAGTCGAGCAGCACGTCGTCGACGTCCCAGTAGTTCGCGCCTTCCATGATCAGCGCATTGGCCTGCTGCTGGCGCGGGCTGAGCATGCGATTGCCGATAAAGCCCGGGCACACGCCGCTGACCGCCGCAATCTTGCCGATCGTCTTGGCGAGCTTCATGCACGTGGCGAGGACATCGTCGCGAGTCTTCTCGCCGCGCACGATCTCGAGCAATTTCATGACGTTGGCTGGCGAGAAGAAGTGTAGCCCGAGGACATATCCGGGACGCTTCGTCGCCAGCGCAATCTCGTCGACGTTGAGGTAGCTGGTGTTCGACGCGAGGATCGCGCCCTGCTTCACGACGCTGTCGAGCTTGGCGAACACCTCTTTCTTGACGTCCATGTTCTCATAGACCGCCTCGATCACCAGGTCGCAATCGGCAAGGTCGTCATACGAAAGCGTCGGCGTCAGCAGCCCCATCGCCTGGTCGACCTGCTCCATCGTCATGCGACCACGCTTGGCGGTATTTTCGTAATTCTTGCGCATCACGCCAGTGCCGCGATCGAGCGCGTCCTGCTGCATCTCGAGGATGGTCACCGGGATCCCGGCGCTGAGGAAGTTCATCGTGATCCCGCCGCCCATCGTACCGGCACCGATCACACCGACCTTCTTGATCGGGATCAGCGGAGTGTCGGCGGGAATGTCGTCGATCTTGTTCGCGGCGCGCTCGGCGAAGAAGTAGTGCCGCATGGCTGCGCTTTGCGTGCCCGTGACGAGTTTCAGGAACATCTCGCGTTCCTTCTTCACCCCTTCGGCGAACGGCATCTCGCCAGCCAGCTTCACTGCCTCGATCGCGGCGTTCGGCGCATCGAACCCGCGCATCTTGCGCCCGTTCTTGGCCCGGAACTGATCGAAGATGTCTGGGTTCTTGACCCCGTCCTGGTTGGCCGTCCCTTCCGACGAGCGAGGGACCGGCTGGCCGATCTTGCTGCGTGCAAACACAATCGCGTCGGCGGCAAGGCTTTCCTCGCTCACGATCTCGTCGACCAGCCCGATCGCTTGCGCCTTCCTTGCGGGGATCGGGTTGCCGATAGCGACCATCGGTAGCGCGGCTTCGGCGCCGATCACGCGCGGCAGGCGCTGGGTGCCTCCAGCGCCGGGGATCAGCCCCAGCTTGACTTCGGGAAGGCCCATCTTCGCGCTCGGCACGGCCACGCGATAGTGGCACGCGAGGGCGACTTCGCACCCGCCGCCGAGCGCAGTACCGTGGATCGCCGCGACGACCGGCTTATCGCCCGCTTCCATCGCGTCGAGCACTTCGGGCAGGCTCGGGCCAACCGGGGGCTTGCCGAACTCGGTGATGTCGGCACCGGCGAAGAAGGTGCGTCCGTCGCAGCGGATCACGATCGCTTCCACGCTGTCGTCTGCCAACCCCGCTTCGATCGCTTCTTTCAGGCCTGCGCGCACCGCCTGGCCGAGCGCATTGACCGGCGGGTTGTTCGAGATGACGACGAGCACTTCGCCGTCGCGCTGGGTGGAAATCGGGTTGGTCATCGGTCTTGCTCCTCAGGCGCGGCTGTCGGCCACGGCGGAATATACCAGGGTCTTGAGCTGGCGGCGGATCGGATAGACGCTGGAGGGATAGACCTGCGTCATGAAAACACACGTGATCTTCTCGACCGGATCGACGAAGAACGCGGTCGAATAGGCGCCGCCCCAATAGAACTCGCCCTTGCTGCCCGGCATCAGCGTTTTCGCCGGTTCGATCACGGTCGCAAAGCCAAGCCCGAAGCCGACCCCGGCATTCTGGCTTTCGGAGAACATGCTCTTTGAAAGCGCAGTCAGGTCCGCGCCGCCGGGCAAGTGGTTCGAAGTCATGAGTGCCAGCGTCTTGGGGCCGACGATCCGATTGCCGCCCAGCTCACCGCCGTTGACCAGCATCGTGCAGAACTTCTGGTAATCGGCGAGGGTGCTGACGAGACCGCCGCCGCCGCTGTCGAACCGGCCCTCCTTCGCGAGGCTGCTGGTCAACCCGGCGTCGAACATCTCAGGCGACTTGCCGGGGACATAGCGGAACGCGTCGACCAGCCGCTCGGCCTCGTCCGGGGCAATCCCGAACCCGGAATCTGTCATGCCCAGCGGTTTGAAGATATGCTCGGCGAAATAGTCGCCCAGCCGCTGGCCCGAAATGCGCTCGACCGCAATGCCGAGCACGTCGGTCGAGACCGAGTAGTTCCAGCTGTCGCCGGGCGCGAATTCGAGCGGCAGCTTGGCCAGCTCGGTGACGAATTCGTCGCTGTCGAGGTGGCGGCGCGCAAAGTCGAAATTGGTTTCGCGATAGACCGCATCGATGTTGGTGCGGTTCTGCAGCCCGTAAGTGAACCCGGACATGTGGGTGATCAGGTCGATGAAGCGCATCGGCGGGGCCGGAGTCCCGGGCATGAAAGGAACCGAGCCGCCGCCGCCGGCATAGACTTTGAGGTTCGCGAATTCGGGAAACACCTTGGTCACCGGATCCTCGAGCGCGATCTTGCACCGTTCGACCAGTTGCATGAACGCGATCGAAGTGACCGGCTTGGTCATTGAAGCGATCCGGAACAGCGCGTCGTCGCGCAACGCTTCGCGGTCGCGGCCCATCGTGCCGAGCTTGCTGTAGTAGGCCGGAGTCCCGTCGCGCGCGACCAGCAGCTGGGTCATCGGCAAGCGTCCGCTGTCGATATAGGCTTGCTTGACGAACGGCTCGATCCTCGCGAGGCGATCGGGGTCGAATCCCAGCTTGGCGGGATCGGTCAGCTCGAACACGTGGGGCAATTCCTTCCCTTGCTTGGGTGCACGTCGGGTGCATCGCGCGTTGCTGCGCAGTCCCATACCGATAATTCCGAAATTGGTGCAAGCGCAAGCGAGCAATGAACGCAAATCGCACATACCACACGTTCCGTTTCGGCGATTCGTCGCTTGCGCCGAGCGCTCGGGGCGATAGAGTCGGCGGCAAACAGAACGCGAGGATGCTGCAATGAACGACCAGGCGAGCGATCTCTCTGCCGAGAGCGGATGGAGCTTGCCTGACGGCTGGCCGGCGTGTTCGCGCGATGACTGCCGTGAGAGACTGACCGCGCCGGGCGAGCGGTTCGAGATGGAAACCGTTTCGATCCGCGGAGTTCCGACACGGGTATGGAAAAGCGCGCCGGCGAACCTGCGCGTACTGCTCGCGGTGGGTCGTAGCCACGGACAGCGCGAATTCACGATCTACGAGAGCGAGCGGGTTACTTACGACGCGTTCCATCGCGCGGTCGCGAAGCTCGCGCGCGAGCTGCAGGTGCGCGGGGTGCGCAAGGGCGACCGCGTGGCGCTGGCAATGCGCAACCTGCCCGAATGGCCGGTGGCGTTTTTCGCCGCAGTGTCGCTCGGAGCGATCTGTGTGCCGCTCAATGCGTGGTGGACCGGGCCGGAACTGGCCTACGGCCTCGCCGATTCGGGCACCCGGTTGCTGATCTGCGATGACGAACGGTGGGAACGGATTTCACCGCACCTTGCCGAAATTCCTTCGCTCGAACACATCCTCGTCTCACGATCTCCCGACGGTGGACCGGCTGCTCCGGCGGAAGCGCTTGAAAGCGTGATCGGTGCGCCGCCCAGCTGGAAGGGCCTGCCCGACGATGACTTGCCCGACGCAGACATCGTGCCCGATGACGAAGCAACGATCTTCTACACCAGCGGCACGACCGGCAATCCCAAGGGCGCGCTGGGCACGCACCGCAACCTTGCCACCAATATCCTGTCGAGCGGCTATTCGGCTGCCTGCGCGGCATTGCGGCGTGGGGAAACACCTCCGCAGCCGGTCCAGAAGGTCGGCCTGATGGTTATCCCGCTGTTCCACGTCACGGCCTGCTCGGCCAACCTGATGGGCAGCCTGGTGGCCGGCAACACGCTGGTGTTCATGCACAAGTGGGATCCGATCCGCGCGTTCGAGATCATCGAGCGCGAGAAGGTCAACGTCACCGGCGGGGTGCCGACGATCGCCTGGCAGCTGATCGAGCATCCCGAGCGAGGCAACTACGACCTCTCGAGCATCGAAGCGATTGCCTACGGCGGTGCGCCCTCGGCGCCCGAGTTGGTCCGCCGGATTTACAGCGAGTTCGGTGCGCTGCCCGGTAACGGCTGGGGCATGACCGAAACGATGGCAACGGTCACCAGCCATTCGAGCGAGGATTACCTCAACCGGCCGACCAGCTGCGGGCCGCCGGTCGCGGTCGCCGATCTCAAGATCATGAGCGAGGATGGGGCGCGCGAACTGCCCATCGGCGAAGTCGGCGAGCTGTGGGCACGCGGGCCGATGGTGGTGAAGGGATACTGGAACAAGCCTGAAGCGACGGCCGAGACCTTCGTAGACGGCTGGGTGCGCACCGGCGACCTCGCGCGGCTCGACGAGGAAGGGTTCTGCTACATCGTCGATCGGGCGAAAGACATGATCCTGCGCGGGGGCGAGAATATCTACTCGTCCGAAGTCGAAAATGTCCTCTATGACCATCCGGCGGTAACCGATGCGGCGCTCATCGGCATCCCGCATCGCACGCTTGGGGAGGAACCGGCAGCGGTTGTCCACCTTGCTCCCGGCACCAGCGCAAGCGAGGCCGAGCTCCAGGCATGGGTTGCCGCCCGACTTGCGAAGTTCAAGGTGCCGGTCCGGGTGTTGTTCAGCGACGAGACCTTGCCGCGCAACGCAAATGGCAAGATACTGAAAAAGGACTTGAAAGACCTATTCGCGACCTAGCGACAGGCGACAGGGAGAGGTAGGGGACGCTATGGCAACGGCAAGGCGGACGGGCGCGCACGCCGGCGGCGAGACCGCCCGGTTCGGCCAACGCCGCGACGACGTGATCCATGCCGCCTCGACGCTGATCAACGTCGTCGGCGTGAAGGGCACGACCTTTGCCGAGCTGGCGCGCGCGATCGGCCTCAACGCGACCAGCATCACCTATTATTTCGATCGCAAGGACAAGCTGGTCAGCGCGGTTTACGAGGCGACGCTCGACTGGCTGGAAGAAGCCGCGCGCGATGCCGCCGAAATGCCCGATCCCGCCGCACGGGTGCGCGCGTTCCTGCACGCGCATATCGCGCTGCGCTTGCGGGTCCGGGCGGGTGAACGCGGGCTGGTTACGGCGCTGTCGGAAATCCGCACCCTGGACGAAGACGTGCAGGCTCCGCTCCTTGCACAGTATGCGCGTATCGTGGAGATCGTGCGCGGGTTCTTCGGAGCCGAACGGTCCGGCTGGCGCAAGTCGCTCGATACCGCGCGTGCGCATATCCTGCTCGAGGCGATGTTCTGGTGGCCGGTGTGGTCGCCCAATTTCTCGACCCGGGACTTCGACAGGATCGAGGGTCGGATTTTCGATATTTTCGCGCATGGCCTGTCGGCGCGGGCTGGCGAATGGGAACCGGTCGCGCTCGACCGCAATGCCTGGCGCACCAGCAGCGGCGATGATGCCGATACGCTCGATGCGTTCATGCGCGCGGCCACGGTGCTCATCAACCAGCGCGGCTATCGCGGCGCGTCGGTCAATCGCATCGCTGCCGAGCTCAACCTGACCAAGGGCAGCTTCTACCACCATCACGAAGCCAAGGACGACCTCGTCGGCGAATGCTTTACCCGCAGCTACGATCGCCTGTCCGCGATCCAGCTCGCGGCAAGCAGGGCTGCCGGAAGCGGCTGGCAACGCATCGCCGGGGCGCTTGCCGAAGCGATCGACCTGCAGTTCCACGATCCGATGCCGCTGCTTCGCACCACCGCGCTGCAGGCACTGCCGGGGGAAGCGCGCGCAGGGGTCGTGCTGCGGTCGAACCGCCTGGCGAACCGGTTTGCCGGGATGCTGGCCGATGGCATCGCCGATGGATCGGTGCGGGCGGTCGATCCGCTGGTCGCCAGCCAGATTTTCATGCCCGCGATCAACGCCGCTTACGAAGCGCGCGGCTGGGCCGCGCGACATGGCGATCCGGCGTTCGCCACCCGGCTCTATGCGTGGACGTTGTGCGCCGGGTTCATGTCGGACCCGCCGGGAATCGACTGAGACCTGTCGCCGCAGCGCCAGCAGTAGACCGGCCAAGCAAAGGGCCCGGCGTCGCGAAACGCCGGGCCTTTGTGTTCGACCGATCAGGCCGAAGGATCAGTACTTGACCTTCAGGCCGAGCTGGAAGTTCCGCCCGATCCCGTTGCCGATGTACGGGTTGTAACCCAGCGGCAGGTAGGCCTGCGCCGGTGCCCGGTCGAAGATATTGCGCACCCCGCCGGTGATCTGCACGTCGGCAAAGGTGAACGGCAGCGTGTAGTTGGCGATCAGGTCCTGCTGGACGAATGAGCCACTGTTCTTGCCGTAGCTGCTGCCAGCAGGGACATCTGCGATTGCGAAGCACGGATCGGACGTACAGCGCTCGTCAAACACACTGGAGATGTAGGTGAGCGAATACCGCAGGTTGAGGCCACCACTGTTGAGGTTGACGTAACCGTTGGCACGCCACCGCGGCAGAGTGCCCGGATCGCGGAAGTAGTTGCCGTATCCGACGGCGTCGTACTTCGGCGACACAGGGTCCGTAATACCCGGAATATAGAAGGCATCGGTTTCGTACTTGAGGTTGAGCGACGCGTTGCCGCCGACCGAAACCCGACCGAAGTTCGTGTCGATGTCGTAATTGACGGCAAAGTCGATGCCGTGGATCTTGACCTTGGGCCCGTTGACCCATTCCGTATGGACACGAGCAATATCGAGGCCGGTGGTCGTGGCGTCGCACGTATTGCCTGAGAACGTAATCAGGCTGACCAGAGGTGCCGAGCAGTTGGCGAATCCCTTACCGTCAGAGCCTGGGACCACAGAGCTGGCGATCGCGTCAGCCGGGGTCAGCGTGATCTGGTCCTTGAAGTCAAACGACCAGTAGTCGACGCTTGCGGTCAGTCCGCCGGTCTCGAGGACGACACCGAGGTTGTAGGCCAGCGCGGTTTCCGGCTTGAGGTTCGGGTTGCCGTAGATATCGACCGACTTGTAGTTGCCGCCCGCTGCAGTGAGGCCCTGCAGCGCAGTGACGTAGTTCGGATCGACATTGCCGGCTAGCGGCCCGCGGAAGGTCGTGCCGATCGATCCGCGGAAGGTCAGGAAATCGGTCGCCTGGAAGCGCAGCGATGCCTTGGGATTGATCGTCGAACCGATCGGTTGGCCATAATCCTCGAATCGGATCGCGCCATCGAGCTCGAGATTGTCGAGGATCGGCAGCTGGAGTTCCGCGAACACCGCCCAGACCTTTTGCGACTGGTTCACCGGACGGGTGCCGCCAAGGAAGATGAACGGACCAACACCGTCGGTGGCCGTACCGACGCAGCTCGTATCCCCTTCGATGAAGCAGGGATTGACGTCGAGGTTCGATTCCTTGTTGATCGGCGTACTGGTGTACTTGTTCTTGCGGTACTGCGCGCCGAGCGCGAATTGCACCTCGCCGCCCGGCAATTCGAAGCCGGTGCCGCCGCTCAGGACGGCATCGAGCACGTATTGCTCTTCGCGCTGGAACGTGCCGTTGGGCACTTGGACCCAGTTCACCAGTTCGGGCGAGTTTTCGAGGCCAGGTACGTAATACGGGTTCAACGCTCCGTTTGCCGGATTGGTGGGCGAAGCAGAAGTGAACGGGTTGAACCACAGGCAGCCGCCCGAACCCGGGGTGGTCCCGCCGCAGTTCGGTCCGCCCAGACCGTTGAGCGCAGCCTGCATGCGCGACCCGATGACGCCGGGGGCATAGAATTCGCGCCAGTGCCGCCAGTATGTCCCGTCGATGTCCAGGGTCAGCTTGTCGTTGAGTTCGACCGTAAAGCCGTTGGTTACGCGCCAAGCGTTGTCATGCGCCGCACCGGTGCCCGCACCGCGCGGATCGGTCGGGTTGCCGGTGAAGCCAAACGGTCGCCAGTAGAGCGCAGCGATCGCGAGGATCGGGTCGGCCGTCGAACTTTGCGGCAAGCCCTGGCTTGTCAGGAATGCCGGGACGGCGGGGTTGTTCGGAGAAACCGAGAACGCCGCAACATAACCCGAGCCCTTCGGGCCCTGAGTCGGCGGGAAAGCCGGCGAATAGTTCAGGCTGGGCAGGTCGGTCTTGGCCCACAGCGCGCTGGCGTGCCATTGGACGGTATCGCTCAGGTCGGCTTCGGCCTGGGCATAGACCTGGTAGCGGTCCTCTTCCTCGGTGATGTTGTCGTAAGGAATGTAAGTGAAGCGACAGACCACCCCTGTCTGGTACCCGCCGAGGTCGTTACAGCCCTTGTCAGGTGCGTACTTGAAGGCCGGATAGGTGCTGCCATAAAACACACCGAACAGGCCAGGCGTCGCGAGCGCGGAATAACCTGACGCATTCACGTCATAGCTCTGAGAAGTATAGCTGCGATCGGTCGTCGCCAGTTCGGAGCGGTGCTGCCATCCGCCGCCGATCATGATGTTGACGTCGCCGAAGTTGTGACCCCACAGAACGCTCGCGTTGTGGTTCCCGCCCGAACCCTTGATAAAGGTCCAGTCGCCCGACACTTCGAGGCCTGTGAAGTTCTTGCGGGTGATGAAGTTCGCCACACCCGCGATCGCGTCGGAGCCATAGGTCGCTGCCGCGCCGTCCTTGAGGATTTCGACCCGCTGGAGCGCGAACATCGGGATGAGGTTGGTGTCGGCGAACCCGTCACCCGGCGACAGGATCGTACGCTTGCCGTTGAGCAGCACCAGCGTGCGGGTCGGGCCGAGGCCGCGCAAGTTGATCGAGCCGGCACCCTGGTAGGCCTGCGCGGTCGCGGAGAACTGGTTGGTGTCGCCCAGCACCGATCCGACCGAAGGCAGGTCCTTGATGAAATCGAGCGGTGACGTGATGCCCTTCTTGGTCAGATCGTCCGCCGTGGTGACGTCGACTGGCAGCGCGGCGTCTTCGGGAGTGCCGCGGATCAAGGTGCCGGTCACGACGATTTCCTCGCCGGCCTTGTTCGCCGGCTCGGTCGTGGCGTTTGCCTGGGTTGTCGAGTCAGTGGAGTCCTGAGCGAAAGCGTTGCTGGCTCCGAACAGGCCGACGGCGATTGCAAGGCCCGCGCACGAGCGGCGAAGTGTCGATTTGGTCATTGGTTCCCTCTCCTGTCCCAATGTCTATGTCTGTGATGGGCCCCGCGTCCATCGGGATACCCATTCCTCGAAAGTGGACGTTTGTTACGCTCTCAAGTCAACCCCGATCCTGCAAATCGGGGGGCAAATTTTGTCGATTTCCTCCGGCTCTGGCCAAAATGCCACGGTTTCGGGCTCGGAACCGGACCCGATTCCCGAAAACCGAATCGCGAGCGTTTGATCAGTAGCCTGAAAGCGAGGCGAAGCGATCGCGCATCTGGCTGCTCGATCCCCAGCTTGCTTCCAGGACACGGGCGCGCTTGAGATAGAAGCCGACATCGTATTCGTCGGTCATCCCGATCCCGCCGTGGAGCTGGATGCCTTCGCGGCTCATCCGGTGGAGCACGTCGTTGGCGGTCGCTTTGGCGATCGCCGCCGCGCGCGCCACGCCGAAACCGCTGTCGAGCGCTTCCAGCCCGGCTTCCACCGCCGAGCGCATTGTCGCAAGGTCGGCGAACAGGTCGGCCATGCGGTGCTGCAGCGCCTGGAAGGTCGCCAACACCTGGTTGAACTGGACGCGCTGTTTCAGGTAGTCGAGCGAGACGTCGAACACCTGCTGCGCCATGCCGAGCATCTCGCACGATGTCAGGATCCGCGCCCGGTCGAGCACGTCGTCGAGCAGGCTGTCACCGCCATCGGCAAGCCTTTCCGCCGCCGCGCCGTCGAAGGTCACTTGTGCATGGCTGCGCTGGTCGGTCAGCTCACGCCGCGAGAGGGCGACCCCGTCGCCCTTTTCGACCACGTAGAGCCCGTCGGCTGCGGCGACCACGAACAGGTCCGCTCCGTGCGCCTCGTGGACGAACGCCTTGGTCCCGCTGAGCTTGCCGCCTGAAACGGTCGTGGCGATCTTGCCGGGCGCATGGTGGGCGCCTTCATCGATCGCCAGCGTGCCGACCTTTTCGCCCGAAGCGAGCGCCGGGAGCCACTTGGCCTTCTGCTCGTCGCTGCCGCCCAGCACGATCGCGCTTGCAGCCAGCGTGGTCGCGATCAGCGGGCTCGCCGCGAGCGTCTTGCCCAGTTCCTCGACCACGAGTCCGACGGACATCCAGCCAAAGTCGCTGCCGCCGTAGGCTTCGGGCACGATGATCCCGGCCCAGCCCATTCCGGCCATCGCCGACCACGCATCGGCGAGATAACGCTCGTCCGGGTGGCTGTCGCGCATCTTGCGGAATTCGGTGACCGGGCTTTCGTTGGTTGCCCACTCGCGCGCCATGTCGCGCAGCATTTCCTGTTCTTCGTTGAGAACGGCCATTGTCGCGCCTCCCCCTTACTGGTGATCGAGCATACCAAGCACGCGCTTGGCGATGATGTTGTTCTGAATCTCGGTCGAGCCGCCGTAGATCGTGAAGGCCTTTCCGAACAGCCAGCCGCGCACGCCTGCGAGCTCTGCTTCGGTGAACCCTTCGCCTTCCCAGCCAAGGCCCTGCAGACCCATGATCTCGATCGTCAGCTCGGCACGCTCCTGGCCGAGCTTGGTGCCGAGCTTCTTGAGCACTGAGCTGATTTCGGACACGCCGCCCGAGGCTTTCGATTCCTCCGCCGCGCGTCGCGCGGTGAGCAGGAAGGTGTTCCAGCGGATTTCGTAGTCGGCGATCCTATCGCGCAGGACCGGGTCGGCGAGCTTTCCGTCGGCATCGAGCTCGCCATACTTGCGGGCGATATCGCTCACCGTGGGGCCCATCATCCGTGCCATCGAGCCGCCGCCGGAGATGTTGGTGCGCTCGTGCTGGAGCAGGCGCTTACCGATCGTCCAGCCCTGGCCTTCCGCGCCCACGAGGTTCTTCTTGGGCACCTTCACGTCGGTGAAGAAGGTTTCGCAGAACGGGCTGAGGCCGCTGATCATGCGGATCGGGCGTACTTCTAC
Organism: Tsuneonella mangrovi; assembly: GCF_002269345.1. NCBI lineage: Bacteria > Pseudomonadati > Pseudomonadota > Alphaproteobacteria > Sphingomonadales > Erythrobacteraceae > Tsuneonella > Tsuneonella mangrovi. The sequence continues at coordinate 2,238,342 of NZ_CP022889.1, forward strand.
GCCGGGGCTGGTCATGTCGATCAGCAGGAAGCTGATGCCATTGTGCTTGTCGCTGCGGTCGGTCCGCACGAGGCAGAAGCACTTGTCCGCCCACTGGCCGCCGCTGGTCCAGGTCTTCTGGCCGTTGACCACGTAGTGATCGCCCTTGTCTTCGGCGAAAGTCTGCAGGTTGGCGAGGTCGGAGCCGGCGTTGGGCTCGGAGTATCCCTGGCACCAGCGGATTTCACCGCGACAGATCGGCGGGATATGTTCGTGCTTCTGCTCCTCGCTGCCGTATTCGAGCAGGGTCGGGCCGAACATCATCACGCCCATGCCGCCGATCGGGTTCCATGCGTTGGCCTTGGCGAGCTCTTCATTGAGGATCTTCGCCTGCTTGCGGGTCAGCCCGCCGCCGCCGTATTCCCTGGGCCAAGTCGGCGTGCCCCAGCCGCGCTCGCCCACCGCTTCGCGCCATGCTTTCTGTGCCGGGGTTTCATTGGTCGGCCCTTCGACCGACGCGAGGGCGTTGTTGTTGCCCTTGAGTTCGTCGGCGAAGTTCGCAGCGATGAACGCGCGCACTTCCTCGCGAAACGCGTCGTCGGTGGTTGCATCTTGCGGTTCGGCCAGGGTCGCCATGTCTTCTCTCCTCGTTTTGTCAGCGCACTGGGGCGCCGAATGTTCCATCGCGCTCGATCTGTTCGAGCGCCTCTGCTTCCAGCGCGCGCAGGCGGGCTACGTTCTCGCGGTGCATTGCTTCCGTGATAGGGTAGAACAACAAAAGCAGGCCGCCAATGGTCCACAAGGCCAGCGAAGTGGGCACATAATGTGCCAGCAGGCTTTGCGTCATCGCATGGGTTACTTGGGCCGGATCGACCTTGTGCGGGAATCCTGACCATTCGAGCACCATGCCGGCGGAAAAGATACCCATCGCCGCTGAAGCTTGCTGCATGAAGCTGTGTGCCGAGAAAAAGACACCTGCGGTGTGCTTGCCGGTCTTCACTGCGTGGTCCTCGACGATGTCGGCGATCATCGAACTGGTGTTGATCAGCGAGATCGCGACCATCGAACCGTAAACTGCGCCGATCACGAACAAAGTCGGGACGAGGGCAGGGTGCCCCGGAGGGAAGAACAGCCCGAAATAGGTGAGAACCAGTGACGAAGTACCCAGCGATACTCCGCCCAGCGCCATGATGATCGAGGTGTTGCGCTTGCCCATGCGCCGCGAAACCATCGGCGCGAGCGGAGCGGCGATCACCGCCGCGATCAGCGAATCGAACGTCAGCAGCGCCAGTTGCGGCGATGTCAGCTTGAACACGTAAGTTCCGATATACAGCGTCACCGCGCTGTAGAGCCCGATCGCGCTGTACTTGAAGACCCCAAATCCGAACACCGCGAGGAACGCCCGGTGGCGGAATGCCTCGAACATCTCGCTCACGTGCGCGGAAAGCGACATCTTGCCCGAATCGCCATCGACCTGGCGCATGTGCGGGATCCGATTGGCGGTCCCGAAACCGAATGTGAGAATGGCGATCAGGATAATCAGCGCGCCCGCGATTGCGAAGCGGGTATAGCCGGCAGGGTTGAGCTGGCCTTGCGGATAATCGGCGGTTGCGACGAAGAAGAACGCCAGGCTGAACGCGGTGAACCCGAAATTGCCAAGGTAACCGAACATGTAGCGCAGCGAAAACAGCCTGGTGCGCTCGTTATAGTCGCTGGTCAGCTCCGGGTTCATCGCCGATGCTGGGATTTCGAACATGCTGATCGAAATGCGGGTGAGCGATGCGACCGCGAAGATCCACAGCCCGCTTTGCAAGTGGCTCATGCCCGCCGGGGGAAACCATGTGAGTGCGAAGAAAAACGCGGTGGGGAGGGCGGACCCGAAGACAAACGGGTGGCGGCGCCCCCAGCGGCTGCGCGTCCGGTCCGACCAGCGGCCGATCAGTGGATCGACAACGGCATCGACCAGCAGGGTCAGCGCCACGGCGGCCGATACGATCGCCGCGGGCACCCCGATGACCTGATTGTAGTAGAGCAGCAGGTAGGCCGAGAACGCCGCGTTCTTGATCCCGACTGCTACTGCGCCGAAGCCATACGCGGCCTTCGTGCCGACTCCGATCGGCGGTGCCTGCGATGCAGATACGGTCAAGCGTCGGCCTCCGCCAAGGCAGCAATGTCCTCTACCGGATCACCGTAGAGCTCGATTGCCTGCGCGCGTCGGTTGAGCAGCGAGTAGTCGGGAAACACCGGGTCCTTCACGTCGCGATAGGCGCGCAAGTGCTGCTTCGCGACAGTGACCTTGTGGACCTCTGTCGGACCGTCGGCGATGCCCATCACCATCGATGCGATCAGGCTGCCGACGAACGGCATTTCGTTCGACACGCCGAGCGAGCCGTGGATGTGGATGCAGCGACTGGCGATGTCGTGGTAGATCTTCGGCGTCAGCGCCTTGATCGCGGCGATGTCCTTTCGGACCTTGCGATAGTCCTGGTACTTGTCGATTGCCCACGCGGTCTTGAGCACGAAAAGCTTGAACTGTTCGAGCTCGATGTAGCTGTCGGCGATGTCGAACTGCACGCCCTGGAAATCGGCGAGCGTGCCGGTGCGGGTCTCGCGGCTCACCGCGCGGCGGCTCATCCTGTCGAGCAACTTCTTGCAATTGCCGACCGTCCGCATTGCGTGGTGGACGCGGCCACCGCCGAGGCGGGTCTGCGAAATCGCGAAAGCACTGCCCTGTTCGCCGAGCAGGTGATCGGCGGGAACCCGCACGTTGGTGTAGCGGATATAGCTTTCCGCCCCTTCGCGCTGCTGGCCATAGACCCCGACGTTGCGGGCGATTTCGACCCCCGGCGTATCGACCGGCACGATGAACATGCTCATGCGCTGGTGCCGCGGTGCGTCAGGGTCGGTGACCGCCATCACGATCAGGAAGTCGGCGAACTTGCCGTTGGTCGAAAACCACTTCTCGCCGTTGATCTTCCAGTGGTTGCCGTCGAGCTCGGCGCGGGTGACGAAGTTGGTCGGGTCCGATCCGCCTTGCGGCTCGGTCATCGAGAACGCCGAGACGATCTCGTTTTCGAGCAGCGGCTGGAGATACCGTTCCTTCTGTTCGGGAGTGCCGTAGTGCGCGATGATCTCGGCGTTGCCGGTGTCGGGCGCCTGGCATCCGAACACGATCGGCGCGAACGTCGCCCCGCCGAGAATTTCGTTCATCAGGCCGAGCTTGACCTGGCCATAACCCTGCCCGCCGAGCTCGGGGCCCAGGTGGCAGGCCCACAGGCCCTGGTCCTTCACTTCTTGCTGCAGCGGGCGAACCAGCGCATTGCGCCGCTCGTTGGTCACGTCGTAGGGGTGGATGCCGAGATGGCCGAGCGGTTCGACCTTGTCCTCTACGAAGCTTTCCATCCAGTCGAGTTTCGCCTGGAATTCGGGATCGGTCTCGAAATCCCACGCCATTGATGTCTCTCCCGCATGGACGCTTTGTCGCGCCTCAGCGAATCGACCATACCCGTTTTCCGAAAAGCCTCAAGATCAGACGGTCGAGCCGCCGTCGACCACCACCGTTTGCCCGGTCATCCAGCTTGCCGCAGGGCTGCACAGGAACACCGCCATGCCGGCGATGTCGTCGGGCTCGCCCAGCCGGCCCATCGGGGTGCGCGCGATCGCGGCCTTTTCCGCCTCGGGGTTCTCGTAGAGGGCACGGGCGAATTCGGTCTTCACCAGCCCTGGCGCGATGCCGTTGACGCGGATGCCGTGCTTGCCGTTCTCGACCGCGTAGTTGCGCACCAGCTGGATGTCGGCCGCCTTGGTGATGGCATATGCGCCGAGAATCGGGGTGCCGCGAAGCGCGCCGATCGAACTGATTACCACGATTGCTCCGTCGCCCTTTGCGCGCATGTCGGGCAGCGCGAGCTGGATCAGCCAATGGTTCGAGATGATGTTGTTCGAAAGCGTCTTCTGGAACACCCCGTCGTCGATGGTATCGAGCGAACCGTAGTGCGGGTTCGAGGCGGCATTGCACACGAGGATGTCGATCGGGCCGAAGGCACCGTGGGTCTTCTCGACCAGCGATGCGAGTGCTTCCTTCGACGAAATGCTGGCGGCAATGGCGATCGCGCTGCCTTCGCCGCATTCGGCGTTGATCGCGCTGGCGACTTCCTCGCAGGTGTCCTGGTTCCGGCTCGAGATGACGACTTTCGCGCCGCGCTGCGCGAGCCGTTCGGCAATTGCTCGGCCGATCCCGCGCGAGGACCCGGTAACGATAGCGACTTTGCCGGTGAGATCGAACGGATCGGACATCATGGCTCTCCCTGTTGTTTGGAAGATACCATGTGTTCGAAACGGGTCGAGCGCAAGCCCGTCAGGCGGCGACGACTTCCTGCTCGATCTTGCCGAAGATCGAATGGCCGTGTTCGTCGCGCATCTCGATCGCCACGGTATCGCCGGGAGACATGAACGGTGTGCTCGGCTTTCCGTCGCGGATCGTCTCGATCATGCGGATTTCGGCGATGCACGAATAGCCCGCGCCGCCTTCGGCCACCGGCTTGCCCGGGCCGCCATCGGCACCCTTGTTGCTGACCGTGCCGGAGCCGACGATTGAGCCGGCGGTAAGGTTGCGGGTCTTGGCTGCATGGGCGACGAGCTGGGCGAGGTTGAAGGTTGCTTCCTGCGCGGCATTGGCGCGGCCGAACGGTGCGCCGTTGTAATCGACCAGCAGCGGCAGGTCGATCACGCTGCCTTTCCACGCATCGCCCAGTTCGTCGGGTGTCACAGCAACGGGTGAAAATGCGCTCGCGGGTTTTGACTGGAAGAACCCGAAGCCCTTGGCGAGTTCCCCGGGAATGAGGCCGCGCAGCGACACGTCGTTGACCAGCATCAGCAGCTTGATGTGCCCGGCGGCATCCTCGGCCGAAACGCCCATCGGCACGTCGTCGACGATACAGGCGATCTCGCCTTCCATGTCGCAACCCCACGCGGAGTCTTTCAGCGGGATCGGATCGCGCGGATTGAGGAAGCCGTCGCTGCCGCCCTGGTACATCAGCGGGTCGTGGTAGAAACTTTCGGGCACTTCCGCACCGCGTGCCTGCCGCACCAGCTCGACGTGGTTGATATACGCCGATCCGTCAGCCCACTGGTAGGCGCGGGGGAGCGGGCTGGCCGCGTCATGCTCGTGGAACCGTTCGCACGGCACGGTCTGGTGTTCGACGTCGCGATAGAGCGCTTCGAGCTGCGGAGCGAGCTGCGCCCAGTTGTCGAGCGCGTGCTGCATGGTCGGAGCGATGTTGTCTGCCGCGCAGTAGCGGGTCACGTCTTTCGAGACGACCACCAGCTTCCCGTCGCGTCCGTGCTTGAGCGATGCGAGTTTCATGACGTCTTGTCTCCGGCTTAGGTTTCTGGGGGAGTGTCGGGCTGGTTGGCTGGGTGCGCACGCGCGAATTCAGGCCGCGCAAGGCAGGCCTGCTCGATCGCTTCGATCCGCGGCATCGCCGAGAAATCGAACCCGAAGCGGCGAGCATTATAGACTTGTGGCAGCAGCACGACTTCGAAGAAGCCGGGCGCGTCGAACAGGAAATCGCCGGTGCCCAGCTGTTCCAGCCGGGTTTCGACCGGCACCAGCGTCTTCGCCAGCCAGTGCAGGTACCACGCAGTGATCGCGTCCTGGTCCCGCCCGTATTCGTTCTTGAGATATTGCAGCACCGGCAGGTTGAGCGGGGCGTGCAGTTCGGTGGCGATGGCGTATGCCAGTTCGCGCGCGGTGAAACGATCCTCGACTTCGGAAGGCAGCAGCGGCCGGTCGGGATAGGCTTCGTCGAGCCATTCGAGGATCGCCATCGATTGCGCCCGGTCGCGCCCGTCGGCTTCGAGCATCGGCACCCCGCCGAACGGATTGCGCGCGCGGAACGCTTCGCCCTTCTGCTCCGACTGGAGCAGGTTCACCGGCACGACTTCGTAGTCGAGCCCTTTAAGGTTGAGCGCGATCCGCAGGCGATAGCTGGTCGAGCTGCGGAAGTAGGCGTGGAGCTTCATGTCCTCTCCCTTAGCAATGGTTTCAAATGAAACCAACCCGCTCTTGCATAGCGCGTGTCAGAAGGCTGCGATGCCCGTGATCGCTCTCCCGAGGATCAGCGCGTGGACGTCGTGCGTGCCTTCGTAGGTGTTGACCGTCTCGAGGTTCACCATGTGGCGGATCACCTGGTACTCGCCCGAAATGCCGTTGCCGCCGTGCATGTCGCGCGCCATCCGCGCGATATCGAGCGCCTTGCCGACATTGTTGCGCTTGACGATGCTGATCATCTCCGGCGCGAACGCGTGCTCGTCCATCAGCCGCCCGACGCGCAGCGATGACTGCAGGCCCAGCGCGATCTCGCTGGTCATGTTGGCGAGCTTGAGCTGGTAGATCTGTTTCGAAGCCAGCGGCACGCCGAATTGCTTGCGATCGAGGCCGTACTGGCGCGCGGCGGCAAGGCAGAACTCCGCCGCGCCCATCGCGCCCCAGCTGATGCCGTAGCGCGCGCGGTTGAGGCAGCCGAACGGCCCCTTTAGCCCCTGGACCTCGGGCAGCAGCGCGTCGGCGGGCAGCTTGACCTCGTCCATCACGATCATCCCGGTGGTGCTGGCGCGCAAGCTGAGCTTGTGGCCGATCTTGGGCGCGGACAGACCCGGCATCCCCTTTTCGAGGATGAACCCGCGAATGCCGCCGCCGTGCGCTTCGCTCTTGGCCCAGACGACGAACACATCGGCGAACGGGGCGTTGGAGATCCACGTCTTCGAACCGGAAATGACGTATCCGTCGCCGTCCTTCTTCGCGATCGTCTTCATCGATCCGGGATCGGAGCCGGCGTCCGGCTCGGTCAGGCCGAAGCAGCCGATCAGCTTGCCGCTGGCGAGGCCGGGCAAGTATTTGCGCTTCTGCTCTTCCGAGCCGTATGCATGGATCGGATACATCACGAGGCTCGACTGGACCGAGGCCATCGAGCGATAGCCAGAATCGACCCGCTCGATCTCGCGCGCGATCAGCCCGTAAGCCACGTAGCTCGCACCCGCGCCGCCATATTCCTCGGGCACGGTCGCACCGAGCAACCCCGCCTGGCCCATCAGCGGGAACAGTTCGGGGGCATCGAGCTCCTGTTCGAACGCTTCGATCACGCGCGGCTGGAGTTCGGATTGCGCGAAGGCATGTGCCGCGTCGCGGATCATGCGTTCGTCTTCTGTCAATTGCCCATCGAGTGCGAACGGGTCTTCCCAGTTGAACGGTGTCATGGCGCGGCCTTTGGCACGGCAAAGGAACCCGGCGCAAGCAGGGAACGCGCAAATCGCGCGAGCGGCTGGTCAATTGTCAGGGTGGGCCGGTCAGGCCGGTGCGTGCTGGAGCACCTCGTGCATGATCGAGATGATGCGGTTCGGCGGGCACGGCTTGGAACACGCAATCGCTTGCGGATAGCGCGCGGATACTTCGGCAGGCGAGACCTGCCCGGAATGGAAAATCACCGGGACGTCGGCCGCGATCAGGTCTTCTGCTAGCGCATATGATTCGCCGTCCTGCAGTCGCACGTCGAGGATCGCGAGGTCCGGCTTGTGCTGGGCGATCGAGGCGCGCGCCGACTGGAGCGACACGAACGGGCCTTCGACCTTGAAACCCGCTTCTTCGACCGTGTTGCACAGGTCCACGCCGACGATCAGTTCGTCTTCGGCAACGAGCACACACGGTTGGGTCATCTGATACTCCTGCGAACGGTCTTCCTTTATGCGACCCGTTAACGCGCGAGATCGGGCGGGGTTCCCGTCAGGTGGCGCCGAAGCGAGCGCGGAACGCCTCGATATCGCCGTCCGCGAGCATTTGTGCCTGTTCGACCCAGCCGTCGCGCCGGATACGGCCTTCGAAGCGGCCGAGCTGCGCATCGATGCGGTCGATCTCGGCATCGTCCCACGCAGCGATCTGCGCGAACCGGGTCACGCCCAATTCTCCGAGCAGCGTTGCCAGCTTCGGGCCAAGCCCCTTGATCATCGTCAGGTCGTCCGCGGCAACGGCAGCGGTCGCTTCAGCGGCAGGTTCGTGCGCATGGGCCGCTTCGTCGGCTTCGAGCTGTGCATCTTCGACCGCAGCGGCGATCGCTGCCCCCACTCCGGCGAGCCCTTCGGGCGCAGCGGGCGGGATCGGCACTGGGTCCTTGTGCGCGGCAGGGGCTGCGTCGATCAGCGCCTGGTTGCGCGCAGCCGGTGCAGCGCCTTCATCGAGGGTATCGCGCCGGTCCGTCTCGACGCGGGTCCGGCGGGTGGCCATGAACACCCACCAGGCCACCACCAGCGCGATGACCAGCGCCACCACCGCCAGCAGCCAGTTCTCGGCCAGCACTTGAGTCATTTATCGTCACTCCTGTCAGCCTCGGGTTCTGCCGGTTCGAGCTTGCGACGAAACAGCACCCGGTCTTCCGGCCCGAACCCGAATTGCCAGATCACCCATCCGTATACCCCAAGAATGGCCGGGATGCCGAACGCCAACTCGGTCCATTCGGGAAGGCGGGTGAACAGCCACCCGACTGCTGCGGCAGGGGCTGCGGCATAGACCAGCGCCCAGCGCCAGTTGTTGATCGGTTCCTGGAGGATCCGGGCAAGCACCCGGCTCTTGACCAGTGATGCGAGACCGAGCGCGAGCATCAACGAAAGCGCGGCCCCTGCAGCCTTGAAATTGTCATTGAGGCCCAATCGATCGACCAGCAGCATTGCAAACACCGTCAGCATCGCCTGCAGCACGATCGTGAGGACCGAGATCGACAGGTTGCGCGCCCGCGCGACGTAAATCAGCGCTGCTTCCGATACGACCGCCGTTGCCGCCACCACTTCGGCGGCGAGGAGGAAAGCCAGCGCGCCTGTCCCGCCGACGAAAGTCGGGCCAAACAGGCCCATTACCCCTTCGCCGGGGATGCCCAGTGCAAGGGCAATGCCGGCTTGCGCGGCAGTGATCCAGAAGCCCACCTGGCAGACCTGCCGCGCGATCGCGCCATAGTTCTTGTGCTTGAGGTTGCGGGTAATCACCGGGCCGAGGATCGGCTCGAAGCTGGTCTTGAGCTTTTGCGGCAGCGAAGCGACCTGCTGCGCGCCGTAGTAGATGCCGACCGCTTGCGGCGCGGCGAACAGGCCGAGGATGAACAGGTCGATCCGCCGGGTGCCCCATTCGATCGCGTCGGCGGTGGCGAGCGGAAGCGCTCGCGTAGCCAGACGGACCATGTCGCGCGGGTTGGGGTGCCAGCCGTGCGGCAGGCCATAGGTCCGGATAAACGCCACCAGACCGGTCGCCAGTCCCGCATAGACCGATGCGACGTAGGCGAGGATCAACCCCGATTGCGGGCTCACGAACCACAGCACTCCGGCGAGAATCGAGATCGTCCAGGGCTCGACGACCGCTCGCGCGCGCACCGTGGTCGCGATGTCGTAGCGATAGGCCTGCGCTGCCAGCACGATCTCGGTCAGCGCGAAGGCGGGAATGGCCAGCACCACCATGCGGTCGAGCCATGTCGCGTCGCCGCTCGGGAACAGGGGGAAGGGGACGAACCAGAAGAACGCGGCTGCAACGCTCGACAGGACCAGTGCGATCAGCAACCCGTCGAACACGAGGTGGGTCTGATCGGCGTCGCTGTCGGACAGCCGCTGCGCCAGCCCGCGCTTTTCGCCCAGCGAGCACATCATGGCCGCCAGTTCGGCAACGACCAGTGCCGAGGCAAAGACACCGAGCTTTTCGGCTCCATAGAGCCGTCCGGCGATAAAAATGAACGGTAGCCGCGCAGCGAGCCGCAGCAGGAAACCGAAGAAGTTGGTCCGCCCACCTTGCGCGAGCGTGGCCATGTCGGAGTGCGATGCGGGATCGGTCACGCAGGCGTTTCCGCAGTCAGCGGGCGGGACAACAGGGCGGAGACCACTTCGCGGGTCGGTGCTCCCTTGAGCAAGCGGTCGACGGCCGTAGCGATCGGCATCGAGATTCCGTGGCGCGCGGCCAGCTCGATCAGCACCGGCGCGGTGTGCGCCCCTTCGGCCACGGTCTTGCGGTCGACCATCAAGGCTGCGGGGTCCTGTCCTTCGCCCAGTGCCTTGCCGAGGCTGAAATTGCGGCTCGAAGTAGACGAGCACGTCAGCACCAGGTCGCCAAGCCCGCACAGTCCGGCGAGCGTCTCGCGCTCGGCACCCAATGCATCGCCGAAGCGGACCATTTCGGCATAGCCGCGCGCGATCAGCGCGGCGCGCGCGTTCTGGCCCAACTTCAGGCCGTCGACCACGCCGCACGCGATCGCCAGCACGTTCTTGACCGCGCCGCCGATTTCCGCACCGACCACGTCGTCCGAATAGTAAGGGCGAAACGCTGGACGGGCGATTTGCGGTGCCAAGCGTTCCCACTGTTCCTCGCTGCCCGAACACGCGAGCGTGACAGCTGTCGGCAATCCGGCGGCGACTTCGTGCGCAAATGTCGGGCCCGACAGGATCGCAATCGCGCTGCCCGGTTTCGCCTCAGTGGCAACTTCGTTCATCAACCGCCCGCTGTTTGCCTCGATCCCCTTGCTGCACAGCACGAGATCGCGCGGGGTTGCCGGCATCGAAGACAGGACGGTGCCGAGGTGCTGCGCTGGCGTGACGGCCAGCACAGTGTCGAGCGCCGCAAAATCACCGAGATCGCTGGTTGCATGGATGCTCTCGGCAAGCCGCGCGCTTGGCAGATAGAGGCTGTTGGTGTGCTGCGTGTTGATTTCCGAAACCAGATCCGTCTCGAACGCCCAGACCAGCACATCGCGCCCGTCGCTGGCGAGCATCTGCGCAAGCGCCGTGCCCCATGCGCCCGCGCCGAGCACGCCGATTTGCCTCACCGCACTCATCCCTTCACTCCGGCACCGCGGACGGGCTCGGCCTCCGGGTCGAGCGGCCAGCGCGGACGTGCGGCGACATCGAGCGGATCGCTTTGTCCGCTCGCCAATCGTTCGCATCCGGCCCATGCAATCATCGCGGCGTTGTCTGTGCACAACGCAGGTGGCGGGGCGGTGAACGGCAGCCCGCGATCGTCGGCCAGCGCCTGCAGGGCCGCGCGCATCGACGCGTTTGCCGCTACGCCGCCAGCCACGACCAGCGCGGTGACCGGTCCCATCGCATCGAGCGCGATGCCAAGCCGATCGGTGACACAGTCGATCGCGGCTTGCTGGAAACTCGCGGCGATATCGGCGGCGGCATATTGCCCGCTTTCGTGCGCGCGCAGGACTGCGCTCTTGAGACCGGCGAACGAGAAATGTGGCTCTCCGCTTCCGACGAGCGGGCGGGGCAGGGGGATAGCCGCGCAATCGCCTTCCTTGGCCAGCTTTTCCACCGCCGGGCCGCCCGGGAAACCGAGGCCGAGAATCTTGGCGGTCTTGTCGAACGCTTCGCCCAGCGCATCGTCGATCGTGGTGGCGAACCGGCGGTATCGGCCGACGCCATCGACCCGCAGCACCTGGCAATGCCCGCCGGAAACGAGCAGCAGCGCGTAGGGGAATTCGAGCGCGGGATCGGCTAGCCGCGGGCTCAAAGCGTGTCCTTCGAGGTGGTTGAGCGCCATCAGCGGCACGTCGGCGGCCATCGCCAGCGCCTTGGCGCTGACCAGCCCGACCATCACCCCGCCGATGAGGCCCGGCCCGGCGGTGGCGGCGATTGCGTCGAGATCGGTGAGCGCAATCCCCGCTTCGTCGAAAACCGCTTCGATCATCGGGGCAAGCCGCTCTGCGTGCGCGCGCGCGGCAATCTCCGGAACCACTCCGCCATAGGGCGCGTGCGCCTCGTCCTGGCTCGCGATTCGCTGCGCCAGGATACGCCGGTCGCTTGCGACCAGCGCTGCCGCCGTCTCGTCGCAGCTCGATTCGATTCCCAGGACCACGCCCATCCCGCTTCCACTTAGTCCTTTGCTTGGGTAGGGCAAGCGCCAGCCCATGAACGACACGGTCCGTCCCCATCCGAAGTTGCGCCTTGGAACGCGCCGTTCGCCGCTCGCTCTGGCGCAGGCGCACGAGGCACGTGCAAGGCTGTGCAAGGTGCACGGGTGGGACGAATCGGCGGTCGAACTGGTCCCGGTGGTCGCCAGCGGCGACAAGGTGCAGGACCGGCCGCTCGCCGAAATCGGCGGCAAGGCGCTGTGGACCAAGGAACTCGACGAGTGGCTCCACGATGGCCGGATCGACGCGGCAGTGCATTCGATGAAGGACGTCGAGACGCTGCGCCCCGATTTTCTCGTCATCGCTGCAATCCTGCCGCGCGCCGATGTGCGCGACGTGCTGGTCGGGGCCGAGAGCCTTGCCGCGATCCCGCAAGGTGCCCGCGTGGGCACGAGCGCCCCGCGCCGTGCCGCGCAGATGCTCCACGCGCGGCCCGATTGCACTATCGTGTCGTTTCGCGGGAACGTCGCGACCCGGATGGCCAAGCTCGCGCAAGGCGAAGCAGACGTGACCCTGCTCGCCGCTGCGGGCCTCGCGCGGCTGGGCGAGAGCGCATCGGGTCATCCGCTTGAAGTGGATGAGTGGCTCCCCGCCCCGGCGCAGGGGGCGATCGGGATCGAATGCCGTGCCAGCGATGCTCAGGCGCGCGCATGGCTGGCCGCGATCGATCACGCGCCCAGCCACGCGGCGGTGCTTGCCGAGCGCGCCTTGCTCGAGGGGCTCGGCGGAACATGCCACAGCCCGGTCGCGGTGTTGACCGAAGCGGACGGCAATGAACTGGCGATGCGCGCAGCGATCTTCAGCGCCGACGGGGCTGAGCGGGTTATCGGCGAAGCGCGCTTCGCGCCCGACGACCTGGCAGGACCAAAGGCACTGGCTGTCGATCTGCTCGCCCGGTCGGGCCCGGCAGTCAGGTCGCTCTTCACCGGCGCGCCATGAGCCGAAAGGTCGTGGTCTTGCGCCCCGAGCCCGGGCTATCCGAAACGCTGTCGGCAGCACGGACGGCTGGTCTCGAGGCGATCGGCTCGCCGCTGTTCGAGATCGAGCCGGTCGCGTGGGACTTGCCCGATCCCGCCGAATTCGATGCGCTGCTGGTGGGCAGCGCCAACGTGTTCCGGCACGGTGGACAGGGGTTGGAGCAGCTGAGGGCACTGCCCGTGCACGCCGTCGGAAAACGCACTGCGCAGGCGGCCCACGATGCTGGATTTGAAGTGTCGAGCGTCGGCTCGGGCGGGTTGCAGCAAGTGCTGGACGGTCTCTCTGCACCGCTCCGATTGCTTCGGCTGGCAGGGGCGGAACGCGTCACCCTGACACCTCCAGCAGGCATCACGACCTCGGAAAAAGTGGTCTATCGCGCGGCTCCGTTGCCGCTGGAGGACAATGCGGTCGAGATCCTCTCGAGCGGCGATGCGGTTGCGCTTCTGCATTCGGGCGCGGCTGCCCGCCGGCTCGCCGCCGAATGCGAGCGCGTCGGCCTCGCGCGCGGTTCGATCGCATTGGCCGCGCTTGCGCCACGTATCGCCGAGTGCGCTGGCGAAGGGTGGAAGAGCGTGCAGGTCGCTCCACAAACCGATGATGCGGCTTTACTGGCCATGCTCGCCGACATCTGCCATTGATTCGCAAACTTCGAGGCCGCAAAGGCATATCCGGGTCCGCAGAACGGAAGGTAATGAACGCGTTTTCGTCAGAAGGTCGCAGTGGCGGCTCGTTGAAGCCGGTCATCATCGCCGTGCTCGCCGCGTTCGCGCTGGGTGCATCGCTGGCGGGGTATCTTGCGTGGAAGGGATATATCCATCCGCCGAGCAACAGCGGAAGCAGCGCGGATATTGATTTCACTCCGCCTTCGCCCACTGCCGACGCCGCTGTGCCGCAAAAGCTGACCGGACCGTCTCCTGCGGCCTCGCCCAGCGCCGCTCCGACACCCGATGCCAGCGCGACGGCCGCCGCCAAGGCAGTCCAGCAGGTTGCCGAACAGCAAGGCGGGATCGACCAGCGGCTGGCCGCGGCCGAGCAGCGCATCACCAAGCTCGACCTCCAGGCGCAGGCAGCCGCCGGCAATGCCGCGCGCGCGGAAGGCCTGCTGATCGCGTTCGCCACCCGCCGCGCGCTCGAACGCGGCGCACCGCTCGGCTACCTCGAAGAGCAGCTCAAACTGCGCTTCGGCGACGCCAAACCCAATTCGGTGCAGACGATCATCGAGTTCTCGCACAATCCGGTCACGCTCGATGTGCTGATCGCGCAGCTGCAGGGGCTCGGCCCCAAGCTGGAAGACAACTCGAGCGAACCGTTCTTCACCCGCGTGAAGCAGGAACTGTCCGACCTGTTCGTGATCCGCCGCGAGACGACGCCGTCGCCGCAGCCGCAGAAGCGGCTCGAACGCGCGCGGTTCTTCCTCGAGAGCGGGCGGGTGGACAAGGCGATCGGCGAAGTCGAGCAATTGCCCGGCGCAGCATCGGCCAAGGACTGGATCGCCAAGGCCCGCCGCTACGAGCGGGCGCAGCAGGCGCTCGACCTGATCGAAACCTCTGCCGTGCGCGAACCGCGTTTGTTGCGCGACGGGAACGGCAAGCTGGTCGAACAGCCGAGCCCGGCGGACGCGGAGACCACCCCGTCCAATTGATCCGGGATAGGGCCTAGGCCTGCAGCAGTTCAGGCAGCGTGCCCGACATTCCGCGCGCTTCGTCCATGAAGAACTGCTTGAGCGGCGCGAACCGCTGGACACCGCCCATCCCGAACCGGCGGAGCGCCGAAGCAGTCTTGCCGGGTACGCCGAACAGCCGGGTGAGCCCGTCCGTCGCGCCCATCACCATCAGCGAATCGAGCGCGCGCCAGTCCTCGTACTTCTTGAGCATCTGGGCATCGCCAAGGTCGAGCCCGAGGCGCTGCGCCTCGCACAGCACCTGCACCAGCGCACCGACGTCGCGCAGGCCGAGGTTGAGGCCTTGTCCGGCGATCGGATGCATCCCGTGGGCCGAATCGCCCACCAGCGCGAGCCGCTCGCCGGTGATCTTGGCGGTATGCTGGAAGCTCAGCGGGTAGGAAGAACGACCCGAGTTGAGCGAGACTTCACCCAGCAGGTCGCCCATCCGCTTGTAGATTTCGGCGACAAACGCCCGGGCGGGCAGCTTGAGCGTGCCCGCAGCATCCTTCTCGTCGACCGTCCATACCAGTGCGCTGCGGTGCTGGCCCCCAGGGCCGTCGAGCATCGGAAGCAGCGCAAACGGTCCGTCGGGGTAAAAGATCTCCCATGCGACGTTGTCGTGCGACTTGCTGTGGTCGAGCCCGACGATGATCGCGCGGTGGCTGTAGTCCCACTGCGCCATCGCCAGCCCTTCCTCCTCGCGCGTCGGCGAGCGGCGGCCTTCCGCGCCGACCAGCAACGCGGCCACAAGCGTGCGCCCGTCGGCCAGCGTGGCGGAAACGCCGAACCCGTCGCGGTGGCGGCTGACGACGTCGACCGGGGCGTGCCACGAAATCAGCGGCTCGGCCCGCGCCGCTTCGAACAGCGCGAGGCGCAGCTCGCGGTTGGCGAACATCCGTCCGAGCGACCCTTCGTGCGGTTCGGGCGTGAAATCGAGCAGGCCGGGCTTGAGCTGATCGCTGACCATGATCGACGCGATCGGGCAGCCATGCGGCTCGAGCCGGTCGGCGAGACCGATATTGGTGAACAGGTTCCAGCTCGCGGTGGAAATCGCGCTGGCGCGCCCGTCGAAGCTGTCGGCGGTCAGCGAAGCGGGATCTGCGCGGTCGACCACATGGCTCGAAAAGCCCTTGCGCGCAGCTGCCAGCGCGAGGGTCATGCCCACCAGGCCGCCGCCAAGGATCAGCAGGTCGCGCTTGTCGTCCATGACCCAGCGCCCTAGAGCGGGTCGCGCGATGCGCGCAAGGACAATGCCCCGCCTGCTTGCGTTTTTTGTGCTGCTGAGCGCGGTGCTTGCGCTCGTCCAGCCCGGCGTTTCGCGCGCGCAAGCGGTCCCGCACCCCAACCATATCGAGGCCGACCTCGGTGCCGCGTCGTCGCAACCCGGCGGGCCGGTGCACATGGTGCTCCACTTCGTACCGGAGGATGGCTGGCACGGATATTGGTCGAATCCGGGCGATGCCGGCTACGGGATGCAGCTCGACTGGAAGCTGCCGCCCGGCTGGACAACAGGCGTGCCGCAGTATCCGGTGCCGCAGCAGCTCGAAATCGGCGGACTGATGAACCACGTCTACGAAGGCCCGTATGCGGTCCTTGTCGATCTTGTGCCGCCGCCGGGGGCGAAGGTCGAAGGCGCGCAGATCGGGCTCGAGGCGCACTGGCTCGCGTGTACCGATTCGATTTGCGTGCCGGAGGAGCGGACATTTTCGCTGCGCCTGCCGCAAGTGACCGTCGCTTCGGCGGACTATCCCAAATGGCTGGCGACAATCCCGGCTGAGCTCGACCAGGGCGGAACTTTTATGATCGGCGACAAGGCGCTGCGGATCGCCTTGCCGCTGCCTGCGAGCCTGCCGCTGCCCGATCCGCACGTATTCACCGACCAGCGCGACCTGGTGGCTTATGCCGCGCCGCAGCTATTCCGGCGAGACGGCAACGCGCTGGTGGCGGAAATCCCTCTCGCCCAGACCGTCGCCAAGCCGGACAAGGTGAGCGGGATCCTCTCGCTTGGCGACGGCAACGGGGTGCGCTTCACCGCCTCGCCCGGTGTTGTCCCGGCTGGCGGCGAAGTACTGACCCCCGATACTGCGCCCGCTGCGACCGGCCCGTTGTGGATCCTGCTGCTGGCGGCGCTGGCTGGTGGGCTGATCCTCAACGTGATGCCGTGCGTGTTCCCGATCCTGAGCCTCAAGGCATTGAGCCTTGCGCGCGCCGGCGAAAGCGATGCGCAGGCTCGCGCCGACGGGATCGCCTACACAGCAGGCGTGTTGCTGGCGACGCTGGCGCTGGGCGCGTTGATGCTGGGCCTGCGGGCGGCGGGCGAAAGCGTGGGCTGGGCGTTCCAGTTGCAGGAGCCCGGCGTGGTCGTCGCGCTGCTGGTGCTGGCGGTGGCGATCACCGCCAACTTTGCCGGACTCTACGAACTACCATCGCTGTCGATCTCGCGTGGCGGGGAGCAGGCAGGCGCGTTTGCAACCGGGCTGCTCGCGGCATTCGTTGCGACCCCGTGCACCGGTCCGTTCATGGCTGCCGCGATGGGCGCAGCACTGCTGCTGCCAACGGCGGAGGCGATGCTGCTGTTTGCGGCTCTTGGCCTTGGCCTTGCCTTGCCGTTCCTGCTGCTCGGTTTCGTTCCACCACTGCGCCGGATGCTGCCCAAACCGGGCAAGTGGATGGAGACGTTCCGCAAGGCGATGGCTGTGCCGATGGGCCTGACCGCGCTGGCGCTGGTCTGGCTCGTCTGGCGGCTCACGGGTATGAAGGGGCTGGCTTACGCCGTTCTGGCCTTGCCGATCCTGCTGGGCGCGCTTGCGGCGATCGGCGTATCGCAGCGAAAGGGAAAGTCGATCGGTGGTGTTGCAGCGATTGCCACGCTCGTCGCAATTGGAATGGTAGTCGGCCTTCCAAGAGGCGCTCCACCCGAGCCATCTGCGGTCGGCGAGATCATACCTGCCAAGCCCTTTTCCGAAATCGCGCTCCAGACTGCGCGCGCCCAAGGCAAGCCGGTGTTCGTGTGGTTCACCGCCGACTGGTGCCTGACCTGCAAGGTCAACGAGAGCGTCGCGATCGAGCGCGAGGAAACCCGCGATGCATTCAACAAGGCAGGCGTGGTCGCGCTGGTCGGTGACTGGACCCGGCGCGATCCGGAAATCACCCGCTTCCTGACCGCACACGGAGCCGCCGGGGTGCCGCTCTACCTGTGGTATGCCCCGGGCAAGGATGCCGAGGTGCTGCCGCAAGTGCTGACCCCGGGGATGCTGGTCACACTGGCGGGGTCGGCTCGGATTTCGGCACCGGGATCGAGCCGCTCTCCGGCGAATACTTCAGCTCCGGCTGACTAGCATCGCCATCGTCGGTCGCTTGTCGGCGGCACCATTCGATCAGCTGGCCGGGCATGGTGCTGGGATTGAGTACCACCGTGCTCGCGCCGGGGATCGTCAGTTCGACCTTGTGCGAACCGGTCAGCACGTCGAGCGCGGGATCGAGCGCGGGGTAGGCACCCTGCCACAGCCAGCCGCGCCCGTTGTCGTGCGTATCGATCGGAAACCGCTCGACATGGCCGTTGCCGATCAATGCCATCATCGCCTTCGCATCCGGGTCGGTTTCGGCGAAGCGGGTCAACTCGATTGAACGATCGGCAGCCTTGCCGGTGCAGGCAAGCGCAACCAGCGGTGCCTTGCCCGGTTGGCCATAGACCAGCCGACCCCGCTCCTTGCTTTCGGCCCATACCGCCCCGGTGACGTCGGGCACGGCCTTGAGCACGTGCGGACCTTGCGCTTTCCCATCGAGATCGACTCGCTCGACGTAGTGGTCGGTGGCCGAAGGGCGGCACCCGGCGAGGGCGACGGCCCCGGCAATGACAGCAATGGCGAGAGCAGATTTGCGATCCATCTGCGCGCGCTATGGCACCGCCGCGCGGGCGGGTAAATTGCCTGCTACCCCGTTTAGCCCCGATAACTGGCCATGATGTCGCGCCGCAGCGGTTCGTGGTTTTCGCTGCGCGAATAGAACATGTGCCCGCCGGGATACATGAACAGCTTGACCCGGTTCTTGACCCCGAAATCGGGCATCTGTGCGAGGATCAGCATCGACCCGTAGTAGGGGCACGACAGGTCATCCCAACCATGGACGATGTTGACCGTCATCTTCGGGTCAGCGGCAATCGCGCGGCGCAAGTCGCTCACCGGCGTATCCGAATGATCGCTGTCCCATTGCGAACCGACCTTGTAGGACAGCGCGTTATACGGCGCATCGACGTCCCAGCCGACTTGCCGGGTCACGAAATCGACCATGGCGGAAGTCGTCGGTCCGATAATCGTGACCAGTAGCGGATCGCTGTATTCGGGATAGGCGCTCGCCGGGAACGGGTCGAACGAGGTGTAGTTCGAATCGTAGACCGATCCGATCAGCCCCTGGCTGCGGCGAATCTCGCGCAGGTACGTGTCGATATCGACCCTCCCGTTGAGTTTGCGCACAAGTGTCGGATCGAGTCCGGTCAGTTCCGCAACTTTGGCCGACAGGCGATCGGTCGCCGCCTTGTCTTTCGGCCCGGCGAGGAAATCGGTGACGAACTGGCTGCGGACATACTGTTCGACCGGTCCCATGGTGGAATCGTTGAGTGGCTTGCCTTCGCGTTCGAAGTGGCCCGCCGCCATCGACGGCAGGTTGATCATCCACGGCAGCGGCGAAAGTGCATCCTCCTCCCCGATCGCGGGCGGATCGAGATAGGGCGAAACCATCGTCATCCCGCTGATCCCCACGCCGACTTGCGTTTCGAGGTAATAGGCGAGGCGCGGCACGCGGTAACCGCCATAGCTTTCGCCAACGAGGTACTTGGGGCTCGTCATCCGCTTGTTGCGCAGCAGCCAGTCGTAGACCACGCGGCTGAGGTAATGGATGTCGCTGTTGGCGGTGAAGAAGGCCTTCTTGGCGGTCTCCGGATCGGTCTCGCTACGCGAGAACCCGGTGCCGATCGGATCGATAAACACGAGGTCCGTGAAGTCGATCCAGGTTCCCGGGTTGTCCTGTAGCACCGGCGGGTCAGACGGACTGTCGCCCTTTGCGCCGAACGGGATCCGTTTGGGTCCGATAGCGCCGAGGTTGAGATATACCGAAGATGCACCCGGCCCGCCGTTGAATGCGAAAGTCACGGGTCGCGATGCCGGGGCGGCACCGGGCACGGTGTAGGCGGTATAGACCACTTCGCCGATGGTCTTGCCCTTGTCGTCCTTGACAGGGATCGCGCCGACCGTGGCGGTATATGTGATCTTGCGTCCACCGACCGTAGTGGACTGGGTGATCGATTTGGGCGCGGGGAACGGCTTGAACTGGGTCTCCTTGGCATCGGACTTCTCGCTCGCTTTGTCCTTCGCAGCATCTTGCGCCATGGCGTGCGGAACGGTGATGCCCAGGCCCAGCAGCGCGGCCAGGCAAACGGCGAGAAAGCGCCTCATATCGAAAACCCCTGTTCAAACCGGCTCCTCGTTGACCGGTTGCGCGAGAAACTACCCAATTGGGATGCTGGGACAAGGGGAACTGGCGGCCGCGCATGCTGCTGGTCGAAGGGAAGAGGCAGTCGGTCGATTGCCTGCCGTCAGGCGATTCGTGATTGACTCGTGGGTCAGCGGCCCCACTTCCGCTGCGACTTGCCGTAGCGCATCTTGCGGGTGCCGGGGCGACCCTCGGTCGCGCGGCCGACGATGGGGGCCTTCTTGTCCTCCAGTCCGAGTTCTTCGTTCTCGAGCCGGCGAATCTCGTCGCGCAGGCGGCCGGCTTCCTCGAATTCGAGGTCGGCGGCGGCGGCGCGCATCCGCTTTTCGAGGTCCTCTATGTAGGCGCGGAGGTTGTGCCCGACGAGGTTGTTGCGTTCCTCGTCGCCGGTATCGACGGTGACGCCGTCCTTGCTCGCGGTGTGCGCGACGATGTCGGCGATCTGGCGCTTGATCGTTTGCGGGGTGATCCCGTGTTCCTCGTTGTACGCCTGCTGCTTTTCGCGCCGCCGCTCGGTTTCGGCCATTGCGCGTTCCATGCTGCCGGTGATGCGGTCGGCATAGAGGATGACCTTGGAATCGACGTTGCGCGCGGCACGCCCGATGGTCTGGATCAGCGAGGTTTCCGAGCGCAGGAAGCCTTCCTTGTCGGCATCGAGGATGCACACGAGCCCGCACTCGGGAATGTCGAGCCCTTCGCGCAACAGGTTGATCCCGACCAGAACATCGTAGACGCCCAGGCGCAGGTCACGGATAAGCTCGATGCGCTCGAGCGTCTCGACGTCGGAGTGCATGTAGCGCACACGCAGCCCCGCCTCGTGCATGAACTCGGTGAGGTCCTCGGCCATGCGCTTGGTCAGTGTGGTGACGAGCGTGCGATAGCCCGCCTGCGCGGTCTTGCGGCATTCCTCGATGCAATCCTGCACCTGGTCCTCGACCGGGCGAATCTCGACCGGCGGATCGATCAGGCCGGTCGGGCGGATAACCTGCTCGGCGAACACCCCGCCTGTTTGTTCCATCTCCCAGCTCCCCGGGGTGGCCGAGACGGCAAATGTTTGCGGGCGCATCGCGTCCCACTCGTTGAACCGCAGCGGGCGGTTGTCGATGCAGCTCGGCAAGCGGAATCCGTATTCGGCGAGCGTCAGCTTGCGGCGATGGTCCCCGCGCGCCATTGCGCCGATCTGCGGCACCGTCTGGTGGCTTTCGTCGACGAACAGCAGCGCGTTTTCGGGCAGGTATTCGAACAGCGTCGGCGGTGGCTCGCCCGGCAGTCGACCGGTGAGGAAGCGCGAATAGTTCTCGATCCCCGCGCAGGAACCGGTCGCGGCAATCATCTCGAGGTCGAAATTGGTGCGCTGTTCGAGCCGCTGCGCCTCGAGCAGGCGGCCCTCGGCCTGCAGCTCCTCGAGCCGGTGCGCCAGCTCGAACTTGATCGCCTCCATCGCCTGTTTCATCGTTGGGCCGGGCGTGACGTAGTGCGAATTGGCGTAGACCCGCACCTTGTCGAGACTGGCCCCCTTGCTGCCCGTAAGCGGGTCGAATTCGCTGATTTCCTCGATCTCGTCGCCGAAGAAGCTGATCCGCCAGGCCATGTCTTCATAGTGGCTGGGGAAAATCTCGAGGTTGTCGCCGCGCACCCGGAAGGTGCCGCGCTGGAACGCGGCATCGTTGCGCTTGTATTGCAGCGCGACGAGCTTGCGGATGAGCTCGCGCTGGTCGACCGTTTCGCCGGTCTTGATGTCGAAGATCATCGCCGAATAGGTTTCGACCGAGCCGATGCCGTAGAGGCACGAAACCGAGGCGACGATGATAACGTCGTCGCGTTCGAGCAGCGCGCGGGTGGCCGAATGGCGCATCCGGTCGATCGCTTCGTTCACCGAGCTTTCCTTCTCGATATAGGTGTCAGACCGGGGGACGTAGGCCTCTGGCTGGTAGTAGTCGTAGTAGCTGACGAAATACTCGACCGCGTTGCTGGGGAAGAAGCTCTTGAATTCGCCGTAGAGCTGCGCGGCGAGGATCTTGTTCGGCGCGAGCACCAGCGCGGGGCGCTGCAGTTCCTCGATCACCTTGGCCATCGTGAAGGTCTTGCCGCTGCCGGTAACCCCGAGCAGCACCTGGGTTTGTTCGCCATCCTGCGCCGCGCCGACCAGCTCCGCGATTGCGGTCGGCTGGTCGCCAGCGGGCTGGTAGTCGCTCACCAGTTCGAACCGCTTGCCCGGCATCGACTTTTCCGGCCGCGCGGGCTTGTGCGGCGTGAAAGCAGATGAAGTGTCGGGCTCTTCCAGTCCCCTGCGGATCACAAGCTCGGCCATGTCCCATGATATGGGCGAACCAATGGCGGGCGGCAAGCGCTTGCCGGATCGAACGGCCCCGTCGAGCGTTCAAGCTGCGTACGGACGGGATTCAGGAGCGACTGAAATGAAGCGTCCCGTTCTTTTTGCATTTGCCGCCGGATGTGCATCGCTGACCCTCGCTGGTTGCGCGAACGGTTATGGAAGCGGCCTGGGCTATGCCTACAGCACTGATTACAATGGATATGGGCCGCAATCCTATTACGGCTATTACGACGGCTATTACGGCCCGATCTACGACGGGTATTGGGGAAGCGACGGATACTTCTACTACCGGCCTAGCTCCCGTGAAAACGTATATAGCAGAGCGGAGCGCAGCCATTTCAGCCGTGAGCCAAGAAGTGGTGGGGACTGGCACGAGTGGCGTGGGCAACTGCGTGCTCGACATGGTGACCAGATGCCTCATTTTCGCGCACCAGCTCGGCGATCCAGGTCCCGAACGAAAGACGGCGGTTGAGAGGTC
This sequence comes from Tsuneonella mangrovi, assembly GCF_002269345.1. Lineage (NCBI taxonomy): Bacteria > Pseudomonadati > Pseudomonadota > Alphaproteobacteria > Sphingomonadales > Erythrobacteraceae > Tsuneonella > Tsuneonella mangrovi. The sequence goes on from NZ_CP022889.1 coordinate 2,261,198, forward strand.
CGGTCTTGGCTTCGTGCAGGTCGGGCGTTAGCTAGCAGACATCATTGCCGGAAGGGGGATACCTGCCAATGCGCCTGATCGCTGCCGCCCTGCCGCTTGTTGCGGCGTTTGCCCTCTCGGCCTGCAACAGCGAGCCCAAGCAACCGAAAACACCCGAGCAGGTCATGGCCGAAGCGGGCAAGCTGGCGAAGCCCCAGCCGGGCAAATACGAAACCAGCGTCGAGCTGATCGACTTCTCGGTGCCGGGCCTGCCGCCGCAGCGGGCCGACATGATGAAGCAGCGGATGCGCAACGTGGTTGGCCAGGGAGAGACCTATTGCCTCACCAAGGAAGAGGCCGATAAGGGCTTCGAGGAAATGGTCCGCAAGCTTGGCGAAGGCGAGGGCGGGCTCAAATGCACCTTCGACAAGTTCGACGTGAATGGCGACGCGCTCGACGCTGCGATGACCTGCACCGGACAGCAGGGAATGACCTCCGCGATGAAGATGGACGGCACGGTCTCGACCACCAGCACCTCGATGCACATGGACATGACGCAGAAGGCCGCCGCGATTCCCGGCGGCGAAATGCACATGGAATTGAAGATGGATTCCAAACGCATCGGCGCGTGTTCATGACAGCTAAATGAAACTTCGGCACAATTGTTGCGTTTTTATGGCACCGGTCATTAGGCGCAGCGGATGGGCGAAGTGGCTTCACGGTTTCGGAACTTGCAGCTCGCGGAAACGCGCGCCGAAGTCCTGCGCCGGCTGGAGCTGGCTGCCGAACCGGCCCCGCGCGACATCGGCGGGCCGTCGTGGCGGCTTATGCTGGGCGAGTTGTCGGCGCTGGCCGAGCCGATTCGCCGCCAATTCCGACACACCGAGATCGCGCGAACCGCAACGCCGCGCACGGTCATGCTGCTGCCCGGTTTCGCCACTCACCCGATCCGGATGCGCTACCTCGCGCACCAGCTCGAACGCGCCGGGCACACCGTCAAGCGCTGGGGGCTTGGGTTCAACCTCGGTCCGAGCGTGGAGAATCTCGCGCTGCTGGAAGGCCGGCTCGAATCCCTCGCGGCCCGCGCCGGTGAGCCGGTCTATCTCGTCGGCTGGAGCCTTGGCGGACTGTTCGCGCGCGAACTCGCCAAGCGGCGGCCCGAGCTGGTGGCCAAGGTCGTTACGATGGGGTCGCCGTTTTCATACAATCCGCGGGCGAACAACGCCTGGCGCGCCTATCACCTGGTCGCCGGGCACCGGGTCGAGGAACCGCCAGTCCAGGCCGACCTTGCCGCCAAGCCGCCGGTCGAAACGGTTGCGCTGTGGAGCCCGCGCGACGGTATCGTCCACCCGCGCGCGGCGCGCGGCCTGCCGGGCGAGCGTGACCGCGAAGTGGCGCTACGCTGCACCCATCTCGGCTTTGCGTGGGATCCGGAAGCTGTCGCTGCGATCCTGCGGGAGCTTGAGCCCTCCTGACCTGCACAATCGATTGATTGTGCAATTGCACAAAAACGCGTTATCCTTCTCTTCGAGCAACCGATTCTTCCGGAAGGAGATGGATGAGCGGCGCGGCCGACACGTTCGATGAAATGCACGATCCGTCCGGCGCAGTCCGAGCGGGCTACGCCGAATACTGCAGATGGTTCGACGAACAGCCCGCCGATCTCCTGAAGCGCAAGGACCAAGAGGCCGAAGCCTCATTCCGCCGCACCGGGATTACCTTCAATGTCTATGGCGAGCACGACGCGGAAGAGCGGCTTATCCCGTTCGACATGGTTCCGCGGATCATCACCGCGAACGAATGGCGTCGTCTGACGCGCGGGATCGAACAGCGGGTGAGCGCGCTCAACGCCTTCATCCACGACCTTTACCATCGGCAAGAGATCATCCGCGCGGGCCGGCTGCCAGAGAGACTGCTCGCCAATAACGACGCGTGGCTATCCAACATGGTCGGTTTCACCCCGCCGGGCGGGGTCTATACCCACATCGTCGGCATCGACCTGGTGCGCACCGGCCCGAACGATTTCTTCGTGCTGGAGGACAACGCGCGCACCCCCAGCGGGGTCTCGTACATGCTCGAGAACCGCGAAACGATGATGACGATGTTCCCCGAACTGTTCACGCGGGTTCCGGTGAGCACGGTGTCGGACTACCCGCGCCGGCTCGCGCGCAGTCTCGCTGCGTGTGCGCCCTCTGCGACGACCGGCAAGCCGACCGTCGCGGTGCTGACGCCGGGGATCTACAACAGCGCCTATTACGAACACGCATTCCTTGCCGACCAGATGGGTGCCGAGCTGGTCGAGAGCGGCGATCTGCGAGTGGTTGGCGGGCGCGTCTGTATGCGCACAACGCGGGGGTTCGAACCGATTGACGTGCTTTATCGCCGGGTCGACGACGATTTCCTCGATCCGCTGTCGTTCAATCCCGACAGTATGTTGGGCGTGCCCGGCATCATGGATGTCTATCGCTCGGGCGGGATCACCATCGCAAACGCTCCGGGAACCGGGATTGCCGACGACAAGGCGATCTATTCGTTCATGCCCGAGATCGTCGAGTTTTACACCGGCGAGAAGCCCTTGCTGCCCAATGTCGAGACCTATCGCTGCGCCGATCGCGAAACGCTGAAATACGTTCTCGACAACCTCGAAGAGCTGGTGGTCAAGGAAGTCCATGGTTCGGGCGGCTACGGCATGCTTATCGGCCCGACTGCCAGCAAGAAGGAAATCCGCACGTTCCGCGCCAAGCTGGAAGCCAATCCGCAGAACTACATTGCCCAGCCGACGCTGGCGCTTTCGACTTGCCCTGTGTTCACCCGGAAGGGCCTTGCCCCGCGGCACGTGGACTTGCGGCCCTTCGTGCTGGTCTCGCCCGACAACGTCGAGATCGTGCCCGGCGGGCTGACCCGCGTCGCGCTCAAAAAGGGATCGTTGGTGGTCAACTCGTCGCAAGGCGGAGGCACCAAGGATACCTGGGTGCTGAAAGACTGATGGCGGGGATGCGACCATGTTAGGGCGGACCGCCAACGGGTTGTTCTGGATGTTCCGCTATCTCGAGCGGGTGGAGAATACCGCGCGGCTGCTCGACGCTGGGCTGCGAATGGCGCTGACCCGCGATGTCATCTCGGCCGAGGACGAATGGCGTTCGGTGATTGCCACGCTCGGGCAAGGCGCCGGATTCGAAGCGAAATACGGCATCTACACAGGAACGCAGGCGTGGAATTACATCCTGCGCGACAAGGACAATCCGGCCTGCCTCCACGCGTTGATGCGCACAGTGCGCACGAATGCGCGCGCGGTGCGGACCGCGATCAGCAGCGACCTGTGGACCGCGGTCAACGAAGGATGGATGAAGATCGACGAGGCGCTCTCGCGGCCCGTCACGCAAAGCGCGGTGGGCGACGTGGTCAAGATGATCAAGGGTGTCGGAACGCTGGCGCACGGCGCGTTCGGCAATTCGATGCTGCGCGATGCAGGTTTCCATTTTGCGCGCGCGGGTACCTTCGTGGAGCGGGCGGACAGCACCGCGCGCATCCTCGACATGAAGTATTACCTGCTGCTTCCCTCGGTGAGCTACGTGGGTTCGAGCCTCGATGCCGGACAATGGGACCAGTTGCTGCGCTCGGTCTCGGGTGATCGCGCGTTCCGCTGGCTCAACACCGGCAAGGCCGATGCGCGCGGGATCGTCGAGTTCCTGATCCTCGACCAGCGCTTCCCCCGGAGCCTCGCCTACAGCCACACATTGCTGCGCGAGAGCCTGACCACGCTCGCGCGGCTGCATGGCAGCGATGGAACCAGCAGCGAGCTGGTTTGCCAGTCCGCCGCGATGCTCGACGAGCTGACGATCGACCAGGTGTTCGATGAAGGGCTGCATGAGTTCCTGACCGGCTTCATGTTCCGCAACGGCGAGATCGCAGACGCGATCGCGCAAGACTATCGCTTCCTGGATTAGGAGACCCGAGCCATGCGCCTCTCCGTCCGTCATACCACCAGCTACCGGTTCAAGGAGCCGGTGATCCATGCGCTCCAGCGCCTGCGCCTGACCCCCAAGGAAACGCAAGGGCAGGAAATCATCGACTGGAACATGACGCTCGAACAAGCGCATATCGAACTCGAGTACGAGGACCAGCATCACAATCACGTGACGCTGGTGGCGGTCGAGCCGGGAACGAGCGAGGTCCATGTGACCTGCACCGGCAAGGTCGACACCCACGATCATGCCGGTGTGATCGGGCGTCATGCGGGCCACCTGCCGCTATGGAGCTTCCTGTCGCAGACGAGGCTGACGCGTCCGGGACCAAAGTTGAGAGCGATGCTGCGAGGACTCGAGAGAGAGGTCGATGGCAGCGTCGATTTCCTCCACGCGTTGTCGAGCGAGATCCACCGACAGGTGCGCTACGAGACGGGGCGGACAGGGGTTGCCACGACCGCGGAAGAAGCGGTCGAGGCCGGGCACGGTGTGTGCCAGGACCATGCTCATATTTTTATCGGTGCTGCGCGCTCGCTGGGGATACCTGCGCGCTATGTCAGCGGCTACCTGATGATGAACGACCGCATCGACCAGGAGGCGACCCACGCCTGGGCCGAGGCCCACGTAGATGGTTTGGGATGGGTCGGGTTCGATATTTCCAACGGGATCAGCCCCGATCCGCGATACGTCCGCGTGGCAACGGGGCGCGACTATCGCGATGCAGCCCCGATCACCGGGATCAGCTTCGGGTCGGAGAGCGAAGGCTTGCACGTTGACGTGGCGGTCGAACGGCAGCAGGTGGAGCAATGACTCGGCCAACGATCGGTGCGTGCTGAGTTGACAACGACAAACGGTCCGGAGGCGCCGAATTCATGACCTATTGCGTGGGATTGATGCTCGACAAGGGCCTGGTCCTGATGAGCGACACCCGCACCAATTCGGGTGTCGACAACATCTCGGTGTTTCGCAAGTTGGTCCACTGGGAAGTGCCTGGCGAGCGGATCGTAGCTGTGATGACGGCGGGCAACCTTGCCACCACGCAGGCTGTCATCAGCCAGCTCGAGGAGCGGACCAAGACCCCGGACGAGCGGCGCAATTCAGTGTTCGATGCGCCGACGATGTTCCAGGTGGCGACCGAGATCGGGCGGCTGTTGCAAGAGACGATCGAGGATCGGCAGGAGGTAAACGGGCAGAACGGGCAGGGCCGGTTCACTGCCACGATGATCGTCGCGGGCCAGATCAAGGGCATGGAACCGCGCCTGTTCCTGATCTATCCCGAAGGCAACTTCATCGAGGCGAGCTGGGACACCCCATTCTTCCAGATCGGCGAGACCAAGTACGGCCGCCCGATCCTGATCCGCGCGTACGACCGCACGATGAGCTTCGAGGATGCGGTCAAGCTGCTGATGGTCAGCTTCGATTCGACGCTCAAGGCCAATCTCTCGGTCGGTATGCCGCTCGACGTGATGGTGATCGAGCGCGAGGCCTATGCACCGCGTCACGAACAGCGCATCACCCAAGAGGACGAATACTTCCAGATGGTGTCCGCTGGTTGGGGCGATTCATTGCGGCAGGCGTTCAACGCGCTTCCCGATTTCACCTTTGCCAAGGGTAAGTAAAATCCCTTAGGACAAGCGCTTACGCGCGATTGCGGATGCGGGATTGCCCGTAATTCCACTCCATTCCGGATGAATTTTTGCGACGGTAATCGCTGAACATCAGAGTTGTTGTTGCTCCATTCCGGAAATGGATCGAATTAACCAAGACCGGTCCTGACGCCATGCTGCGCGGCATGACCCAACGCCAGATCATTCATATCGTCGAACCCGATGTCCGCATGCGCGCCGAATGTGCCCGGCTCGTGTTCGGGCTTGGCCACCACGCGGAAGTCTATGGCGACATCGACGAACTGCTGGCCCACCCGCCGCAAGGGGGGACCATATTCCTGCGCGACGATGCCGAAGGCGCCCCCGCCTTGATCGAGCAGCTCGCCGAGGCCGGTATCTGGCTTCCCGTCGTCGCGATGCACGAGGATCCGCAAACTCACCGGGTCGTTGCCGCAATCAAGGCCGGCGCTCTCGAATATCTCGCGCTTCCGCTCGAAGGATCGCGCTTCGCCGGTCTGCTGGAGCGGATCGACAGCGAATCGAGCGAACATGCCGAGGCCCGCCGAAGGATGATCGATGCGCGCCAGCGGATCGCCAGCCTGTCCAACCGCGAGCGCGAGGTGCTCGACTGGCTGGCGCAAGGGTCGAGCAACAAGGCGATCGCCCGCGAACTCGACATCAGCCCGCGCACAGTGGAAATTCACCGGGCGAACATGATGACCAAGCTCGGGGCAGCGCATTCGGCCGAGGCAGTCCGCATGCGGCTCGAAGCGCAGGTTCCGGACACGGGCACCTGACGCCCGGCGGTCCTCAACGACAGTAGCCGCCCCCGCCCAGTTCGACATGGAAGTGATCGTGGTGCGCGGCGTTGTAGCCAGGGCCGAGCACGGTGCCGAACCGCTTGCACGCGCTGGCATGGACCACCCGCAGGAATTCGCGCTCCTTTTCAGTCCCGTTCCAGCCGCCGGCGACCGTGATCCGCCGTCCGTCTGCCAGCACGAATGCGGATACGTCGATCGCCTCTGCGCGGGCATGTGCCGAGCGCCGGGAAGAACCGGCGACGTTGCGGCACGAATAGCTGCCGAAAGTCTCGATCCGGGCGAGCGGGCTGCCGAATTCGATCCGCGCGGCGCGATCGATCCCGTAGCGCGCCCAACCGGCAAGCGTGTCTGCCAGCGGGCAGGCGACCGGGCCGAGGTTGGCGAGCGTGAACCGCCGGTCGTCGCCCTGGAGCGAGGCAAGCGTGACGCTGTCGAGCGTCGAGCACCCCGCGCCATAGTATTTGTCGGGCACGGGGTTGAAGTCAGTGCCATCGCGTCCGAGGCTGGCGAGGCACATCCGCTCGTTCGAACTCGGCGCCCAGTTGCCGGTGACGCTCGGGGCAGGACGGGCAGGCGCGCGGCTGTCGGGAATCAGGTTCCCGCACCCGGCAAGGGTGGCTGTCATCGCCAGCAAGGCAAGTCGCGTGCGCATGGCGCACAGTCTCGCCGGTTATGGTTAACAGTGCCCTAATGCGCCGGTTAGAGCGCAGTTCGCCGACTGATCAGCCAGATCGCCAGCCACGACGCGGCAAAACCCGGGATGATTTCGTAGACGCCGTCGCCGCCCAGGAAGCTGGTATCCCAACCTAGCGCGATCCACGCGATCACTACCAGCGCGCCGGTCGCAAGGCCGGCGACGGCACCCGCGCCGGTCATTCGCTTCCAGGTCAGCGAAAGCACGATCAGCGGCCCGAATGCCGCGCCGAACCCGGCCCACGCATGAGCGACGAGCCCAAGCACTTCGCTGTTCGGGTTTCCCGCAATCGCGATCGCCGCCATCGCCACCAGCGCGACGCACAGCCGCCCGATATTGACCGCTTCGCGCTCGCTTGCGTTCTTGCGCAGGAACAGGCGGTAGAAATCCTCGACCAGCGAACTGGAGGACACCAGCAGTTGCGAGCTGATCGTGCTCATGATCGCTGCCAGCAGCGCGGCGTAGAGGAACCCGGTGATGAGCGGGGTGAACAGCAGGTTGGCGAGCACGACGAAGATCGTTTCCGGATCGTCGAGCACCAGCCCGTTTCGCGCCATGTAGGCCCGGCCCGCGATGCCCACGCCGATCGCGCCCATCAGGCACACGAACATCCAGCTCATCGCGTAATTGCGCGCGGTTGCCACTTCGCGCACCGAGCGGACCGCCATGAACCGCACGATGATGTGCGGCTGGCCGAAATAGCCGAGGCCCCACGTCACCGCCGATAACCAGCCGATCGCGGTCAGCCCGTAAGTCAGGCTGAGGAACCCGTCCTGCGGCACGGCGGCGATGCTTGCGCCGTTGGCTCCGCCGGGGCCGAAGATCACTACCAGCGGCATCAGCACCAGCGCGAGCAGCATGATCACGCCTTGCACGAAGTCGGTCAGGCTGACCGCGAGGAACCCGCCGATCATCGTGTAGGCCAGCACCACCAGCGCGGTGATCCAGATCCCCGCCGAATAGTCGGTCATCCCCGAAATGTGGATTGCCCCGCTGAATGCGGTCTCGAACAGCTTGCCGCCGCCGACCAGACCAGCTGCAGTGTACACCGTGAAGAACAGCACCACGATCACTGCGCTGGTAATCCGCAGCGCCACGGCCTTTTCTGGGAAGCGATTGGCGAGGAATTCGGGAATGGTCAGCGAATTGTCGAGCTCTTCGGTCTGCTGGCGCAGCCGGGGGGCAACGACGATCCAGTTGACGAACGCGCCGACGAACAGGCCGATGCCGATCCACGCCGAGACCAGCCCGGTGGCGTAGAGCGCGCCCGGCAGGCCGAGCAATAGCCAGCCCGACATGTCGCTTGCCCCGGCGGAGAGCGCCGCCACGGCCGGGTGCAGGTCGCGTCCGGCGAGCAAATACCCTTCCGAAGAGTCGGTCGATTTGCGCCACGCGTAGAGCCCGATGCCGAGCATCAGGAGGAAGTAGAGGGTGAGTGAAACGATGATCCCTGTCTGCATGGCGCGGGTGCCTAACAGGAGAGGTTGGCGCTGGCCACCGCAGTCTCGGGCTGCGGACCCTTACCAGCCCAGCGCGGATTGCAGAGCCTGTGTCGGATCTTCGAGATCGAGTCCGTGCTCGCGCACCCAATTGTCGTCGAAATAGGTGTCGGCATAACGTTCGCCGTCGTCGCACAGGATCGAGACGATACTGCCCGTTTCGCCCCGCCGCGCCATGTCTTGCGCCAGCTGCGCGACCGCCCACAGGCTGGTGCCAGTCGATCCGCCGACCTTGCGCCCGAGGCGGGCCGAGAGCAGCCGCGCGGCGGCGACGCTCTGGGCATCGCTGACCGGCATCATCGCATCGACCACGGCAGGCAGGAAGCTCGGCTCGACCCGCGGACGACCGATTCCCTCGATGCAGCTGCCGCATTTTTCGATCGTCGTGACCGAGCGGTCGGCCCAGTGCCGGTGGAACACCGATCCTTCGGGGTCGGCGACCATCAGCTGCGTCGCGTGGCGGCGATAGCGGATGAAGCGCCCGATCGTGGCAGAGGTGCCGCCGGTCCCCGCACCGCAGACGATCCAGCGCGGGATCGGGTGCGGTTCGAGCGCCATCTGCTCGAAGATCGTCTCGGCGATGTTGTTGTTGCCGCGCCAGTCTGTCGCCCGTTCGGCATAGGTGAACTGGTCGAGGTAGACACCGCCGCATCGGTCGGCCAATTGCTGGGCGACGGCATAGACTGTGCCGGGATCATCGACGAAGTGCGCCTTGCCGCCGTAGAACTCGATTGCCGCGATCTTCGCCTGCGCGGTGCTGCGCGGGACCACGGCGATGAATTCGAGGCCGAGCATCCGCGCGAAATAGGCTTCGGAAACCGCGGTCGATCCGCTCGACGCCTCGACGATCGGCGTGGTCGCCCCGATCCGCCCGTCGCACAGCGCGTAGAGGAACAGCGAACGCGCCAGGCGGTGCTTGAGACTGCCGGTAGGGTGGCTCGCCTCGTCCTTCAGGTAGAGCTGGACGCCCGGCAGCGCGGGCAGGGCGACCGGCACCAGGTGGGTGTCGGCCGAACGGTTGTAGTCGGCCTCGATCGTGCGGATCGCCTCGGCGGTCCACGCACGATCGGCGGCGGAGTTGGTCTGCTGGTGAGCGGCGCTATCCATGCGCGGGGGATAGGCCCGGGCGGCGCGAGGTCAAGCCGGATCGCGGCCGTGCCGGGCTAGCCGAGGCTGGCGAGCAGTTCGTCGATCTGGCCGAGGCGTTCCTTGCCGAAGAACATCTCGCCCTCGATGTAGAACGTCGGGATGCCGAATGCACCGCGCTCGACGACGTTAGCGGTGTTGTCGGACAGCGTCTGCTTGACTGCGTCGTCCTGCGCCTTCGCTGCAAGCTCCGCCGGATCGAACCCTGATGCCGCGATCACTTGAGCCACGCCATCGCTATCGGCGGGATCGAGGCCGTCTTCCCACAGCGCGTGCAGCAGCCCTTCGATCAGCGGCGTTGCATCGCCCTGGCCTTGCGCAGCGATCAGCATTCGCAGCAAGTCGACCGATCGGAACGGGAAGGCCGGGTTCATCCGGAACTTGTCGAACCCGTGACGCTCGATGAAACGCTGCATCTCGAGCTGCGCGTAGGCGGTCTTGCCCTTGATATCCGCGTCACGGATGAACGGCGGGGCATTGCCGGTCAGCTTGTGCATTCCGCCGAGCAGCGCGGGTATCACGACGATCTCCGCCCCATGGCGCGCGGCGATTTCGCGTAGCGGCCACCACGCGAGGTATCCGTTGGGGCTGATGAAATCGAATACGAAGTCGATTTTGGCGGTCATGTCAGAAGCTCTCCGTCCACGGGCGCAGGTCAATCTCATGGCTCCATGCGGAGCGTGGCTGGTGGTGCAGCCACACGAAATTGCGGGCAATCTCGTCGGGTTTGAGGATGCTATCGGCTTCGAGCAACGGAGTGACATCGTCGACCCGCGAGCGGGTGAACACCCCGTCGATCGCTCCGTCGCAGATCACGTGCGCGACGTGGATCCCTTGCGGCCCCAGTTCGCGCGCCATTGATTGCGCCAGCGCGCGCAGGCCCGCCTTGGCCGCGGCAAAGGCGGAGAACCCGTCGCGCCCGCGCAGCGAAGCGGTCGCACCGGTGAACAGGATCGTGCCTTTCCCGCGCGGCACCATCACCCGCGCGGCTTCACGCCCCGCGAGGAACCCGGCGAAGCACGCCATCTCCCACACCTTGGTGAACACCCGCGCGGTCGTCTCGCGAATGCCGAAGCGCACGTTGGCACCGATGTTGAACACCGCCACTTCGAGCGGGCCGATCTCGGCCTCGATCCGGTCGAACAGCGCAACGGTTTCTTCTTCCGAGCGGGCGTCGACGCCGAACGCGTGCGCAATCCCGCCATCGGCGCGGATCGCGTCGGCCAGGGCGTCGAGTTCGGCGATATGCCGTGCCCGGCGGGTCAGCGCGACAGGGTGGCCTTCGGCGGCAAACGCTCGCGCGACCGATCCGCCGAGGCCATCGCCCGCGCCGATCACCAGGCACACGCCCTTGGTTGGAGTCTCGCTCACCGCTGGCCTCTCCTTGCTCGCTCGGGCCGGACTATGGACCGGGCTTGACAAAGGGGCAATGCGACTGTGCCGGATGTATTACCAGCGGATGATCGCGGGACCGGCGAACCGCCCAAGCAGCCCAAGCAGCACGACCGGGATCACGTGCCAGATGCCGAGGTGGAACAACTGGTCGTCGGGGCACGCGAGGCCGTAAGCTGCCATGCCCAGCGCGCCCGATGCGACGCCGAGATAAAGCCCCGCCAATTTCGGTGCGACCGGTGCGCCGCGCCGCAGCCACCAGCCCAGCGCCACCGCGATCAATGCCGCCGATGCGCTGCCCCAAGCCACGCAATGCAGGTCGATCGAGCTCTGGTAGAGCGCCGGATGCGTGGTCGGCGGAGCGAGCCAAACGAGGAGTGCGGACAGCGGCAACAACGCGAGCGCGGCCATCGCCCACTTCGGGTTATCGTGCGTGCTGCCGACCCGCGGGCTGGCCATCGCGATCACCGCAGCGGCAGCCGAGCTGCCGACGACCAGCATCAGCCCATCGGTGATCAGGAACAGCTCGGACACCTGCCCATGCGTTAGCCCCGCGCGGAACCCGGCGAGCAGCCACACCGCGGCGACCGTTGCGGCGAAGGCCGCCGCGACCAGTCCGGCACCGGCGCGCCAGCGCAACGGGCGAACAGGGTTGAGATCATCGACCAGGCTATCGATCAGGGAAGGGGTGTTGCTCATATCTCAGTTCGCTTTTTCGACGATGGCGGCGAGCTTCTTGAGCCCGCGATGGACGTTGACCTTGACCAGCGATTCGCTCTGGCCGGTGAGGCGCGCGGCTTCGCTGACCGATTGCCCTTCTATCTTGACCAGCCGGATTGCAGTTGCCTGGCCGTCGGAGAGGTTCTCGAACAATCGCTCGAGGCTGATCTGTGCGGCGACGGCTTCCTGTTCGCCAGGTTGCGACGGCTCGACGCCTTCGAGGTCGGTTTCCTGCGCGCGGTAGGCCTTGCGCAAGTGATCGACCCAGCGATAGCGCGCGATCGCGGCAAGCCACGGCAGGAACGCGCGCTCGGGATCGTAGCTGGCCCGCTTGCGGTGAAGGCTGAGGAGGACTTCCTGCACGAGGTCGTCCAACTGGCATGGTGGAACGCGGCGCTGGAAATAGCGCTTGAGCCAGCTCTCGCACGCGCCAAGCAGCGCGTGATAGGCGGTGCGGTCGCCGCCTTGGCTCGCCCGCATCAGGCGTGACAGCGTCGCTTCGTCGGCGATCATCGCGCCAGTCCCCTCGCGAGAAGCGGGTCGAGTGCAAATGCCCCGCTGCCGCGCACCACTAGCACGAGTGCCAGCGCCGCCCATAGCGAATGCACCGGCCACCACGCATCGGGATAGACGAACACCTGGATCACCATCGTCATGCCGAGCAGCCCCAGTGCGGATAGCCGGGTGGCGAGGCCAAGCACGAGCAGGATCGGCAGGAATGTCTCTCCCAGCAGCGAAAGATGCGCCGCAAGGTCGGACGGCAGCGGCACGCCCGAATACTCGGTGGCGAACAGGTAGCGGGTGGCATCGCTCAGGTGCAGCCAGGTGCCTTCGACGACCTTGGTCCGGCCCGAACGCCAGAACACCCCGGCGAGCGCGAGGCGGACGAGCAGCAGCGTGGCTGCTTCCGGCCAGCGCGAACCGGCGATGGCCGTTGCGCGGTTCCAGTGGCGAACGAGCGTGCGCATCGGCTCAGCGCTTGATCGGGGTCAGCGAGCCGTTGCCCTTGGGCGTGCTAATCTTGGTGCAAGTCCCGGCGGGCACGAGCTTCCACGAATTGCCCTGGAAGTCGCGGGTCGAGGTGCCCGCGCAGCTGGTGCCGGGTCCGGCAGCGCAATCGTTGTGACCGGCTTTCGCGACGCCGTAGCACTTTTCCATCTTCGGTTGTGCGGCGCTGGCCTGGCCGGCGAGCGCAAGGCTGGCTGCTGCGGTAGCGATTGCGAGAACGGGCAGGGTCTTGGGCATCGGGCATTCCTTGCAGTGAAGTGTCGATTGCCCCGGAGTTCGTTCGCACCCCGCCATCCGGTTACACCCGCACCGAATTTCCAGGCGATGTAACCGAGCCGGACCTCCTGCCGAACCAGCCCGTGCCGACCCCCGGCAAGCAAACCTCTTTTTGGGAGAATTCCACATGACTTCGATCCGTACCGGCGCCAGCATCGCCGCTTCTGCCGCCCTGTTCGCGCTGTCTTCGATGGCGGGCGCGGCAACCCCGCCAGCCGGCAGCACCGGCGCGGCAGTCGGCGCGAAAGACACCGTCCACTGCTACGGCGTGAACAGCTGCAAGGGCATGGCCGACTGCAAGACCACGATGAATGAATGCAAGGGCATGAATTCGTGCAAGGGCCACGGCTTTAAGGCGATGGCTGCGGGCGCGTGCCTGACCAAGGGCGGGACCATCGGCGACATCGGCTGACGGCGCTGCCGTAGCCGCCGGGCGGCCTGCCAGACCTTGCCCCCGAGGGCGGGCCGCCCACTGCCCTTTTTGCACGGTACGCCTCGATGACCGCTAGCACTCAATCATTCACAGGCTTCGGCCTCGGCCTGCGCCGCCCGCATTACGCTGAGTTCATGGCAGGCGAAGTGGCGGTCGATTTCGTAGAGATCATTTCGGAAAACTACATGGTCGATGGCGGCCGCCCGCTCGCGACGCTCGACGCGGTGCGGGCGCACTATCCGGTGGCGATGCACGGCGTTTCGCTGGGCATCGGCAGGGCCGACGGGCTCGACCGCGATTACCTCATGCGGCTACGCGCGCTGGCCGACCGGATCGAGCCGCTGTTCGTCTCCGACCACCTGTGCTGGACCGGGATCGACGCGCATTCTTCGCACGACCTGCTGCCGATGCCTTACACCCGCGAAGCGCTCGACCTGGTGTGCGGCAATATCGGTCAGGCGCAGGATGCGCTCGGGCGCGCGATGCTGTTCGAGAACCCGTCGAGCTATCTCGCCTTTCCCGAAGACGAGATGGCCGAGCACGAATTTCTCGCCGAGATGGCGCGGCGGACCGGGTGCTTCCTGTTGCTCGACGTCAACAACGTGTTCGTCAACGCGCACAACCACGGGTTCGACGCGGGCGAATACCTCGCCGGGCTTCCGATCGATCGAGTGCGCCAGATGCACCTGGCCGGGCACACCCCGGGCGAGATCCTGATCGACACGCACGACCGCGCGGTGTGCGACGGGGTATGGGCGCTCTATGCACGGGCGGTCGCCCGTTTCGGTCATGCGACAACGATGATCGAGCGCGACGACGCCATTCCCCCGCTGAGCGACCTGCTCGCCGAGCTCGACACGGCCCGCCGGGTCGCTGCCGATGTAGAGCGGCGCGCAGCATGACGCTCGCCGCCACTCAGCGTGCGTTCATGGCGCAGGTGCTCGATGAAGACGCGCCGCTGCCGCGCAGCTGGAGCGACCATGCGCGGGCCGGGATGGCGATCTACCGCAACGCCTATCGCGCCCGGTTGATCGACGCGCTTGCCGAGACATTTCCCGCGACCCGCCACTGGGTGGGAATCGAAGCGTTCGAACGTGCAGCGGCGCATCACGCGATCATCCATCCGCCCGGTGGCTGGACGCTCGATAGTGCTGGCTCCGGGTTCGACGAGACGCTGGCACAGTTGTTTGCGGGCGATCCCGAAGTGGGGGAACTCGCGTGGCTCGAATGGCGGATGCACATGGCCTTCGTCGCGCGCGATGCAGTGCCGCTCGACCGGAAAGGTTTTGCGGCGTTGCTGTCGGCGCAAGGCGATGCAATGGACCTGCGCCTGACCCCTATGCCGGGGCTCGCCGTGCGGCGGGTGGTCGCGGATATCCCCGCAATCTGGCGCTCCGCGAAGGCCGGGGAGGCGCCGGCAGGCGAAGTGCCGATGTTAGCCGAACCGGGCGGGCTGGTGGTGTGGCGCGACGGGTTCCAGCCGGTGTTTCGCGCCACCAGCGCACTCGAAGCTGACTGCCTTGCTCACCTGCGCGACGGGGCGACGTTCGGTGCGATCTGTTCCCTTGTGGCCGTCGCGCTCGATGACGAAGCACGCGCAGCCGAACAGGCCGGCGCGATGCTGGCCCGCTGGATCGACGACGGAATGCTCGCGGCCCCGGTAGGCTAACGAGCACCAATCATGCGGCTTCCTTGCGCTTCGCCTTCTTGCGCTCGTGCGGGTCGAGGATCGCCTTGCGCAGGCGGATCGACTTCGGCGTCACCTCGACCATTTCGTCGTCGTCGATGTAAGCTATCGACTGTTCGAGCGTCATCACCGTCGGCGGGGTGAGGCGGATGGCGTCGTCCTTGCCGGTCGAACGGAAGTTCGTCAGCTGCTTGGACTTGAGCGGGTTGACCTCGAGGTCTTCGGGCTTGGCGTTTTCGCCGATGATCATCCCTTCGTAGACCTTCGCCTGAGGGCCGAGGAAGAGCACGCCGCGTTCCTCCAGCGCGTTGAGCGCGTAGCCCACCGCATCGCCGGTGGCATTGGAGATCAGCACGCCGTTGGGCCGCCCTTCGATCGCGCCCTTGTGGGGGCCGTATTTCTCGAACAGGCGGTTCATGATTCCGGTGCCGCGCGTGTCGGACAGGAATTCGCCGTGGTAGCCGATCAGCCCGCGGCTGGGGGCGGAGAACGTGATGCGGGTCTTGCCCGCGCCGCTCGGGCGCATTTCGGTCAGCTCGGCCTTGCGGCGCTGCATCTTCTCGACAACCGTTCCCGAGAACTCGTCGTCGACATCGATCACGACCTGCTCGTACGGCTCCATCCGCTGGCCGTCTTCCTCGCGGAAGAGCACGCGGGGGCGCGAAATGCCCAGCTCGAAGCCTTCGCGGCGCATCGTTTCGATCAGCACGCCCAGCTGCAGTTCGCCGCGCCCGGCGACTTCGAAGCTGTCCTTGTCGTGCGCTTCGGTTACCCGGATGGCGACGTTGGTTTCGGCTTCACGCATCAGGCGGTCGCGGATCATCCGGCTGGTGACCTTGTCGCCCTCGCGCCCGGCGAGCGGACTGTCGTTGACCGCAAAGCGCATCGACAGCGTCGGCGGGTCGATCGGCTGCGCCGCGATCGGGTCGGTCACTTCCGGCGAAGCGATGGTGTTGGAAACCGTCGCCTTTTCGAGGCCCGCGAGCGCGATGATGTCGCCTGCCTTGGCACTTTCGACCGGCACTCGCTCAAGCCCGCGAAAGCTCATCAGCTTGGTCGCACGCCCCGTCTCGATCACATTGCCCTCAGCGTCGAGCGCGCGGATCGGATCGTTGATCTTGAGTTTGCCCGACTGGACTCGCCCGGTGAGCACGCGGCCCATGAAGCTGTCGCGATCGAGCAGGGTGGCAAGGAAGCTGAACGGCGCGTCTTCGTCGAGGCTGGGCGCAGGCACATGCGCGACGATCCGCTCGAACAGCGGGGTCAGGTCGCCGCTGCGCGCGTCCTGGTCCTCGCTCGCATAGCCTTCGCGGCCCGAGGCATAGAGCACCGGGAAGTCGAGTTGCTCGTCGTTCGCGTCGAGGTTGACGAACAGGTCGAAGACTTCGTCGAGAACTTCCTGCGGGCGACCGTCGGGGCGGTCGATCTTGTTGACCACCACGATCGGACGCAGGCCGAGGCCGAGCGCCTTTCCGGTGACGAACTTGGTCTGCGGCATCGCCCCTTCGGCGCTGTCGACCAGCAGGATCACCCCGTCGACCATGCTGAGGATGCGTTCCACCTCCGCGCCGAAGTCGGCGTGGCCGGGCGTGTCGATGATGTTGATCCGGGTGCCCTGCCATTCGATCGAGGTCGGCTTGGCAAGGATGGTGATCCCGCGCTCCTTCTCGAGGTCGCCCGAATCCATCGCGCGTTCTTCCACCCGCTGGTTGTCGCGGAAGGTGCCCGACTGGCGGAAAAGCTGGTCGACAAGGGTGGTCTTGCCATGGTCGACGTGGGCGATGATCGCCACGTTTCGAAGCGAAGTCATAATAGGTTCTCGAAGCTGTCAGATAACGCGGCGTCTATTTCATCGCGTTTGCCGCGCGCCCCTAGCGGAGCGGGGCGCAGGCGGCAAGGTGCGGGCTGTGTCATACGGGCAACAGACGGTGTGCATTCCAATTTCATATGATACCATCGCTTGAGCGCGCACTGTGCAGTGATACATCGCCTGTGGGAATGTATGGAGTAAGCATCTCACCTTGCCGGACAATTCGGATGTGTGTGTTGCCAATGAAAGAGGAACCCCGACAATGAATTTCATCGCCTCGCCGTTCGCGAGCCGCTGCCGCATCGCCTTGCTGGCCGGAGCTGCCGTCGTCGCTTTCCCGACGATCGCTTCCGCGCAGGACCAGGCCGACTCGAATTCCGCCAATGCCTCACAGGCGCAGAGCCAGGATGACACGAGCGCAATCGGCAACGAGATCATCGTGACCGCAACCAAGCGCGCGCAGACCCTGCAGGACGTGCCGGTGGCGGTCTCGGTCACCACCGCCGATACCATCGAGCGCGCGCAGATCCGCGACGTGTCGGATCTTACCAGCGTGGTCCCGTCGCTTTCGGCGAGCCAGAGCCAGAGCCAGTTCGCGACGACCTATTCGATCCGCGGGTTCGGCACGAGCGGCAACAACATCGGCCTCGAGCCGTCGGTCGCGGTATATGTCGACGGGGTCTATCGCAGCCGCGCGATCGCGCAGATCGGCGACTTGCCCGATATCCAGCGCATCGAAGTGCTGCGCGGGCCGCAGTCGGCACTGTTCGGCAAGAACGCCAGCGCCGGTGTGATCTCGATCGTCACCAAGGCTCCGAGCTTCACCCCCCACGGCAGTGTCGAGGCGAGCTACGGCAACTACAACGACGTCGTCGCCAAGGCTTACCTGACCGGGCCGATCAGCGACACCGTCGCAGCCTCGATCGCGGGCGGATACCACCGCCGCGACGGTTACCTGACCAACGCCTACAACGGCGACGACATGAACAACCGCAACCGCTGGTTCGCCCGCGGTCAGGTGCTGTTCGAGCCGTCGAGCGATTTCAGCTTCCGCCTGATCGCCGACTACGACCGGATCGACGAGAAGTGCTGCGGCGTGGTCAACCTGCGCCCGTCGGCCGCGACGCTGGCGATCCAGGCGCTCGGCGGGATGGTCAACGACTATCGCACTCCGTTCGCCGATGTGGTCTATTCGGACGTGGTCCCGACCAGCAAGGTCGAGAACTGGGGCGTGTCGGGCCAGGCCGACTACACCATGAATTCGCTCAAGCTGACGAGCATCACCGCCTATCGCCAGTCCAGCCTCAACGCCGACCAGGATGTCGATTTCACCAGCGCCAAGCTGGCGACCGGGGCCAACATCGGCCAGGCGAAGATCAAGACCTTCACGCAGGAACTGCGCCTTGCGAGTGATTTCGACGGGCCGGTCAACTTCCTGCTCGGCGGTTACTTCTTCGACGAGAACGTCGATGACCATGACCAGATCGTCTACGGCAGCGACTTCCGCAACTATGTCGACCTGCTGATCCGTGGCCTTACCGCCAATACCCAGAGCGCCGACAGCATCGAGGCAACCTTCGGGGCACCGCCCAATACTTTCTGGCAGGCCGGGCAGGGCTTCTTCAACAACATGAAGCAGCATGACCAGGCGTGGTCGGTGTTCGGCAACGTCGACATCCAGCCGATCGACAACCTCACGCTGACGCTGGGCATCAACTACACCCACGACGCGAAGGACGTGACCACTAACTCCTACAGCACCGACCTTTTCAGTGCGGTCGACATCCCGGGTGCGATCAGCCAGATCAACGCCTACTACACTGCGTTGACTGTCGGCCAGTACCTGTCGTTGCCTGCCGGTACGCTGGCGAGCCCGGCGCAGATCGCCTATTTCCAGTCGGTCTCTCCGACCGGATACAACGCTATCGTTCAGGGCGTCAGCGCGCAGACGGCACCGCTGATGGGGTTCCAGGCGCTGCAGTTCCTGCCGCCGTTCCAGAACATCCCCAACGCAGTGGAAGACGGCAGGACCCGCGACGGCAACGTGAGCTACATCGCGCGCCTCGCCTACGAGTTCAATCCGCACCTCAATGCCTACATCTCGTATTCTTCGGGCTTCAAGGCATCGAGCTGGAACCTCTCACGCGACAGCCGACCGAGCCCGGCGGCCTATGCCGCGTTGGTCAATCAGGGGCTGGCGGTAACCAACCTGGTGCCTGGATCGCGCTTCGCCGATCCGGAAATCGCGGAGAACTACGAGCTCGGGATCAAGGGCAACTGGGGCCTCGCCTCAGCCAACCTGACGTTCTTCAAGCAGTCGATCCGCAACTTCCAGACCAACACCTTCACCGGCACCGGGTTCATCCTCGCCAACGCCGGCAAGCAGTCGACCTTCGGTGTCGAGTTCGACGGCATGGCGCGCCCGACGGACGAGTTGACGCTGGAAGTGGCGGTGACCTACCTCGACCCGAAGTATGACAGCTTCGTCGCCTCGCCGTTCGGCGACCTTTCGGGCACCGAGATCGGCAACATCTCCAAGTTCGTCGCCAACTTCGGCGCGACCTGGGACCAGCCGATCGGCGACGATCACCTGATCCTGCGCGGCAACTTCCGCTATGCCGCCCCGGTGCAGGTCGAGCCGGGCCTGCTGGCGTTCATCACCACGAACACCAACGGTACCCCGAACTACGATACCGCTCGTGCGGCCGCACGTCCGTTCCGGCGAGAGGACGACGACCTCAACGCGTCGCTAACCTACTCGTTTGCCAACGGACTGGACCTGATGGTGTGGGGCCGCAACTTGCTCGATCACCGCAGCATCACCGATATCTTCGATTCGGTGGCCCAGTCGCAGTCGATCTCGGGCTACGTGAACCAGCCGCGGACCTACGGGGTATCGGCGCGCTTCAAGTTCTGACGCGACCGAACGCAAATTCGAAACGGGAAGGGGCCTCGCATCGCGGGGCCCTTTTTCATTGCCTTCGCTATTGGCTTGTGATTCAATGACTTCATCAGTCGTATCGAATTGGGGGATTTGCGATGAACTGGATGATCCTGCCTTTCAAGCGCTATGCCGAGTTTTCCGGCCGTTCGCGGCGGATGGAATACTGGATGTTCACGCTGCTCAACGTGATTGTGGTAGGCGTGCTGTCGGTGATTGTCTTCGGCTCCGCCGGAATTGCCAATCTGAGATCGGATGAAGGAAACCCCGGAGCCGTGCTCGGGTTGTTTTTCGGCGGGTTCGGCTTGCTCATCCTGTTCTGGATGGTGATTGTCCTGATCCCGTCGATCGCGGTGACCGTGCGGCGCCTGCACGATCGCGATATGAGCGGGTGGTGGTACCTCGGTTTCGCCGTAGGCGGGATGATCCCCTACATCGGTTTCCTGATCTCGATCGCCTTCCTGGTGATCATGTTTCTGCCGGGCACTCCCGGTCCGAACCGCTTCGGTCCCGATCCGAAGGGTGCGACCGACGTGGAAGTGTTTTCCTAAAGCGCCCGCAGCGCCTGCGCCGGTTTCGCTCTCAAGAGTGGGAGCGCGCCGGCCAACGCAAAGGCGATCACCAGCGCGAGCCCTGCGCCGAGCACGCCGAACACCGCGCTCCAGCCAGGTAGCCAGTCGAATTCGAACAACCGAGTCACGACGAGCCACGCGCCGGTGAGGCCAAGCGCCAGCGCGACCACCGCCAGCACTGCAGCGAGCGCGGCGTACTCGGCGAACGCCATCGCCAGCACTTGCCTCCTGCTTGCGCCGAGTACCCGCAGCACGACCGTGTCGTAGGTCCGCTGGGCGCGTGCGGCGGCGATTGCGCCGAGCAGCACGGCAAGCCCTGCCAGCACCGCCACCGAAGCCGCAGCCAGCGTCGCCAGCCCGACTTGCGAGAGCAGCGTGCGCGCCTGTGTCAGCACCGGGCCGGTCTCGATCACGCTGCTCGAGGGAAATGCGCTCACGAGGTCGTGCAGCAGGCGGCGCTTGTCCGCGCCTTGGCCCAGCCGGATCGTCGCGGCGAGGTTGTGCGGCACGTCGCGCAAGGTGTTGGGGCTGAACACCAGCACGTAGTTGAAGCCCATCGATTGCCAGTCGATCTTTCGCAGCGATGCGACCCGTGCTTGCCGCTCGACGCCGAGCACGCCGATGGTCAGGTAGTCGCCCACCCGGAGTCCGATCGCATTGGCGAGATCAGCATCGACGGAGACCTCGGGCGGGCCGCTGTAGTCCGGCCCCCACCACGTGCCGGCGGTGAGCGAGTTGCCCGGCGGCACTTCGTCCGAATAAGTCAGCCCGCGCTCGCCGCGCAGCGCCCATGCACCGTCGGGGATATTGTCGCCCAGGCTGGCGACCCGGGTCTCGTTACCTTGCGGCCCGTAGGCGAGGATCGACCCGCGCATCGCGGGCACGGTGCGGGTTTCGCTGCCCGGTGCATCGCGTTCGACGAGCTTGGCGAAATCGGCGGCGCGCTCTTGCGGCAGGTCGAGCACGAAATAGTCTGGGGCCTTTGCGGGCACACGCTTGGCGATGGTCCCGTCGATGCTCGTCTGGACAGCCGCGAGCAGCACGAACGCGCCAAGCCCGAAGCCGAGCGCGGTCACCAGCATTGCGGTCGCCGCACCGGGCCGGTGAAGGTTGGCGAGCGCGGCGCGGGCGATCGGGTTGGTCGGGCGGGGCAGGCGTGCAGCACCCTTGCGGATCGTCCAGCCGAGCAGAGCTAATAGCGCCAGGGCCGCTGCCGCTCCGCCGATAAACCCGGCAGATAGCCACGGCTGCTTGGCGGTTAACATCGCGATGCCCGCAATCGCCAGCAATCCTCCGATGACGGGTACCAGCGCTGCCTTGTCGCGCGCCAGCGGAGCAACCCGCGCGCGCATCAACGCCATCGCCGGGAATCGCCGCGCGCGCATCAGCGGCGGTGCGGCAAATACCAGCGCGACCAGCAGGCCATACGCCAGCGCGAGCAGCAACGGCCCGGGTGCAAACGCGATGCCTGTGCCGACCGGCAGCAGCCCTTTCAGCGCGCGGGCGAGCAACGGGGTGATCGCGACCCCTGCGGCAATCCCGGCAAGGCTGCCCACCAGCGCCGCCGTGCCGACCTCCAGCGCGTAGATCCGCGCGATATCGCCGCTGCTCGCGCCGAGCACCTTGAGCGTAGCGATCGACTGGCGGCGCGCGTCGAGATAGCTCGAAACCCCACCTCCGATCCCGATCCCGGCGATCACCAGTGCTGCGAGCCCGACCAACGTGAGGAATTCGCCCATCCGGCCCACGAACCGGTCGGTCCCCGGCGCACCGTTGTCGCGGGTCTTGATGTCGAACCCCGCATCGGGAAACTCGGCCTTGAGCGCGCGCTTGGCCGCTTCGGGATCGGTGCTGCCGGCAAACGCTATATTGGTCTTGGTGCGATACATCGCGCCGGGCGCGGTCAGCCCTGCCTTTGCGGGAATGCCCGCATCGACGATCACTGTCGGGCCGAGCTGGAAGCCTTCGCCCAACCGGTCGGGTTCGTTGCCGAGGATGCCGCCAACCGTGAGCCGCGTGGTCCCGACCGAGAAGCTGTCGCCCGGGGACAGGCCCAGCCGGTCTGCTGCCCCTTGCGCCAGCCATGCTTCACCTTGAGGCGGCGCGCCGACGACTTTGCCGCTGGCGAGGGTTGCCTTGCCATAGAGCGGCCAGCGCGCATCGACTGCCTTCAATTCGACCGGTGCGGCTGCCGTGGCCGTGCTCGCCATCGCCTGCATCCGTATGCCGCTCGATACAGTGCCGAGCTTACCGAGCGCAGCCATCTCGCCAGCATTGGGCGCGCGTTGCCACAGCGAGACCTGCATATCCCCGCCGAGGAACTCGCGGCCCCGGTCGGCGAGCTGGGTCTCGATCGAATGGGTCAACGTGCCGATCGCGGCGAGCGCCATCGTGCCGAGGAACAGGCACACCAGCAGCAGCCGCAAGCCCTTGAAGCGCGCCGAGAGGTCGCGCCGGGCGATCGCCCATGCGCCGGACCAGCCCAGCTCAGCCATGCGTGTCGCTCGCGATCCTGCCATCGGCGAGCGTCACCACCCGCTCGCAGCGCGCGGCGAGTTCGGCATCGTGGGTAATCACCAACAAGGTCGCACCGGTTTCCGCGCGCCGGGCGAACAGCAGGTCGGTGATTGCTTCGCCGGTCGCCGCATCGAGGTTGCCGGTCGGCTCGTCGGCAAAGATCAGCGCAGGGCGCGGAGCGATCGCGCGAGCGATAGCGACCCGCTGCTGTTCGCCGCCCGAAAGCTGGGTCGGGTAATGCGACAGCCGGTGACCGAGCCCGACCGCTTCGAGCTCCGCTGCTGCGCGTTCGCGCGCGGCGGACATCCCGGCCAGTTCCATCGGTGTCGCGACGTTTTCCAGCGCGGTCATCGTCGGTAGCAAGTGGAACGCCTGCAACACGATCCCGATGCGCCCGCGCCGGGCGCGCGCCAGGGCATCCTCGTCGAGCGTGGCAAAATCGGCACCTGCGACCTCGAGCGAGCCGCCGGTCGCGCGTTCGAGCCCAGTCAGCACCGCCATCAGGCTCGACTTGCCCGAGCCCGATGGGCCGAGCAGCGCGACGACTTCGCCGTCCGTCACTATCAGGTCGATACCCTTGAGGATTTCCACCGGCGCGGCGGTGCTTCCGAGGGTCAATGTGAGATTGCGGGCGCAAATTGCGGGGGAAGGGCTTGTCACACCGCGGCGATGGCATAGGTCTGGGGCAGCGACAAGGAGGCTGGTCGATGGAATTTGGCAAGTGGTCGATTGGATTGGCGGCGGCACTGGCCCTGGCCGGGTGCCAGCAGCAGTCCGCGCCCGCCCCGCAACCGACCGCATCCGCTGCATCGACCGACGTTGCCAGTGCCCAGGTGTCCGGCCCGGTTCGCCGAATCCTCGCGTTCGGCGATTCGCTGTTCGCCGGATATGGCCTCGCCAGCCCGCTCGAGAGCTATCCCTCGCAGCTTCAGGCTGCGCTGAGGCAGGAGGGGGTCAACGCGCAAGTGGTCAACGCAGGCGTGTCGGGAAACACCACTGCCGACGGGCTGCAGCGGCTCGACTTCACGCTCGAAAGCATGGCGAAGAAGCCTGACCTCGTCATCCTCGAGCTTGGCGGCAACGACCTGCTGCGAGGGCTTCCGCCAAAGGAAACCAGGGCCAACCTCTCGGCGATGCTGGAAAAGCTCAAGGCGCTCGACATTCCGGTGCTGCTGATGGGCATGCGTGCACCGCCCAACGGCGGTCCCGAGTTCCAGAAGGCGTTCGACGGCATCTATCCGGATCTTGCGAAGCGGTTCGGCGTGAAGCTGGTGCCGTTTTTCATTGGCAGCATATACGACAAGCCGCAGCTGCTTCAGGCCGACCATATCCATCCGACCCGGCAAGGCGTCGAAGCGCTGGTGGCGGCGACCAAGGCGCAAGTGACGGCGGCGATCCCGCCAGCCACCAAATAGCCCGATGCACTTGCGCGCACCCGCCATCCTCGTCGCCGCGCGCTCGCACGGCGAAACCGCAGTGGTCGCGCGGATGCTGACCGAGGAATTCGGGCTGGTCGCGGGTTACGTCGCGGGCGGACGCGGGCGGCAGCTGCGCCCGGTGGTAATTCCCGGCAACCTCGTCGAGGTGGAGCTTCGTTCGAAGAGCGACAGCCAGCTGCCGTTTGCCCGGCTCGAACTGTGCGAGAGCCGCGGGCCGTGGCTCAGCGAGCCGCTGGCCTCCGCGGCGATCGGCTGGACTTGCGCGCTCACCGCTACTGTCCTGCCCGAGCGCAATCCCTATCCTTCGCTCTATTCGGCGCTCGCGGCGACGCTCGACGCGGTGTGCCATGCGCCATCCGCGCGCGGGTGGTTGCGCGCGCTAGTCGCGTATGAAGCGCTGGTGTTGCGCGAGCTCGGCTACGGCGGCGCATCGCCAGCTGAGGAAGCCGAACTTGGCGTGCTGCTCGAAATCTTTGCCCGTCAGGCAGCTCCGCTCGAACGCTACCTGCTTGCCGACCGACGCGGCGATGTTATGGCCGCGCGCACGATGCTGGGCGAACGGCTGGAACGGATCAGGGCATGAAGATTGCGGTGCTTCCCGGTGACGGGATCGGACAGGAGGTGACTCGCGAGGCGGTGCGCGTGCTCGATGCACTCGGTCTGCCCGGGCTGTCGCTCGAATATGCCGATGTCGGGGCCACCGCGTGGCGCGCGCACGGCCATCCGCTGCCGCCAGCGACGCTGGAGATTGCGCGGGCATCGGATGCAATTCTGTTCGGCGCGGTCGGCGATTTCGACTGCGACCACCTCGAGCGGCACTTGCGGCCCGAACAGGCGATCCTCGGCCTGCGCTCGGAACTCACGTTGTTCGCCAACCTGCGTCCGGCAAAGACGTTCGACGGGCTGGAGGCGATGAGCGCATTGAAGCCCGAGATCGCCCGCCAGATCGATATGCTGATCGTCCGCGAGCTCAACGGCGACGTCTATTTCGGCGACAAGGCGATCGACACGCTGCCCGACGGCCGCCGCCGCGGGTGGGACATGATGAGCTACACCGAGGACGAAGTGCGCCGCATTGCGCATGTCGGTTTCCGCGCGGCGCAGGGGCGCAACGGGCGGCTGTGTTCGGTCGACAAGGCCAATGTGCTCGAAACCAGCCAGTTGTGGCGCGATGTCGTGATCGAAGTCGCCGCTGAATATCCCGATGTCGCGCTCGAACACATGTACGTCGACAACGCGGCGATGCAGCTGGTGAAGGATCCGGGCCGGTTCGACGTGATCGTGACCGGCAACCTGTTCGGTGACATCCTGTCGGACCAGGCGAGCATGTGCGTCGGTTCGATCGGGTTGCTCGCCAGCGCCGCGCTTGGCGACCGGCAAACCGATTACGGGACGTTCGGGCTCTACGAGCCGATCCACGGCAGCGCGCCCGACATCGCCGGGCAGGGCAAGGCCAACCCGACAGCGACGATCCTTTCCGCCGCGATGCTGCTGCGCCATTCGCTCGGCCTCGAACGGCAGGCGGCGCGCATCGAGGCAGCGGTTGCAAGAATTCTCGCTGAAGGTGTCCTTGGATGGGACCTTGGCGGAACCGCCGCTACCGCACAGATCGGCGACGCGGTAATCGCCCGGTTGTGAACCTTGAGCTTGCCATTGTCCTGCCCACGCTGAACGAGCGGGGCAACCTCGCGCCCCTGATCGAGCGGATCGATGCGGCGCTGGGCGAAATTGCGTGGGAAGCGATCATCGTCGACGACAACAGCACCGACGGCACTGCCGATGCGGCGCGCGAGATCGCACAAGCCGATCTCCGCGTGCGGGTGATCCAGCGCTTCAACCGCCGCGGCCTTGCGTCAGCCGCGATCGAGGGAATGTGCGCGACAGCCGCACCGTTGGTCGCGCTGATGGACGCCGATCACCAGCACGACCCCGCGCTGCTCGTCGAAATGGCCGCAGCGGTGCGGGCGGGCGAATGCGACGTCGCGGTCGGCTCGCGCTTCGTTGCTGGCGGCAGTGCGGCGGGGCTTTCCAGCCAGACCCGGGAAAAGGGATCGATGCTCGCCAACCGGCTGGCGCGCAAGGTTACCGGGGTCGAACTGACCGACCCGATGAGCGGGTTCTTCGTGACCCGCGCCGAACTCCTTCGCGCGGCGGCACCGCGCCTGTCGGGCATCGGGTTCAAGATCCTGCTCGACCTGCTGGCGACCGCCGACCCGAGCCTGAAGGTCAAGGAGTTCCCGCTCCAGTTCGCCGAGCGCCTGAGCGGCGAAAGCAAGCTCGACAGCGCAGTGACGTTTGAATTCCTGGTCGGCCTCTACGACCGCAGCTTCGGCCGCGTGGTGCCTTCGCGTTTTGCCCTGTTCGGCACTGTCGGCGCGGCCGGCGTGGCAGTGCACCTGACGGTGTTGACGCTGCTCTATCGGACGTTGGGCGAAGGATTCGCGTTGGCGACCGTGTTTGCCACGATCGCCGCGATGACGTTCAATTTCTGGGTCAACAACTGGCTGACCTATCGTGACCAGCGCCTGAAGGGTCTGGCCGCGATAATGCGCGGTTGGCTGGGGTTCTGCGCGACTTGCGCGGTCGGGGCGCTGGCCAACGTTGCGGTGGCCACCTTGCTCCAGGCCCGCGGCGTCTATTGGGTGATGGCGGCGCTGGCCGGGATCCTCATCGGATCGGTGTGGAACTACGCATTGTCGAGCCGGTTCGTGTGGGGCCGTTACTGACTGCTTTCTATTCCGACTCGGGTTCCGCGGGGCCGGGTACCACCCGCAACAGGAAATAGCCGATCAGAACCGAAACCAGCGTGCCGGTGAGCACGCCGAGCTTGGCCTGCTCGAACAGGTCAGGGGTGTCGGCAAACGCCATCGTGCCGATGAACAGGCTCATCGTGAAACCGATCCCGCATAGCGCGGCGATGCCCCATAGCTGGAGCCAGCTGGTGCCGTCGGGCAGCTTGGCGATGCCGAGCCATCTGGCTCCGGCCACCGCGCCCATGATGCCCGCTTGCTTGCCCAGCACGAGGCCCGCCGCAATCGCCAGCGGTAGCGGGGCGAGGAACCCGTCGAGCCCGATTCCGCGCAGGTCAACGCCAGCGTTGGCGAACCCGAACAGCGGCACCACGAGGTAGGCGTTCCAAGGCGCGAGGCCGTGCTCGGCACGCGCAAGCAACGGCTTGTCGTCGGCAGTGCGCATCGGGATTGTCAGCGCCGCGACGACACCGGCGATAGTGGCATGGATCCCCGAATTAAGCACGCACAGCCACAGCACGACAGCACCGACCACGTACGGCCACAGCCGGTCGACCTTGCGCATGTTGAGCACCGCGAGGGCTGCGGCGACCAGCACCGATGCGATCATCCAGATCGCCTTGACCTTGACGGTGTAGAACAGCGCGATGATCGCGACCGCGCCGATATCGTCGACGATTGCGACTGTCAGCAGGAACAGGCGCAGGCGCTGCGGCACGCGGTCGCCCAGCAGGCCGACGATACCCATCGCGAAGGCGATGTCGGTCGCCGCCGGGATCGCCCATCCGCGATCGAGCCCGGGATCGTCGCGGACCAGTGCGACGAAGATGATCGCCGGAAGCGCCATGCCGGCAGCAGCGGCCAGCACCGGCAGGCGGCGGGCTTGCGGATCGGCGAGGTCGCCTTCGACCAGCTCGCGCTTCACCTCCAGCCCGACGACGAAGAAGAACACCGCCATCAGCCCGTCGTTGATCCACAAATGGAGCGTGTCGAGCTTGACCACCGGAGTGAACGGCAGGACCGAATGAAACAGCGCGTGGTAGCCGTGCGCGAAGGGCGAATTCGCTAGCACGATCGCGGCCACGGCCACGAAGATCAGCAGCAATCCCTCGCGCGCGTCGGACACGAACAGCGCCTTCACGGGGGCCATCGCGGCGGCTTTCACGGGTTCGAGGGCGGCGGCGAAGAGGGGGCGATCGTCAGTCATTCGTTTGAGTATTGGCCAATGCCGATCGCCGTTGCAAGGCCGCTACGACTTGGTTATCACTTCGATCGGTGATCGGGGGAAACCATTTTGACTTTAGAGGGATTTAGCGCGCTCCAGTGGATCGTCATGGTCGAGCACGAACTATTGCTGTTCGCAGGCGTGTTCTTCCTGCTCGGATCGCTCGACGAGCTTGCTGTGGACCTCGTCTGGCTGTGGCTCAAGGTAACCGGAAGGGCGCGTACCCGAACTCTTTCCGGCAGTGAGATCGAGGCTGCTCCGCTTTCCGGGATTGCCGCTGTCTTCGTGCCCGCATGGCAGGAGGCGGAAGTCATCGGTGCGACCGTGCGCCATGCTTGCAATGCCTGGCCGCATGACGAATTGCGGCTCTATATCGGGTGCTACCGCAACGATATGCAAACCGCAGAAGCGGTGATTGCAGCCGCCGCGGGCGACCCGCGATTGCGACTGGTGATCCACGACCGCGACGGGCCGAGTTCGAAGGCAGATTGCCTCAATCGTCTTTACCGGGCGCTGATCGAGGACGAGCGGCGCTCGGGCAGTTTGGCGCGGATGGTGGTGATCCACGATGCCGAGGATATGGTCGATCCCGCCGCACTCGGGCTGCTCGATGCCGGAATGGCCCGCGCCGAGCTGGTCCAGCTGCCGGTCCTGCCCGCGGCCTTGCCGAACTCTCGCTGGATCGCGTCGCATTATTGCGAGGAATTCGCTGAGGCGCATGCCAAGGGGATGGTGGTGCGAGAAGCGCTCTCTGCCGGATTGCCGACTGCCGGCGTCGGCTGCGCGATCGAACGCGGGATGCTCTCGCAGCTGGCGGAAGTTCGCTCGCAGGACGGGCCGTTCGCGGCCGATTGCCTGACCGAAGACTACGAGCTGGGTCTCGGCGTTGCCGAACTGGGCGGCCGCGCCCGGTTCGTGCGAAGTCGTGCACCCGACGGGCAGCTGGTGGCGACCCGCGCGGTATTCCCTTCGGACCTGGGCGCATCGGTGCGGCAAAAGACCCGCTGGGTTCACGGGATCGCGCTGCAATCGTGGGAACGGCTCGGATGGGGAACGCGACCAGTCGAGATGTGGATGCGGATGCGCGACCGACGGGGGCCGCTCACCGCGCTGGTGCTGGCGGTGGCCTATGTCCTGCTGGTGCTGATCGCGGCGACCGAAGCAGCGCGATTGCTGGGCGCCCCGATGCCGACCGACACTTCGCCGCTGCTGCGCGTCCTGCTGTGGGCCAACCTTGCCGGGTTCGCCTGGCGCGCCGTCTGGCGCTTCGGCTTTACTGCGCGCGAATATGGCGTGGCGGAGGGGTTGCGCGCAGTGCTGCGCATTCCGGTGGCGAATATCATCGCGATCATGTCCGGCCGCCGTGCGCTTGCTGCCTATGTGCGGTCCTTGCGCGGCCAGATGGTTGCATGGGACAAGACCAGCCACGTGATGCACCCCGCCCTGTCGCAGACTGGGAGGGCTGCATGATGCCGACCCGAAGCACCGCCGGAACTCGCCGCGGCCAGCCGCTGGGCGTCTTGCTGGCGCTCATCGTCGGTTGGGCCGCCATTCGGGTCGTGACGTGGCAATCGCCGTTCCCGATCCTCGCTCCGCTCAAGGCCTACGACGCCCCGATTGCTCATGCCAATCGGTCGACTGACGAGAGCACACCGGTTTCGGCGCCTGTCCTGGGTGCTGCTGCGGATACTCCGGCGGCCCCTCTCGCACCCGGATGGTCCACGCGCGCGCTGCCTGCATCAGTTCCCGGGGCGCTTTTGCCTGCTTCCACCGGTGACACGACAAACCGCGACTCCACGAGTACGGCAGCAGCCCAACAGCTGCTGTTCATGGCCGGGATGGCCTATGTCCCGGTTCCGCCAGAGCTGTCCTCGGCGCTCGCCAGCGCGAGCCGGTCGGCCAATCCGGGCAAAGCCCGCCAGGCTCCGCAAAGGGGGTTGTCCGGCAACCCCGCGCTCGACCGATGGCGGCTCGATGCGTGGTCGTACTATCGTGCCGGCAGCGGGGTTCCGCCAGTGGTTGCAGGCGCGCCATACCCTGCGACCTACGGTGGCAGCCAGGCCGGCGCGGTGCTGCATTACACGATCGATGGCAGCGCGCGGCGGCCGGAGCTCTACTTGCGCGCGACTGCAACGCCCGATCAGCCGCGCCAGTCCGAGGTGGCGATCGGGTTCGGCGCGCGACCGCTCGCGAAAGTGCCGCTTCGGGCGCAAGCCGAGCTGCGCGCCTTCAACCAGTCGGGTCGCACCGAACTGCGCCCTGCCGTTGCTGCTGTAACCGAGATCGCGCCGGTCAAGATTCCGCTGGAATTTGTCGGTGAGGGCTACGCCCAGGCCGGCTATGTCGCGGGCAGCTTTGCGACCGGTTTCGTCGATGGGCAGCTGCGTATCGAACGACCGGTGATCACAGGCGATGCGGCTCGCTTCCGGCTCGGTGGCGGCGCGTGGGGCGGGGGCCAGAAAGGCGCTGCTCGGCTCGATGTCGGACCATCGGCTACGCTCGATTTGAGCGGCGGCCCGGTTCCATTGAGGCTCTCCGCGGACTATCGGATTCGAGCTGCGGGCGATGCGATGCCGAAATCGGGAGTTGCGATCACGCTTTCATCGGGATTTTAGGATGGCACGCCTTCCAAGTTCGATCTGCTTAGTTTAGGGATCGCTAATGGACGTCTATCTCCCGATCGCAAACTTGTCGGTCAACGGGGCTGTGATCGTCCTGCTCGGCGCGATGACCGGCATCCTGTCCGGCCTGTTCGGGGTCGGTGGCGGTTTCCTGACGACCCCGCTGATGATCTTCTACGGCATTCCCCCGACTGTCGCAGCGGCCTCGGCCACCACCCAGGTGACCGGGGCCAGCGTTTCGGGCGTGATCGCACACAGCCGTAGGGGCGGGGTCGATTACCAGATGGGCGCCGTAACGGTCGTGGGCGGTATTCTTGGCGCCGGGATAGGCGCGTTGCTGTTCAACTTCCTCGAATCGATCGGCCAGATCGATACCGCGATCAGCGTGCTTTATGTTGTACTGTTGGGGACGATCGGCGTGATCATGGCGCGCGAATCGTGGACCGCTATCCGCGCCAGTCGATCGGGCGAGAGCCGTCCGCGCGCGGCCAAGCGCCGCCATCACCCGCTGGTCGCCAGCCTGCCACTGCGCTGGCGGTTCTATCGTTCGGGGCTCTACATATCGCCGCTGGCACCGCTGCTGCTGGGGATGTTCGTAGGTATCCTGACGATGCTGATGGGCGTGGGCGGCGGGTTCATCCTGGTGCCCGCAATGCTCTACATCCTCGGCATGAGCGCGGGGGTGGTGGTCGGCACCAGCCTGTTCAACGTGATGTTCGTGACAATGGTCTCGACCATGATGCACGCGCTCACGACCAAGGCGGTCGATCTCGTGCTCGCGGCGCTACTGCTGCTCGGTTCGGTCACCGGCGCGCAACTCGGTTCGATGCTGGCGCAGAAGGCCAAGCCCGAATCGCTGCGCTTCATCCTTGCCGCGATCGTCCTGCTGATCGCGCTGCGGATGCTCTACGGCCTCAGTGTCCGGCCGGACGAGATCTATACGGTGATCCCGCTGTGAGGGTGCGGCTGGCCTTCCTGCTGGCGGCGTTTTTCCTGCTGACCGGTGCGCGCGACCCGATCCTGGTGCCCGAGGTCAGCCAGCACGATATCCAGGTCCGGCAAGGCTTTACCGGCACGAACCTGTTGCTGTTCGGCGCGATTCTCGATCCGGCAGGCGCGCGCAACACCGGCGGTTACGACATCGTGGTTGTCCTCAAGGGCCCGACCGAAGCCGTGCGGGTGCGTGAGAAGAAGCGCGTGGGCGGCATCTGGGTCAACGCGGACAGCACCGATTTCCGCTCTGCGCCGTCGTATTTCGCGGTCGCCTCCTCGCGTCCGATCAAGGACATCGTCGATCCGCGAACTGCGGCGATCTACGAACTGGGGACGAACTATATCCAGCTTTCGCCGTCGGGTTCGATCGATCCCAAGGAGCAGGCCCGGTTCAATTCGGGGCTGGTCGCTTTGAAGCGCCAGGAAGGGCTCTACAAGGAAGAAGACCACGGCGTGAAGCTGAGCGAAGGGGTGCTCTACCAGGCCCGCCTGTCGCTGCCTTCGAGCGTCCAGACCGGCACCTATACCGCTGAAACCTTTGCTATAACCAATGGACGGGTAGTTGCCTCGGCGATCGCCAATGTCGACGTGCGCAAGGTCGGTTTCGAACGCTTTATCGAGCTGTTCGCGCAGATCTGGCCGTTCTCCTACGGCCTGTTGGCGGTGGCGATCTCGGTCGGGATGGGCTGGATGGCCGGTCGGCTGCTCGCGATAGGATAATCGAGCTTTCAAACCGTTGACGCGATTTTAACCGCGCAAAGCCTAGGTTCCCCGCAGAATTCTAACGGGGGAATGGGTCCGCAATGACCGACATGGGAAACCAGAACTTCGACAAGGCCGCACCGGTCGCTGGCACCGGTAGTTCGGGCAACGCGAGCGACAATGCCATGCAGCCGATCGGCGTGGTGCTCGAGATCGCCGGTTCGGGCTCGCAGATCGCGCTCGATATCCAGCGGATCAACGAATGCATGGGGGACGACGATCCCTCGATCGCGCTTGCCGGGCAGGTGGGTAGCCAGGTCAAGATCCGGGTTGGCGATTCGTGGCTGCTCGCGAGCGTTCGCAACCAGCGGCAGGATCGCCGCCAGGGTGGCGGGATCATCGCCAATATCGACTTCCTCGGCGAAGGGATGGAAGAAAAGGTGACCGGGCGGATCCACTCGTTCCGCCGCGGCGTCACCCGCTATCCGGTGCCGGGCGCACTGATCTATCCGGCGACCACCGCCGACTTGCGCCAGATTTATGCCTCCGACGGGCGCAGCTCGATCCAGATCGGCACCGTCTATCCGACCAAGGATATCCGCGCCGGGCTCTATATCGATGCGATGCTGGGCAAGCACTTCGCGCTGCTGGGATCGACCGGTACCGGTAAGTCGACCAGCGCTGCGCTGATCCTCCACCGGATCTGCGAAGCAGCGCCCGACGGCCACATCGTCATGATCGACCCGCACGGCGAATATTCCGCCGCGTTCAAGGACACCGGGCTGATCCTCGACGTCAGCAACCTGCAGATGCCGTACTGGCTGATGAACTTCGAGGAGCACTGCGAAGTGCTGCTGACCAGCACCGGCAACGATCGGCAAACCGATTCCGATATTCTCGCCAAGTGCCTGCTGCGCTCGCGTGCGAAGAACCGGCTGGCCGAAACGATGGGCAAGATCACTGTCGATTCGCCGATCCCCTACCTCCTTTCGGACCTCGCCAACGAGATCCAGAACGAGATGGGCAAGCTCGATAAGTCGACCAACTCCGCGCCGTACATGCGGCTCAAGACCAAGCTCGACGAGCTCAAGGCCGATCCGCGCTACCAGTTCATGTTCTCCGGCATGCTGGTGGGCGATACGATGGCCGATTTCCTCGGCCGCATTTTCCGTATGCCGGGCGAGGGCAGGCCGATCTCGATCATCGACGTGTCGGGCGTGCCGTCGGACATCACCAGCACGGTGGTTGCGGTGCTCAGCCGACTGGTGTTCGACTTCGCGATCTGGGGCCGCGAGGAAAAGACGCGCCCCGTGCTGTTCGTCTGTGAAGAGGCGCACCGCTACGTGCCGAGCGAGAAGAACGCCGACAATTCCAGCGTCGGCCGCATCCTCAGCCGTATCGCCAAGGAAGGTCGTAAGTACGGTATCTCGCTGGGCCTCATTACCCAGCGTCCGTCGGACCTTGCCGAAGGCGTGCTGTCGCAGTGCGGCACGATCATTTCGATGCGTCTCAACAACGACCGCGACCAGGCGTTCGTGAAGGCGGCGATGCCCGAAGGCGCGCGCGGCTTCCTCGATTCGATCCCGGCGCTGCGCAACCGCGAATGCATCATCTGCGGCGAGGGTGTCGCAATCCCGATCCGAGTGGCGTTCGACAACCTCGAAGAGAACAAGCGCCCGGCGTCGGAAGACCCGAGCTTCGTCGAACTTTGGCGCGAGTCCGGCGGCGAGGAAGAGCGCGTCCACCGCATCGTCCAGCGCTGGCGTTCGCAGGGAACGTAATTGGTTTTGCGCGCGCCCATCCGGGCGAGCGTCCTCGGTGCTGTTCCCTTCCCCCGGATCAAGTCCGGGGTGCGGGGCACCTGCGGGCAGCCGGTCGGCCTTGCGGTCTGCTGGTCGCAGCCCGATCTCCAGCTACGTTCCGCGTGTATCGCCGTAGAGGTGAATGTGGAGCCGGTCGCTCATGCGGAAGCCGTGCCCCACACATAGCGGGGCGAGCCACTGCTCGCGTTCGTGCAAGGTCGCGCTGTCGGTGCCTTCGGGCATTAGGAAAATCCGCAACGGGTTCATGTGATAGCTGCGCGCCAGCGCCAGCACTTCATCGACGTCGCTTGGCGCGGCGATCACGAATTTGAGGAACGCACGCGGTTCGCTCGCCCAGTGGTGCAGCCGCTCGGGGATCAACGCGAGCTCTGCCGGATTGCCGCTGTGCGCCAGTTTGGGGCTGACGTTGTATTGATCGACATGGACATCGAGCCGCGCGGGCGGGGCGACGGTGCCATTGGTCTCGATCTCGACCGTGTGATCGGGCAGCAGCGCGACGAGCTCGGCCAGTGCGCCCGCCTGCAGCAATGGCTCCCCGCCGGTGATGACCAGCCGTCGCGGTGTGAACGCGGCAATCCGCTCGGCGACTTCAGCCACCTCCAGCGTCACCTGGTTGGCCTTGCGTGCGAAGTCCACGCCGTCGCGGTGCGGGCGATTGTCGCCCTCGAATCGCCAGGTGTAGGCGGTGTCGCACCACTCGCAGGCAAGGTTGCAGCGGCTGAGCCGCACGAAAGTGCACGGCTGCCCCGCGCTTGGTCCTTCGCCTTGCAGAGAGGCAAATACCTCCGGCTCGCCCGGAGCCTGCGTGGCGAGGACTAGCGGCACCTCATCCAAGCCGCGCCAGCGCCGCCTTAAGCCGTTCGGCCTCCGCGCTGTGGTGCGCGTGGTCGGCGCGGGCCTTTTCGACCGCTTCGGGCTTGGCGCGTTCGATGAAGTTCGCGTTGTTGAGTCGCCCTTCGAGCGACTTGGCTTCCTTCTCCGACGCGGCGAGCGCCTTTTCGAGACGGGCCTTTTCGGCATCGAGATCGATCACGCCTTCGAGTTGTAGGGCGATCGTGGTGTCGCCGACTACAATTTGAACACCCCCACTTGTCACGGCTTGAGCGCTTCGAGTCTCGACCAGGTCAATTCGCGCCATCTTGCTGATGTCATGCCAGTTTCTCATGACAAGCCTCGCGGACTCGCCGCTCTCTGGGAGGATTCGACATTCCATTCGCTTGCCGGGCGGAATGTTCATTTCATTCCGAGTTGATCGTACTTGCCTGACGGCCTCGATAATTAGTTCTACTTCGGCTTTCGCCGCCGGATCGGCTGCCGCCTCCAGTTCCGGCCACTTGGCGACGATCAGGTCATAGGGCCGCGCGCCTTGCGCATGCCACAGTTCCTCGGTGATGAACGGCATGAACGGGTGCAGCATCACCAGGATCTGGTCGAGCGTCCACCCGGCGACCGCCTTGGTCTCGTCGTCGATCGAACCTTTGATCAGCTCGAGGTACCAGTCGCAGAAGGTGTCCCACACGAAGTGGTAGATCGCGTTGGCGGCGGCGTCGAAGCGCAGTTCGGCCATCGCCTTGTCGATCGCGGCGAGCGTATCGGCGACTTCGCCGATAATCCACTTGTTGACCGCCGAAGTCGCAGCGGGCGGAGCGATCGACTGCGATGCACCGATCCCGTTCGCCTGGCAGAACCGCGTGGCATTCCAGAGCTTTGTCGCGAAGTTGCGGTATCCCTCGACCCGCTTCTCGTCCATCTTGATGTCGCGGCCCTGGCTTTCCATCGCCGCCATGAAGAAGCGCAGCGCATCGGCGCCATACTTGTCGATCAGGCCCAGCGGATCGACCACGTTGCCCTTCGACTTCGACATCTTGCTGCCGTCGTCGGCGCGCACGAGGCCGTGGAGATAGAGCCGCGGCCACGGCACTTCGCCCATGAAGTGCATCCCCTGCATCATCATCCGCGCATCCCAGAAGAACAGGATGTCGAAGCCTGAGATCAGCAGGCTGTTGGGATAGTGGCGCTTGAGCAGCTCGGTCTCGTCGGGCCAGCCGAGCGTTGCGAACGGCCACAGAGCGGAGGAAAACCACGTATCGAGCACGTCCTCGTCGCGCTTGAGTTCGACACCGGCACCGGCTTGCGCCTGCGCTTCCTTTTCGCTCTCGGCGACGTAGATCGCCCCGTCCGGCCCATACCACGCCGGGATCCGGTGGCCCCACCACAGCTGGCGGCTGACGCACCACGGCTGGATGTTCTCCATCCAGTTGAAGAAGGTCTTTTCCCAGGTCTTGGGGACGATCTCGATCCGCCCGTCGCGCACCGCCTGCATCGGGCCCTGTGCCAGCTTTTCGGCATCGACATACCACTGGTCGGTCAGCATCGGCTCGATCACCACGCCGCCGCGGTCGCCGAACGGCTGCATGATGGTCTTGTCCTCGACCATGATCATCAGGCCTTCGGCGTCGATGTCGGCCACCACCCGCAGCCTCGCCTCGTAGCGGTCGAGACCGCGATATTCGTCGGGCACGAGGTTCATCGTGTCGATTTCGGCAGCGGTCGCGGTTGCTTCCCCGCGTGCGATGGCGAGCGCTTTGGCGGCTTCCTCCGCATAGGGCGCGCCATCGGTCCGCATCGCCGCGACTTCGTCCATCAGCCGGTACATCGGGATGCCATTGCGCTGCGCCACGCCATAGTCGTTCTCGTCATGTGCACCGGTGATCTTCACCGCGCCCGAGCCGAAATCGGGATCGGGGTAGTCGTCGGTGATGATCGGGATCAGGCGGCGGTGCTCCTTCGGCCCCACCGGGATCTCGCACAGCTTGCCGACGATCGGCGCGTAGCGTGCATCACCGGGATGCACTGCAACCGCACCATCGCCCAGCATCGTTTCGGGCCGGGTGGTGGCGATCGAGATGTAGTCGCGCTCTTCCTCGAGCACGACGTTACCGTCCTCGTCGCGTTCGACGTAGGTGTAGGTTTCGCCGCCCGCGAGCGGATACTTGAAGTGCCACATGTGGCCCTGCACTTCGCGCGCCTCGACCTCGAGGTCGCTGATCGCGGTCTTCAATGCCGGGTCCCAGTTCACCAGTCGCTTGTCGCGATAGATCAGGCCCTGATTGTAGAGGTCGACGAACACCTTGAGCACTGCCTTGGTGAAGTGCGGGTCCATCGTGAACTGCTCGCGGCTCCAGTCCATCGAACAGCCCAGGCGGCGCAGCTGGCGGGTGATCGTGCCGCCGCTCTCCGCCTTCCATTCCCACACCTTGTCGACGAACGCTTCGCGCGAATAGTTGGTGCGCTTGTCCTGGGCGAGCTCCATCTGCCGCTCGACCACCATCTGCGTGGCGATGCCCGCATGGTCGGTGCCGACCACCCACAGCGCATCCTTGCCGCGCAGCCGCTCGTAACGGATCACCACGTCCTGCAGCGTGTTGTCGAGCGCGTGCCCGATATGGAGGCTGCCGGTCACGTTGGGCGGCGGGTTGACGATCGTGAACGGTTCCGCGTCAGGGCGCTCGGGACGGAAGGCCC
Organism: Tsuneonella mangrovi; assembly: GCF_002269345.1. Lineage (NCBI taxonomy): Bacteria > Pseudomonadati > Pseudomonadota > Alphaproteobacteria > Sphingomonadales > Erythrobacteraceae > Tsuneonella > Tsuneonella mangrovi. The sequence goes on from NZ_CP022889.1 coordinate 2,299,343, forward strand.
CGGACTGCTCCCAGTGGCGGTACCAGCGCGCCTCTATGGCGGAAGGATCGAAAGTCTTGGCAAGTTCACTCGTCATCGTGGCAGCGCCTTTGCCAGCGCCTGCCGCCGGGTGCAACGCCTGCTTTTCGCCGTTGTGACGGGGCATTGCCGCGCTTGTCGCGCCGCCGATTTGCCCTCATACGCGTATCCACATGAACGACGGGGCAGAATTTTCCATCGAGGAGGGCGAGCGCGGCCAACGGCTGGTGCTGCGCGGCGCCTACCTTGTCTCGACGATCGGCGCGATCGACCAGGACCTGCGCGCGCTGGTCGGGCCGTATGCGGCGATCGACCTGTCGGGGGTCGAGGAAATCGACACTGTCGGCGCGTGGGTGGTGATGGACCTCGCTCGGGTGACCAGCAGCGAAGTCGTTGGTGCGAGCAACCGCGCCAAGCGCTTGATGGGCGCATTGCATGGCATTGCCGAAGAAGCGAAAGAACTGCCCGAGCAGCCGCCGTTCTTCCAGCAGGTGTTCGCCACCGTGGGCGAAAAGGTGTTCGCGGGGTTCGACGGGGTGCTTTACGCCCTCTCGTTCCTCGGCGGGTTCGTGATGGCGATGGGTTCTTTGCTCCGCCATCCCAGCCGTTTCCGGGTGACCGCGCTGGTTCGCCAGTTCGAGCTTGTCGGGGTCAACGCACTCGGGATCATCGGCCTGATGAGCTTCCTCATCGGGATCGTCATTGCGCAGCAGGGGGCAGTGCAGCTCGAGCAATTCGGCGCCGAATCGCTCACCGTAAACCTCGTCGGGCGGATTACCCTGCGCGAGCTGGGCGTGCTGATGACCGCGATCATGGTCGCGGGCCGCTCCGGCTCGGCGTTTGCCGCACAGCTCGGCACGATGAAGCTGACCGAAGAGATCGACGCGATGCGCACGATCGGCATTTCGCCGATGGAAGCGCTGATCGTCCCGCGGGTCATGGCGGTAACGCTGATGATGGTCCTGCTGGGCTTTTATTCGTCGGTCGTCGCGATCATTGGCGGGGCGACCGTGTCCGACGTCTCGCTGGGCATGCCGTTCACCACTTTCCTGATACGAATCAAGGAAGTGGTGCCGATCACCGATTTCTATGTCGGGATGATCAAGGCACCGGTGTTCGGCCTGATCGTGGGGCTGACGGGCTGCTTCCAGGGGATGCAGGTCGAGGGCAACTCCGAAGACGTCGGCCGCCGCACGACCAAGGCGGTGGTGATTGGCATCTTCGTGGTGATCGTGCTCGATGCGTTCTTCGCGGTGTTCTTCACCCAGATCGGGTGGTCGTGATGACCGCGCAAGAAGCCACCGTACAGCCGCACGAGGGGAGGGCACACGCGCGGTTTCGCGGCGAATACCCGATCATCGTTGAAGGGCTGACCAACAGGTTCGGCGAGCAGGTGGTCCACGAGAACTTGTCGCTCAAGGTCCGCCGGGGAGAGATCCTCGGGGTGGTCGGCGGCTCGGGCACCGGCAAGTCGGTGCTGATGCGCTCGATCATCGGGCTGCAGATTCCCGACGAAGGCGAGATCGAAGTGTTCGGCCAGTCGATCACCGGCCACGCCCCCGATGAGGTTCTGGGCCTGCGCGACCGCTGGGGCGTGCTGTTCCAGGGCGGGGCGCTGTTCTCGACCTTGACGGTGGGCGAGAACGTGCAGGTCCCGATCAAACAGTTCTTTCCCGATATCGAGCCCGGCCTGCTCGACGAGATCGCCCGCTTCAAGGTGATGCTTTCGGGCCTGCCGGGCGACGCCACGGCGAAGTATCCGGCGGAGCTTTCGGGAGGCATGAAGAAGCGCGCCGGCCTTGCGCGGGCGCTGGCGCTCGACCCCGAACTGCTGTTCCTCGACGAGCCGACCGCCGGGCTCGACCCGATCGGCGCGGCGGCGTTCGATCGGCTGACCCGCGAGCTGGCCGATACGCTGGGCCTGACTGTATTCCTCATCACCCACGACCTCGATACGCTTTACGAGATTTGCGACCGGGTGGCAGTGCTGGCCGACAGGCGGGTGATCGCGATCGGCACGATCCCCGAGCTTATCGAAAGCGACCATCCGTGGATCGAGGAATACTTCAACGGTCCGCGCGGTCGCGCGGCGAAGGCCAGCCACGTGCGCGCTCGCGAAAACGGCAAAGCGATGGACAGCGCCCCGGACAAGCGGGCATAGGAAGGACCCAATGGAAACACGGGCCAATCATATCTGGGTCGGGGCGGTCACCCTGTTCCTGCTCGCAGCTGTGGCGGTGTTCTTCGTCTGGCTCGCCGGAATCAACAAGGGCAGCCAGAAGGATTACGACATTTTCTTCAAGCAGTCGGTCGCCGGCCTTGCCAAGGGGTCGGAGGTCAGCTTCGCCGGCGTTCCCTCGGGCCAGGTCAGCCAGATCCAGCTGTGGCACAAGGATCCCGAATTCGTCCGCGTGCGGATCAAGATCGACGACGACGTGCCGATCCTCGTCGGCACTACCGCGACGATCCAGGGCTCGTTCACCGGGGTTTCGACGATCCTGCTCGACGGTGCGCGCAACGGCGCTCCGCCGATCGATTGCGACACCACCGCGTGCCCCGAAGGCGTTCCGGTGATCCCGCCCAAGCCCGGCGGGTTCAGCGAACTGCTCGCCAACGCGCCGCTGCTCCTCGAACGGCTGGCGACGCTGACAGAGCGGCTGACCGAGCTGTTGTCGGACAAGAACCAGGCCTCGATCGCCGGAATCCTCGCCAACACCAACAAGATGAGCGCCGACCTTGCCAGCGCCACCCCCGACGTGAAGCGGACGCTGGCCGAACTGCAGGTGACCTTGCGGCAGGGCAGCGAAGCGCTCGATTCGTTCCAGACGGTGATGAATTCGACCAACAACCTGGTGAACAAGGACGGCGAGAACCTCGCCGACCAGCTGCGCAAGACGCTCAAGTCGGCCGACGAGGCATCAAAGGCGCTCACCGCCACGCTCAACGACACCCAGCCCGCCGCGCGCGAGCTGTCCGAAAGCACGTTGCCCGCCGCCGATGCCACGCTGCAGGACCTGCGCAAGACCAGCAAGGCGCTGCGCGAGATGACCGAACAGCTCAAGCAGCAGGGTGCCGGCAGCCTGATCAGCGGCAAGCAACTGCCCGACTACAAGCCGCAATAGAGGATGGCCCACGTGAGGAACTCGCCCATGACCAGCCGCATCGCCCGCCTCGTCGCCGCGTTCGCTCCGGCGTTGCTGCTGGCCGGGTGCGTCAGCCTCGGCGGGGCAAAGCCGCCCGCAAGCCTGCTGACGCTAACCCCCGTTACGCTCGCGCCCGCCGGGGCGACGATCAGCGGCAGCGCCGCGCAGGCGTTGGCGGTGGCCGAGCCCGAGGCAGCGGCCAAGCTTGCGGTCACCCGCGTGCCGGTGCAGGTCGACGCGACCAGCATTGCCTATCTCAAGGGCGCGCAGTGGGTCGACCAGCCCGCCCGGCTGTTCCGCCACCTGCTCGGCGAGACGATCCGCGCGAAGACCGGCAAGGTCGTGATCGACAGCGACATTCCCGCGATCACCCCGGCCAACCAGTTGCGCGGGACCCTGACCGAATTCGGCTACGACGCGCAGTCGCAGCAGGCGGTGGTGACCTACGACGCGATCCTCGACGTGCACGGCAAGGATGTGCAGACGCGCCGCTTCACCTCCGAAGTGCCCGTTGCTTCCCCCGATGCCGGCCCGGTCGGCGCGGCGCTCAACGAAGCGGCCAACAAGGTCGCTGCCGAAGTCGCCGATTGGGTGGGGTAGGGCGGCTACCCTGGGAGCAAAGCTGCCTGTCTGCTATCGACCCGATTGCGGACGCATTAGATTTAAGTCAGGTGGATCACAAATGTTGGGGGGCCAGTTGTGAATCGATCGGCACTTGTCTGGTTTGCAGTTGGAGCGGGTGTTGCTGGAGCAATCTCCACCTTGTCTACCTATGTGCTTTCCAAGCGTTTCGGAACGGACCTTGTCGTGATTGTCTATGAGCCGCCCAACGCACGAGACAAAGATTGGGACTCAATGTCGAACGAGGGAGTTGCCGACAACAATCTTATCGCTGCGCGGGCCGTGCGGGAGTGCGGCGTAACGAAATTCAATTCATCGACGGTGTTTGACGGCCCAAACTTCACCGAGTTTGCTCTGGATCCATATTCAACAAGCGAACTGAACTGCATTTTTGGCAAAGCTTACAAGGAACACCTTCCTCTGATCATAGAAGACAGGAACAAGCATCGGGATACGGAAGTGGTCTCGGCCACTGCCTCGGTTCCTGACCACGATACCGCACGTCAGGGTGAGCATGAACTGAATGGCAAGTAACCACCCCATTGCGGACCATGGCCCGACTTGCGAATTCACGATATCTCCAGACAACCTTCAAGCATCGCTGTCCTGCGTGACCTAGATCGTTCCCGTCGGGCCGGAATGGCCATCAATGGGGAGAATTTGCGATGACACAGTCGATCGAAGTCCGCCGGTTCGAAACGCCGGATGACAGGCTGGACATGAAGGCCGCGGGCGGCATTTCGGTGGTCCAGATGGGCACCGGCAACGCCGGAATGCACGCGGTGTTCGCACCGGGCTGGACCTGGGAAAAGGACGAGAAGCCGCTGATCGGGTGCCCCGACGCCTGCCCGACCCACCACACCGGCTTTTGCATTGCCGGCACCCTCGTCGTGCGGATGACCGGCAGCGGTGAGGAGACCGAGATCAAACCGGGCGACTTCTTCGAGATCCCGCCGGGTCACGATGGCTACGTTAAGGGCGATGAAGCGGTCGAGCTGATCCTGTTCGCCGCGCCCGACCACAGCCACTAGGTCGCGAGCGTTAGTCCGCCCCGGCCGCCCGTGCGAATTGCGCCGCCTGCATGAACGCAGCGGTGCGGCGGGCGTGGCGGGCGGCGGCTTCCTCGTCCTCGCCCCACAGCTCGGCCTGCCAGCGTTCCTCGAGTTCGGCTGCCGCCCACAGTGCCTCGAGGTCGGCATCGGGCTCCAGCGCCGAAAGGCCGATGGTGAGCGATGCGCTGAGCGAGGTCATCGCTTCGAGCGGGGCCAGCACCAGCGGATCGAGTGCTTCGAGCCGCTTGCGCAAGGCGTCCAGCGTCGCTTGCGGCTGCGGGTGGTGGACGATCCCGCTCACCCGCACCATACGCACGCCTTCGCGCGCTTCGAATGCGGCCACGATCGGTTCCCACACCGCCTGTTGGCGTTGGAGCAGCGGCGCGTCTGGGTCCGCACGGTAGCAGAGCGTATCGGTCTCGGCGTAAGCGAGCAGCTTGTTCGCGATCGCTTCGCGGTCGCCGGCGACCACATCGATCGCGTAGTCGGCGATGTCGCGCAGCGGGAAGTCCGCCGCGCCGATCTCCTCGCCCGCCGCGCGCCATTCGCCCGCCAGTAGCTCGGCTAACGCCTTATTCGCCACGACCTGCGGTTTGCCGCCTTGCGTGCGGACCGGACGTCCGTCGAGCGCGACCTGCCACCCGCCGTCGACCTCGCCAAGCGAGACCTCTTTCCAGAAGCGTTTCATTCGGGCGGGGTCCGCCACCTGCGCGCCAGCACTTGCGGCATCACGAACGTATCGAACAGGCCGAGCGGGATGAACACGTAAGCGACCATCTTGGGCAGGTCGATCACACCTTCGTTGACCAGCAACCCGATCACCACCAGCGCCACGCCGCTGACGCGGATGGCGTTGATCGCGAAGAACCGCGCGCGGGCCTTGTCGTCGTCTTCCTGGCTCATTGCAGCAAATCCCCCAATTCGGCGCAGTCGGCGGCAATCGCGGCGGCCCCTGCGCGGGTCAGTTCGGCCGGATCGTGATAGCCCCACGCCACCCCGATCGCGCGCACCCCGGCGGCGCGGGCCATCTCGATATCGAAGCTGGTGTCGCCGATCATCACCGCTTCGCTTGCCTGCGCGCCCGCTTCAAGCAGCGCCGCCTCGAGCATCGCCGGGTGCGGCTTCGACGGGTGGCGGTCGGCGGTCTGAAGCGAGACGAACAGCTCTGCGATCCCGTGCGAGGCAAGGCATGCGGTCAAGCCCCGGTCGGACTTGCCGGTGGCGACCGCGAGCTGCCAGCCATCCGCGTGAAGCGATCGGAGCAGCGGCTCCATCCCGGCGAACAGCGGCTCTTCCAGCCGGCCCGCCTCGCGGGTGGCGCGATAGGCAGCCTTGTAGGCCTCGACCGCAGCGGATTGCTTCATCGGGTCGGCATCGGGGGCAAGGCTGCGGATCGCTTGCGGCAGGCTGAGGCCGACGATGCGGCGCACCCGGCCCCGGTCGGGCGCGGGCAGGCCCGCTTCGGCGAAGGCGGTGTCCATCGCGTCGCACACGGCGGCCTGTCCGTCGACGAGCGTGCCGTCGCAATCGAACACCGCCAGCCGGGTCACTTTGCCAGCGTCCGGATCAACTGGGCGAGGGCCGGGCTGCCGTTGGCCTCCAGCCCGTCGGCAATCGCCGCGCGGTCTTCGGCGGTCTTGTTCTGCGAAAGCTTGAGCGTGGGCCGCCAGGCGAGCACTTCCATCTCGTAGCCGACGATCGCGCCGAGCAGCTTGCGCCATATGTCGGGTGGGGTCTCGTCGGCGCTCCATTGCTCGCCGCCGAGCCGCCCTTCGTGGCGCAGGATGAGCGCGTGGAGCAACCCTTCGAGCCCCTCCGACGCCATCCGCCGCACGCGGCCCTCCAGCTCGAGCGCAACGTAGTCCCACGTCGGCACTGTGCCGCGCTCGGCATACCAGCGGGGGGAGACGTAGGCGTCGGGCCCGTTGATCGTGATCAGCGCGGTCTCGCCGTCGAGGTGCTTGGCCATCGCGTTGCCGCGCGCCAGATGGAACTGCACCGCGCCGTCGCCGGTCGAGAGCAGCGGGGTATGCGCCACGCGCGGGCCGTCGGGCGTGGTCAGGAACACCATCCCGAAGCCGATCTCGTCGATCAACGCTTCGAGCAGGGCGCGGTCCTCGCTGCGGAAGGCGGGGTTGGGATGCATCAACGCTTGCCCTTGGCAGGTGCCTTGCGGGCCGCGCCGCGCCCGCGCCGTGCGGGCTTCGATTTGCGGACCTGCTTGGCGTGCTGGCGCGCGGCCTGTTTCTTCTGTTCTTTGGTGCGTTCGGGCGGACCTTCGGTCGGTGCGGCATCGGACAGCGCCTCGTCGAAACCCATCTGCTCCATCGTTGCGGCGAAATGCTCGGGCAGCTGAGCGGTCACGTCGAGCTTTCCGCCTTCGGGATTGTCGATGATCAGGCGGCGCGCGTGCAGGTGCATCTTGCGGCTGACGCTGCCGGTGAGGAACGCTTGCTGCCCGCCATACTTGCCGTCGCCCACGATCGGGTGACCGATCGCCGCCATGTGCGCGCGAAGCTGGTGGGTGCGCCCGGTCAGCGGCTCCAGCTCGACCCACGCGGCCTTGTTGCCCGCGCGGTCGACCACGCGGTAGCGGGTCTTGGCCGGCTGGCCGCCTTCCTCGTCGACGTGCATCTTCTCGCCGCCGGTGCCCGGCTGTTTGGCGAGCGGCGCGTCGATCATGCCTTCGGTGACCTCGGGGCGACCCACGACGAGCGCCCAATAGACCTTCTTCGCGCTGCGACCGGAAAACCGCTTGGAGAAGAACGCCGCGCTGCCCGGGGTGCGCGCGACCAGCAGCACGCCGCTGGTATCCTTGTCGAGCCGGTGGACCAGCCGCGGGCGCGGTTCGTCGCCCGATACGAATGCGTCGAGCAGCCCGTCGACGTGATTGTGCGTCTTGGTGCCGCCTTGCGTGGCGAGCCCGGGCGGCTTGTTGAGCACGATCGCCGAGCGGGTCTGCTCGATCACCATCGCTTGCGCTTCTTCGACCTGCTCCGCACTCAATTCCTTGCGCTGGCGCGGCTTGCGGTGCGGGGCTTCGCCTCCGGGTGGCACGCGCAGCACCTGCCCTGCGGCGAGCCGGTCCTCGGGCCGGGCACGCTTGCCGTCGACCCGCACCTGCCCGGTGCGCGCCCAGCGACTGACGGTGCCGAAACCCACCTGCGGCAAGTGGCGCTTGAACCACCGGTCGAGCCGCACCCCGTCGTCGTCGGGCGCGACCGTGAACTGGCGTACCTCGGACGTATCGGTTTGCGTCATCCCACGACCCGCATGGTGATCAGGCCGAGATAGAGCCCGGTCACGCCCGCGAGCACCGACACGGCCGCGTAAGTCACCGCGGTCATCGGCTGGCCGCGTTCGATCAGCAGCATCGTCTCGAGACTGAAGCTGGAGAAGGTCGTGAACCCGCCGAGCAGGCCGACCCCGATGAACAGCCGCCAGCTCTCCCCGTGGCTGCCGTGGCGCGCGAGGTATCCCGCGAGCAGTCCCATCGCGAGGCTGCCGAGCACGTTCGCCGCCAGCGTCGCCCACGGAAACGCAGTGACCACGTTGGGGCCGAGCCAATGGGTCATGAACCGGCCCAGCTGGTACCGCATGACAGCGCCGGTGCCGCCTCCGGCGAAGACGAAGGCGGTGGCAGTGAAGGGGGAGGGAATGCTCATCCTCGCGCCCTTAGCGGCCTGCGCGCGTGCTGCAAACCTCCTGCAAAACCTTGCAAACCGGCGAATCTGTCGCTATGCGCCCCCTGTTCGAACCGCTCCGGGAACGGATGCGGATCGTTTCTCGTTGAATTACAAAGGCGTTACCCCGCGCCGGACGCGGGTTTTGCGCCATTTGCTGTGAGGTGTTTTAGTTTTATGCAGATCATCGTTCGCGATAACAACGTCGACCAGGCCCTGCGCGCGCTCAAGAAGAAGCTGCAGCGCGAGGGGGTGTATCGCGAGATGAAGCTGCGTCGCCATTACGAAAAGCCGAGCGAAAAGCGCGCCCGCGAAAAGGCCGCCGCTGTCCGCCGCGCCCGCAAGATGGAGCGCAAGCGGATGGAGCGCGACGGGATCAAGTAAGCCAATTGGCTTGAACCCACGGCAACGATAAGGCATCGGGGCGCGGAGCAATCCGCGCCCCTTGTCGTTTCAGGGGTCGCCAAAAGAAAAGCCAGGACCACCCATGACCGAAGTCACCCGCGTTCCGCTCCAGCCCATCGCCAAGGGCTCGCTCACCAAGCTGTGGCTGGGCATCATCGTGGCCGTGCTGGTCGCGGCTGGGGTCGCCTGGGCGGCGGCACCCAAGGGTATCCACCTTGAAACGCTGACGGCCGGGTCCGGCCCGCACCCGACGACAGACGACGTGGTGTTCGTGCAGTACACCGGCAAGCTCGACGACGGGAAGGTGTTCGACCAGTCGCGCCCGCTTCCGCCGTTCGTGAAGGGCATCTTCCCCGATGGATCGCCGATGTTCATGGGCGAAGGCGAGACGATCAAAGGGTTCCAGCAGGGCCTCGAGCGGATGCAGAAGGGCGGACATTACGAGCTCTACATCCCGTCCGACCTCGCCTATGGCGCAACGCCGCCGCAGGGCGCACCGATCCCGCCGAATGCGAACCTGACGTTCGACATGACCGTGGTCGATATCATGAGTAAGGCCGACTTCGACCGGCGTGTAGCGGCGATCCAGCAGATGATGCAGGCGCAGAAGCAACAGGGCGGTGTCGGAGCAGCCGGGCAGTAGCCCTGCCACGCGACCTCTCGCGCTAACAGCCTCACACTGGTAAGCTTTCCCCTCTTGGGGAGAGCCGAATGACCGATACCGACACCGGCGGGCAGCCGCATTCCGACTGGGCGCTGCGCCCGTGGGTGCTGGGCGTGCTGCTTGCGCTCGCGGGGCTGCTGATCCACTTTGCCGGAGACGGCGACGGGCCGGGCACCAAGGTCGGCTGGCGCGCTGCCCTGATCGCGTTCCTGTTCTTTGGACCGATCGCGTTCGCGTTCCTCGTCGAGCGCGAGCGCTGGAAGGGTCCGCTGGCGTTTGCGCTTGGCGCGGGCGTTGTGATGGCGGGGCTTGCCTGGCGCGCGGTCGGGGGCGGAGACGCCTATGCCGACCCGCAATTCGGCTTCATGGCCGGGGTGATCGCGACGGGCCTTGCGCTGCCGCTCTACCAGGCAGGGTTCCATCGGCTGCGCTTTCGCACGCCCTACCGCGCACTCCACAATGTGGCGTGGAACGATGCCATCAGCGGCGCCGGGGCACTGGCGTTCGTCGGCGCGGCGTGGATCGCGCTCGCGCTGCTGAGCCAGCTGTTCCTCCTGCTCAAGATCGAATTCCTGCGCGACCTGATGCGCGAGGACTGGTTCGGCTGGACATGGTCGGGCGCGACCTTTGGCGCGGCGCTGGGGGTATTGCGCAACGAGTTGAAGATACTCGGCACACTCCAACGTGTGGTAATGGTGGTGCTTTCGATCCTCGGGGTGCCGATGGCATTGGGGCTGGCGGTGTTCCTGCTAGCGATGATCGTTTCGGGGCCAGATGTGCTGTGGGAAGCAACCCGCAGCGCTACGCCGATCCTGCTGAGCTGCGCGGCGGGCGCATGGGTGCTCGCCAACGCGATCGTGCGCGACTCGGACGAGGAGGCAAGCGGCAACCGATTGCTGCGCATCGCCGGGCTGGTGCTCGCGCTTTGCGTCTTCCCGCTGACGGTGTTCGCTGCCGTTTCGCTCGGCACACGGGTGGCGCAGCACGGCCTTTCGCCCGAGCGCCTGTGGGGCCTCGTCTCGATTGCTGTTGCCTGCGCCTACGGCCTTGCATGGTTGGTCGCGGTGGTGCGCGGATGGAAGGGCGGCAAGTGGATGGACCGACTGCGCGATGCGAACCTCCACCTTGCAGCCGGGATCAGCGTGATCGCCCTCCTGCTCGCATTGCCGATCCTCGATTTCGGGGCGGTTTCGGCCAGCAACCAGGTCGCGCGGCTCGAAAGCGGCAAAGTCAGCGCGGACGATTTCGATTACACTGCGCTGCGGTGGGATTTCGGCGACGCTGGACGCCGCGCTCTCGTAAAGCTGGCCGATGGCAAGGGTGATGTCGCGAAATTCGCAAAGGAAGCGCAAGCGCAAAAGAGGCGACCCTATCGCTACTTTACTCCGAGAGAGGCGAGCAACTTTACCCTGCGTGTGCAGCCAGCCGATCCTGCACTGGAAAAGCTGGTGCGCGATTACCTGCGGACCAACCCGTGGTCCTGCAACGTGAATTGCGTCGCGATCGAGACTGGCAAGGCCAACGATGGCAAGCGTATCGTCGCAATTGTTCAGGGGGTCGACTTTGTGCAGGTAACCTTGCCAGTCGTTGCGAAGGAGCCGTCGAAGGTGTTGGCTGCGAAAGCGTACGAAGGCCCCAGCCTGAAGGCAGGCAGCAAGGTCGAAATCCGCGATGTGCAGAAGCGCTACATCTTCGTCGACGGAAAACCGCTCGATCGTCCGCTCGACGACGACTGAACCGCTTGAAGCGATGCCCGCCCGCCGCTAACGGGCAGGCATGTCCGTAGACAGAGAAACCGTGGCGAAAATCGCCAGTCTCGCGCGCATCCGGATGGATGACGCCGCGCTCGACCGCATGGTCCCCGAATTCAACGGTATCCTCGCCTGGGTCGAACAACTCGGCGAGGTAGATACCAGCGGCGTCGAGCCGATGACCGCGGTGATCCCCAACCACCAGCGCCTGCGCGACGACGTGATCGATGCCGACCCGCTGACCGGTGGCGGCATCCGCGACAAGGTGCTGGCCAACGCCCCGGCCGCAGAACACGGCTTCTTCGGCGTTCCCAAGGTGATCGAATAGACATGACCGAACTGACAGACCTGGGCGTCAAGGCGATCCGCGACGGGGTTGCCAGGGGCGAGTTTTCCGCGCGCGAAGTGGCCGAGGCGTTCAACGCCAACGTCGCCGCCGCGCAGGATGCGCTCAACGCATTCATCGTCGCGACCCCTGAAAAGGCGCTCGAAGCCGCCGATGCGGTCGATGCCGCGCGCGCCAGGGGCGAGCAGCTGGGCAACATGGCCGGGGTGCCGATCGGCATGAAGGACCTGTTCGCCACGGAAGGGACGCAGACCACCGCCGCGAGCCATATCCTCGAAGGGTTTACCCCGCAGTACGAAAGCACTGTCTCCGCCAACCTGTGGAAGGCGGGCGCGGGGATGCTCGGCAAGCTCAACATGGACCAGTTCGCGATGGGTTCGTCGAACGAGACGAGCTTTTTCGGCAATGTCGTCAACCCGTGGCGCACAAAGGGCGGCAATGCCGCGCTCGCGCCAGGCGGTTCCTCGGGCGGCAGCTCGGCTGCGGTGGCCGCGCGGCTGTGCCCGGCGGCGACCGGTACCGACACCGGCGGATCGATCCGCCAGCCGGCCGCGTTCACTGGCATTACCGGGATCAAGCCGACCTATGGCCGATGCAGCCGCTGGGGCATCGTCGCGTTCGCCTCCAGCCTCGACCAGGCCGGGCCGATGGCGCGCGACGTTACCGACTGCGCGATCATGCTGGAAGCGATGGCCGGGTTCGATCCGAAGGATTCGACTTCGCTCAACCTTACCGTACCCGCATGGGAAGACGGGCTCGATGCCGACATGAGCGGTCGCCGGGTAGGCATCCCGAAAGAATACCGGATGGAAGGGACCGACCCCGAAATCCTCGAATCGTGGGACAACGGGATCGCCTGGCTGAAGGACGCCGGGGCTGAAGTGGTCGAGGTGAGCTTGCCGCACACCAAGTATGCGTTGCCCGCCTATTACATCGTCGCGCCTGCCGAAGCCTCATCCAACCTCGCGCGCTACGACGGCGTGCGTTACGGCCTGCGCGACTTGCCCGAAGGCGCGAACCTGCAGGAAATGTACGCCGCGACCCGCGCCGAAGGATTCGGCGACGAGGTCAAGCGCCGCATCCTAATCGGCACTTATGTGCTGAGCGCGGGCTTCTATGACGCATATTACAACCAGGCGCAGCGCGTCCGCACGCTGATCAGCCAGGATTTCAAGGCCGCGTTCGAGCATTGCGACGTGATCCTTGCGCCGACCACGCCGACCCCCAGCTTCCCGCTGGGCGACAAGGCCGACGATCCGCTGGCGATGTACCTCAATGACGTGTTCGCCGTGCCGGCAAGCCTCGCCGGGCTGCCCGCGATGAGCGTGCCCGCCGGGCTTACCAAGAACGGCCTGCCGCTCGGCCTGCAGGTCATCGGCAAGGCGTTCGACGAACAGGGCGTGCTCAACGCAGGATTGGCGATCGAACACCGCGCGGGCTTTGCCGCAAGACCGGAGAAATGGTGGTGAGCACTTACCGCATCCACGGCGCGACGGGCGAATGGGAGGTCGTGATCGGCCTCGAGGTCCACGCGCAGGTCACCTCGAACGCCAAGCTGTTTTCGGGCGCGTCGACCGCGTTCGGGGCGGAGCCGAACAGCCAGGTCTCGCTCGTCGATGCGGCGATGCCCGGGATGCTGCCGGTGCCCAACCGCGAGTGCATCCGCCAGGCGGTGCGCACGGGCATGGCGATCGAAGCGCAGATCAACAAGTGGAGCCGGTTCGACCGCAAGAATTACTTCTACGCCGACCTGCCGCAGGGTTACCAGATCAGCCAGCTCTACCACCCGCTGGTGGGTGAGGGCTCGCTGCTGATCGAGGCCGACGAGAAGGCCGGGATCCCCGAAGACAAGCGCATCGGCATCGAGCGCATCCATGTCGAACAGGACGCGGGCAAGCTGATGCACGACCAGCATCCTTCGATGTCCTACGTCGATCTCAACCGCAGCGGCGTGGCGCTGATGGAAATCGTCAGCCGCCCCGATATGCGCTCGCCTGCCGAGGCCGGGGCATACATCCGCAAACTGCGCTCGATCCTGCGCTACGTCGGCAGTTGCGATGGCAACATGGAGCAGGGCTCGATGCGTGCCGACGTCAACGTCAGCGTGCGCAAGCCGGGCGAGGAATTCGGCACCCGCACCGAGACCAAGAACGTCAACTCGGTCCGCTTCGTGATGGCGGTGATCGAGCAGGAAGCGCGCCGCCAGGTCGACCTGATCGAGGACGGCGGCACGGTGGTGCAGGAAACCCGGCTCTACGATCCCGACCGCAACGAAACGCGCTCGATGCGATCGAAGGAAGACGCGCACGATTACCGCTATTTCCCCGATCCCGACTTGCTGCCGCTCGACCTCGACGACGACTTCCTAGTCGAATGCCGCGAAAGCCTGCCCGAACTGCCCGACGCGAAAAAGCGCCGCTATGTCGAGGGGCTGGGCCTCAGCGAATACAATGCCACCCAGCTGACCGCCGAAGTTGAAGGTTTCAAGCGCTTCGAGGAACTGCTCGACGTGGCGTCTTGCGCGCTGGGCAAAAGCGAACAGGATATCGCTACGCAGGTCGCCAACTGGACGTTGTCGGTCGCCCCGGGCGTGATCAACGCGCTGGGTGACGAGGCCAACCTCGATCACAACACCGCCGCCGCCAGCGCTGCTATCCTCAAGATGCAGGACGCGGGCGAAATCAGCGGCGGTCAGGCCAAGGAGATCTACGAGATCGTCCTCAAGACCGGCCGCGAACCCGCTGAAATCGCCGATACCGAGGGCCTCAAGCAGGTCAGCGACACCGGCGCGATCGAGGTCGCGATCGACGCGATCATCGCTGCCAACGCCGACAAGGTCGAGGAATACCGCCGCGGGAAAGACAAACTGTTCGGCTTTTTCGTCGGCCAGACGATGAAGGCGATGCAGGGCAAGGCGAACCCGGCGGTGGTCAACCAGATCCTCAAGGACAAACTGGGCTGACCGCCAGCGCGCCCACCAGCAAGATCCTCCCGCTCGAAGGGCTGCGCGGGGTGATGGCGTGGTGGGTGGTGCTCGGCCACCTGTCGCTGGCGCTCGACTGGCAGCTGCCGGTGGTCGACCGCAACGGCCTCGCGGTCGAGGTGTTCATTGTCCTGTCGGGATTCGTGATTGCGGGCCTGATCGACCGGCGCAGCGAACCGTTCTTGCCCTATATCACCCGGCGCGCGTTCCGCATTGCGCCGCTCTACCTCGCGGTGCTGCTGGTGTCCGCCGCGCTGCTGCCGGTGCAGCTTGCAGCGTGGGAAGCGCTGCCGGCGACCGCGCGTAACCTCGACCGGATCGAGCTGGTCCGCCTGGCGCTCGCCAACCTGCCGGCGCACATGGCGGTGCATTTGCCGCTGGCGCAGGGGCTAGTGCCGCATCGCGTTCTACCGGAAGCGGCGTTCACGATCCTCGGGCAGGCGTGGAGCATCTCGCTCGAGATGCAGTTCTACCTGCTCGCGCCGCTGGCGATGTGGGCGCTTCGCAAGTGGGACCGGATCGCGCTGCTGGCGGTGGGGAGCGCAGTACTGGTTGCGATCGGCCCGTATTTCTCTGCCGGGTTCATCGGCAACAAACTGCTGCTGTTCGGCGTCGGCATCTGCGCGAGCAAGGCCAGCGGCGGCAACGCGCGCGGCCGGTGGCTTGCTGCTGCAATGGCGCTCGCAGCGGGCGCTGTCTGGCAGGACGGACCGTGGGAAGTGCTGCCGCTGGCGATCATCGGCTTGGTGCTGGCGGCATCGCTGTGGGAACCCGCGCCACTGCGTCCGCTGGCGCGGCTGCTGGGCGGACAGGCGCTCGCTCACCAGGGCGAGATTTCGTATTCGACCTATCTCGTCCACATGATCCCGCTCTACGGCTCGGCGGCGCTTTGCGCGTCGCTCGGCATGGGTGGCGCGGGAAGGGCGGCGCTGGTCGCGCTGGCGACGATCGGCGGGACATACCTGATCGCGCTGGGCACCTATCGCTGGATCGAGCACCCCGCGCGCGAATACGGCACCCGACTGGCCCGGAGGATGCGAGCCGCGCCGAAGGCTTCCTGACGACATACGAAAGGGCGCCGGGATCGCTCCCGACGCCCCCTTCGGTGATCCTATTAGGCTTGCTTAGCCCTGGCGCGTGCCGTTCATCGCCATCGAGCCAAATGCACCGGCCTTGATTTCGCCGGTCAGCGTGTCGCCATCGACGGTCGCAGTGCCTTCGAGCTTCATCGGCATCGGCACGGTCATGTTCATCGTCCAGGTCAGCGTGTTGCCGTCGATCTTGCCGTCCTCGACGTCCATCGAGCCAAGCGTACCGGCGTTGCTGCCGGAAAAGGTGCCGTCACCGTTGTCGACAACGGTGAAGGTACTCTTCTGGTCACCCATCGGGCTCTTGGTTACGCAATCGTAGGTGCCGCCAACGGACATCGCATTTCTCCTCTCGAAACCGGGCTTGGTTGCCCGCGGTCAATCGCCCTTGCTGACATGGCTGTCAACACCGCTGTCGCTACCGGCAGGCTCGCGCACTTCGACCGGCAGGCCGAGCTGCTCAAGTTGCGGGGCGACCTTCTTGGCATCGCCGACCACCACAAACACCAGGTCGCTGCCCTTGAGGTCGGCCTTCGCCGCGGCATCGAGCTGACTAGCGGTGAGTGCGGCATATTTCGCGCCGAGCGTCTCGTAATAATCGTCAGCGCGGTTCTTCTCGATGATGTTGACCATGCCATTGAGCACGCCGCGCGAGGTTTCGAACCGCCCGGGCAATTCGCGCACGTTGCCGTTGACGAGCCGGGTCAGCTCTTCCGCAGTCACCCCTTCGCCGAGGTTGGTATAGGCATCGAGGTCCTTGCGCAGCGCGACGATCGAATCGCCGGTGCGGTCGGCCTGGACCGGGGCGTATATCGTGAAGGTCGCGAGGTCGACCGGCTGCGAGATCGTGCTGCGCACACCGTAGGACCAGCCCTTCGTCTCGCGAATGTCCATGTTGATCCGGCTGAGGAAGCTGCCGCCGAACACCTCGTTGGCGGCATCGAGCACCACAAGGTCGTCGGTTCCCTTCTCGGGCAGCACGCGTCCGGCATAGATCACCGACTGCGGCGAAGCAGGGCGATCGATCAGGATCACGCGGCTCTTCTGCTGCGGGATCGTGGCGGTGAAGTCCTTGGCCGGAGCAGGGCCGGCGGGATTCTGCCAGCTGCCGAAACTCGCCTCGAGCAACTTTGTAACCTCTGCCAGCGTGGTGTCGCCCACGACGAATACCTTCGCGCGGTCTGGCCGCAGCCAGGTGTCGTGGAACTGCATCAGGTCTGCGCGAGTCAGCTTGGCGACGACATCAGGATCGCCCGATCCGCTCGGCGGGATGCCGTAGGGATGGTCGCCGTAGATGAGCGGCATCAGCGCCCGCTGCGCGATCGCGCCGGGATTGTTGAGTTCGTTCCTGATCCGCGTGAGTTGCTGGGTGCGGACACGTTCAAGGTCGCTTTCGCGGAACGCCGGGTGGCGGATATAGTCCGCCAGAAGGTCGAACGAGGCGGCAAGGTTCGGCGCGAGCGCGTTGAGCCCGAAGCTGGTCTGGTCGAGGTTGGCATAGCCGTCGAGCGTCGCGCCGAGCCGCTCCTTGGCGATCGCCAGCTGGGTCGGGTCGAGGTCGGTGGTGCCTTCGTCCATCGCCTGCAGCATCAGCGATTGAAGGCCCAGCTTGTCGCGCGGATCGGCCGCATAACCGGCGTCGAAATCGACCTTCACCGTTACTGCTGGCACGGCATCGCGGCGGGCGAAGAACACCTGCATCCCGTTGGACAGCGTCGCGCGCTCGATCTTGGGGAATTGCAGCGGCTTGATCTGGCCGATTTCGGGGACCTTCGACCGCTCCGCTTCGCTGGCGAAGGCAACACCGGCTTCGCTATCTGGAGCCATGAAATAGGCCGGATGGCGCGCGGGTACGTTCTTGCCGTTGGCACCCGCCAGCGGGGCCGGGCCCCAACCGCCGCGATCCTCGCCGCCCGCCTTGCGGGTGCCGGGCTCGATCGTCAGCTCGAATGCCGGGCGCTTGAGGTATTCGGCGGTAATCGCCTTGACCTTTGCCGGGGTCAGCGCGGCGGCGGCCTCCAGCTCGGCTTTGTAGTGTGCGGGATCCCCGTTGTAGAGCAGCCCCTGCGCGAGCGTCGGGGCCTTGCCGTTGAACCCGCCGAGGTGGTCGAGCCCGCGGATCTGGCTGGCGGCATAAACCGTGGTCGCGCGCTGGAGCTCGTCGGCGGTCGGACCGTTGGCGATAAACTTGGCGATTTCGGCATCCAGTGCCTTGCCCAGTTCCTCTTCGCTCACGCCGGGCTTCGCGTCGGCATAGATCACGAACTGACCGGCCTGCGCGAAGATGTCGGCGCTGGCCGAAACCCGCACGGCGACTTGTTGCTGGCGCACCAGCGCGTCGTCGAGCCGCGAGCTGGCGAGCCCGCCGAGCACGGTCGCGCCCATCGTGAGCGGGATATAGTCGGGGTTGTCGAGCCCGGGGATCGCCCACATGCGATAGACCCGCGGGGTGGCGATCTTGTCGTAGATCGTCTTGTCGAGCGTTGCGGGCAGGGTCGGCACCGGTGCGCTCACCGGCTCTACCTTCGGGCCGGCTGGGATCGCGCCGAACCACTTGATGACCTTCTCCTTCGCCGTCGCGAGATCGACGTCGCCCGCCAGCACGAGGATCGCATTGTTCGAGCCGTAGTGGTCCTTGAACCACCCCTTCACGTCGCTCAGCGTCGCGCCCGAGAGGTCTTTCATCGAGCCGATCGTCGAGTGATGATAGGGGTGTCCGACGGGGTAGAGGTTCTCCAGCTCCTCGTATTCGACAAGACCGTAGGGCTGGTTGTCGCCTTGGCGCTTCTCGTTCTGGACCACGCCGATCTGGTTATCGAGCTTGTCCTGCGTGACTGCGCCGAGCAGGTAGCCCATGCGGTCGCTTTCGAGGAACAGCGCGGTATCGAGCGCGGCGGTCGGAACGGTCTCGAAATAGTTCGTTCGGTCGAACCAGGTGGTGCCGTTGAAGTCGGTCGCGCCCACCTGCTGCAGCGGTTCGAAGAAGTCGCCCGGCGCGTGCTCGCTGCCGTTGAACATCAGGTGCTCGAACAAGTGCGCAAAGCCGGTCTTGCCCTTGGGCTCGTTCTTCGATCCGACCCCGTACCACACCGAAACCGCCACGACCGGTGCGGCATGGTCGGTGTGGACCAGCACGGTCAGGCCGTTGTCGAGCTTGAAGCTTTCGTAGGGGATCGAGACCGCGTCGATCAGCTGCGAAACCGGCGCCGGTGCGGGCGCGCTGGCCAGTGTCGAGTGGTCGTCAGCGGGCGCATCGGCGGCAAGGGCCGGTGCAGCGTAGACGGTGGCAAGCGAAAGCGCGAGTAGGCTGGTGGCCGCCGAACGGCGGGCGATACGGAAGTTCATGAGAGGTCCCCAATTCATGAAGCGATTTTAGTCCAGCGCGCAGACTAGGCGAGAGCTGCGCGCGGGGCACCGCTTTTCGACGAACGACATATCCCGCCATGCAGGTGAGGAGGGTCGAGGTTACTGACCTTGTGGAACTGCTGCGGCGGGTAGCTCGGCACGCACCGGAGCCGGGATCGAGGCGGCGGTGATCCCGCGCGCGCCGTGGCGGACCACGTGCGGCGTGACGACGATGTAGAGCTCGGTTCGAGAGGTGGTCTTCTTGTCGGTGCGGAACGCTTGCCCGAGCACCGGGATGTCGCCCAGCAGCGGGATCTTGGTCTTGGTGGTCAGGGTCGAATCCTGCGTCAGCCCACCGATGATGAAGCTCTCGCCGTCGCGCACCGAAGCGGAGGTTTCGGCCTCGCGCTGGCTGATCGTGGGATAGCCTTGCGAGAAGCCCGAGACGCTCGAGACCACGCAGAACACGTGGCTGGTCACGTACCCGTCCGAACTCACACGCGGAGCGATCTGCAGCGTGACGCCGACGTTGACGTATTGCACCTGCTGCGAAACCCCGTTGACGCCCGACAGGGTGATCGCGGTGAGGATCGGCAGCGCGTCGCCGGTGATGATCTTGGCGGTCGATCCGCTTTGTGCGGAGATCCGCGGGCGCGAGACGATCTTGCCGTTGCCCTTGGAAACCTGCGCGTAGATCGCCGCCTGGAGCGAGGTGCTGGTCAGGTGGCCCCCGACGACCTGGAATGCATCGTTCTGGTGGCCACCGTCGCTCGGCGGAATGCCGTAGGGAATGTATTGTCCCGACTGGAGCGTGGCGACCGCGATCTGGCCGCTGGCGTTGGTGAAATCGATCCCGACTGCCTTGGCCCCGGTCTCGGTCAGTTCGACCAGTTCGGTTTCGAGGATCACGCTGTCGACCGGCACGTCGATCTTCTTGATCATCGCCTTGAGCTCGGCGATGTGCTCGGGGGTGCCCCGCAACCATACCGCGTTGAGGCGGCGGTCGATCGCGATCGAATCGTTGACAGATTCGCCTAGCGGCTGGTCCGAATTGTCGCTTTGCTGCGGCTGGAAGTTGCTCGAATAGTTGTTGCCGGTGAGGCTGTTGGAACCGAACGCCGGTTCGCGCGGGATGAACGTGTCGTTCGGTTTGACCGTCGAGCCCTGGGTCAGCATGCCGACTACTTCGCTGACGTCCGCATATTTGAGCGGCACCAGCTCGTAATGGTCGCCCCAGTTGAGACCGGGCGGAGGCGTAGCTGCAGCCTGGGCTGGACCATTGTCATTGCTGGTTACGGAATTGCTTTTGAGCGGTTCGGTCGGCGTCAGGATCAGCGAGACGCGGTGGGCGTTTTCGGCAACGGTCGCGGCGTGGAGCCCGGTCTTGCCGGTGACGATCACTCTCAGATTACGGCCGTCCTGATGAAATTCGACGTCGCGCACCAGCGCGGTCTCGGTGTTTGCCAGTGTCGCTCCGCCCCCGCGCCGAGCGTCAGCAAGGACGAGTTCGACGCGTGGTCCATCGTTTGTGGCGAGCGTAAAGACTGGCAGGATGCCTTCGACATCGAGCGTCAGCCGGGTTTCGTCCGCTCCACCATCGACCAGCTTGGCCTGCGAGACGAGCACCTGGCTGGGCTGGGCATCTGCAGCGGTGGCGACAAGGATCAGGAGACTGGCCAGCAAAGCGACCAGCAACGCCGGAATGGGGCGGGATTGCATCAGCATCGTCGGACTTTGGAGAAGCGCAAGGCTAACCGCAAGAACCAAGCACGGCGGGACAGCAGATTGCTGCCCCGCCGCTGGCTATCCGGTCAGGCCGGACTGGTCAGCAAATGCCCTGGAGGCTTGCTGCGCCGAAGGTGCCTAGGAACGAATACTGGCCCCCGGATCCTCTTGACGCCGTGCGATAGAACCAGTCCATGAATGCCAGATCCTGCGTGTTGTAGGTGTAGCCATTGCCGGCAACCGGGAAGCTGGTGCCCGACAGCGGATCGCCCACTTCGAGGTTGTTCTGGCAACCGCTCACCTGGCCAACATGGCCCCACGAAGGGGTCAGGTCATAACTGCCGCCACCGGCTACCGATGCCTGGACGAAAGGATCGTCGAGCCATTCGGTGATCTCGTGGCTCCACACGCTGATGTCGGATGTACCGGAGAAAATTCCGGGATCGACGTACGCGCCGGTGGCGTAAGTCTGCACACCGCCGCTGACGGCAATCGCGTTGTGATAGCCGAGGATGCAGCACTGGCCGTTCTGCGATTCGACGATGTTGTAGCTCAGCACGATCGGCAGCTGCGTCGGCGTCGCATATTGCGCGATGATCGACTGGATAGTGCTGTCGAACGTGTTGATGCTCACCGCGCCAAGAGTCGTCTTCGTGCCGTTCGGGCAGCTCACGTTGTAAGTCTGGCCGCGCAGCGAGACGTTGACCACGATCGGTGTTGCGACCGATGGCGAAAGGCGAACGCCGTACCCGCTACCGACGACGGAAGCGAAATTGGCCCGCTGGAATGCGCTGGCCAGCTGGTCGTTGTAGTTGAAGCCGTTCGAGTTGAAATTCGCGTTCTGGAACAGCGGCGAATTGAAGAAGCGATCTGCGACAGAAACCGTGTCACCGCAAGCGGACGGCTTGGTCGGATCGTAGACGTTCTTGCCCATGGTCGCGACGAGAATGATCGGGACATAGGTGACTGTGGTCGAAGTGTTCGGGAGGGAGAATGGGTCCGCGCCGACCATCGAGAGATTATAGGTATTGCCGTCGGTCGGCGAAGTGATGCTGCCGGTCCAGTAGGGGATCGTAGCGGTTCCGCCGCCACCGCCGCCACCGCCGCCACCACCGCCGGGCTTGCCTTTGGCACTCCCCCCGGTGCTTTTGGCATTGAGCGATTGCGCGATCATCCGCTTCTGCACGGCGGTGAATTCCGGAAAGCTCGAATAGCCGTACCACGAAGCGAACGGCTGGCCCGGGTTTTCCCTGATCTGGTTGGGTTCGATGCGGATCCGCTGGCTCGGCGGAGCCTGGTGGAACCGGATCGGTCCAAAGGCCGGATTGACCGGATTGGCCATTGCCGTCGGTATGACAGGTGCAGTTCCGACACAGGTAAGTGCAGCCGCGACAGCGAGTGCTGTGCGGGCGAACGACGTGAGTCTCATTACGCGAGTCCCCTTGCTTTATGTGAGCAGCCCCATAGCCGCTGCAAACAAGGTGGACCCTTTTTTCGAAATAAATCAATAGGGCAGTATCCGCACCCCCGCCCAAATTGGCACACCGGCGAGCGTCCTTGCAGAGCAATTCACCAATCGTATTTTGTTACTTAAGATACTGTAGGCAATTCGAAAATTTCAAAATGAAGGACGATTTGTGTGTTCGAAATTAACGAACACGAATATTTGCATGTGCGGTGAAGCGTTGCTTTTGGTCGGTGAAACGATCAGCGCTGGTGGGAATATACTTTCGGATCAACGGCATATTTCTCCACGTCTGCCCAAAAGAAGTGCACCGGCTTAAGTTTGTGCTGGCTGAACAGCGCCGCCTGGTCGGTGAAATGCACGTTGTCGGGCCGAGTCGTCGCTGCGCCAAACGGAACGATCGATTGCGACGACACCGGTTTTCCGGGTGCCCATTCGACGAACATGATGAAGCTGTCGCCGTGCTTGACTGCCAGCCGCCCGTCATCGCCGACATTCCAGCTGGTCGCCGCGCGCAAGGTGTCGCTGCCACCGTCCATCGGCAGGTCGACCGCGTAAGGTCCAGGGCCGCGCCGGATCCGCAGCACGTCGGACAATGGGGGATCGAGCCGCCCGAAGTACTTCAGCAGATGTGCGCTTGCATGGTCGAGCAGTTCGCGCGCAGGCGGCAGGGGTTCTCGATCGTAGCTTGCGACCATCGGTTCGAACATTACGAGGTCTGCCAACGCATCCGCGGGACCCTTGCCGTCGCTGTCTAGATCCCATTCGCCCATCAGCTTTTGCGCCTGCGCCAGGCGGGGGTTGTCCCTCACGTCGAGCGCCGCGATCGCGTCGAGCACTTGCCTGACGTAGCCCGCGCGCTCCCATCCCGTGTCGTACTTGATCCGCTTGAGCTCGAGTGGACCGATCGGGTCGGTCGCGTCGAGCAGTTTCTCTGCCCGCCGGGCGCGGTTGGTCATCCGCAGCTCGACGCCCATCTGTGGGGGCACGGAATCGGGGGACAGGTCGCTCTGCTTGCCCGCTGCGTGGAACGGCGTGTTGTTTGAATTGAACAAGAAGCCCGACTTCGGATCGAAGTAGTGCGGCAGGCTGTCGTATGGCACGAGTTTGTGCCAGATCAGGTCGCTGCGATCGCCCGGCAGCACGCCGCGCCAGTCCGGCCCTGCTTTCCGTAACGGGATCGAGGCGTTGTACCAGTAAGCGATGTTGCCCGCCTTGTCGGCGTAGATGAAATTGGTCGACGGGATCGCGTGGCGCGCAAGGATCGCGTGCCATTGGTCATACGTCTTCGCCTTGTTGAGGTCGTAGTAGGCGTCTAGCTGGGCGATAGATCCCATCCCGCCGTAGCGGAACGCAAATGCGCCATTCTTGTTCTCGATCACCGGTCCGTGGATGCTGGCATAGACTGTCTTGTCTATCGGCAGGACGAGCGGGCCGAAACGCACCGGCAAGCGCACGCTGCGCTTCTCGAGCGGCAACCACTTGCCGTCCATCCGGTATTTCGTGCCATCGGCATTGAGCACCAGCTTGTAGATGTCGGTCATGTCCGGGCTGTTGACGGTGTTGGTCCAGCCGAGGTCCTCGTTGTGGCCGAGGAACGGGAACGGGCTGCCGGGGAATGTCGCTCCAGCGAAGTGCCAGCCCTCATCGCTCTGGACCACCAGCTCGTACCACGCCACCGGGCCGGTCCACGGCTGGTGGCTGTTGGAGACGAGGCGGGTCACTCCGTCGCCTGAGCGCGCGGGTGCGACGGCGAAAGCGTTCGATCCGTTGAGGTTGGGCTCACCTGAAGGCTTGGGGCTGCTGGCGGGCGCGTTGCCGAGCGCAGGGCCGTGTTCGAGCGGTAGCGGCGTCCCGGCCACCAGCGGGCCAATCGTGTTGCCCAGTCCGAAGAAGAACGGCTGGCGCAGCGCGAACCCGGTGGCGATGTCGCGCCCGTCGACCGGGAACAGGTTGGCCAGCTTGATCTCGCGCGGGTGGGCCTTGGCATAGTCGTTGAGACCGGTGGCGTAAGCCTCCAGCAGCGCGCGGGTGTCGGGCCGCAGCGTCATGTACTGCCGGTCGGCCGTCCCGCGCGCGTCGAGCAGGGCGAGGGCATAGTCGACCTTCGCGCCATCCTCGCCGGCAATCGCGCCGTAGCGGCCGCGGGTCATCGCCAGCACGTCTTGCAGGGTAGAGAAATCGTCCTGCGAATGCGCGATCGCGACGCCGTAGGCGACATCTGCGTCGGTGTGGCCATGGATGTGCGGCACGCCGAATTCGTCGCGCACGATCTCCGCGCGATAAGCGTGCGGGGGCGGGGCTTTGCCCGGGGTGGCCACCAGCGGCTCCCACGTCATCAGCGCGATCAAGGCTGTAAGGCCAACCACAACCACGAGCCAGCTCGTGCGGACGATCCATGTCTTCATGCTACCTGCGGCCCCTCTCTTATGCGGGCCTTGGCGACCCGTCTGTCGTTTCGTCCGTCAGCCTTTCGCTGCCGCCTGCAGCTTGACCGGTGCACTCTCCTTCATCGCAAACATTGCCAACAGGCCGAGTAGCGAAACCACGGTCAGATACCACGCAATCGACATTGCTGAACCGGTCACGTGGAGGATCCATGTGACGACGAGCTGGGTCGAACCGCCAAGGAAGGTCACTGGCAACGCATAGACGAGAGCGAAGGCGCGGGCACGCACTGCTTTCGGGATGCTCTCGCTGATTGCCGCGTAAAGCGCGCCTGACGACATTGCAGCGAAAAACGAGAGGATGAGGTTGGCGCCGATGAAGCTCGTCGTGTCCCGCGAAGTCGTGAGCCACAGGAAGCACGGGACGACTAGGATCGTAAACAGCAATTGCGGCCACACCATCAAGAGTTTGCGCCCGAAGCGGTCGCTCAAAAGGCCGCCGATCATGATGGAAACAATGCCGATGCCATTGTTCGCGAACTCGCCCAACAGGGAAAGGGTGGAAGACAGGCCCAGCGTGTCCTGGCCATAAGTGGCCATGTAGTTGAAGATATAGGTCGCAATGGTTCCGCTGCCGATGATGATGAGGCCGCAAACGACCGGTCGAAGATAGGAGCGCAAGCCTTCGCTGTCGTCGACCACGGCGGTATCGGCCTGATGGATCGTCTCGGGCAGGGTCCGGCGGATGTAGAGCGCCACCGGTACGATCGTGACGCCGAGCATGAGCGCAATCCGCCAGCCGTAGGCCGACAGTTCCGCATCGCTCATCACCATGCTCAGGATCACCCCGACGCCGGCACCGGCAGTCGCGGCAATATTCTGGCTCGTGCCTTGCCAGCTCATGGTGTAGGCCCGCCGCAAATCTTTGGCGCTTTCCATCATGTAGATGGTCGCGGAGCCAACTTCACCGCCGAGCGCAAAGCCCTGTAGCAGCCGCGCGATCACTGCGAGGATTGGTGCGGCGATGCCGATGGCGGCATACCCGGGGGTGAGCGCGAGCAAGGCAATCCCAAGCCCCATCATCGACATGCTGATGAGCATGGCCGGTTTGCGCCCATGCCTGTCGGCATATCCGCCGAGGAAGAAGGCGCCGATCGGACGTGTGATGAATCCTGCACCGAACGTGGCGAGCGATCCCATCAGGCTGAGGAATGCGCTCTCGGACGGGAAAAATGTGTGGCCGATCTGAATCGCGAAAAATGCGAATGTGACGAAGTCGTAGAATTCGAGGCCGTTGCCCAGCGTTGCAGCAACGATCGCCTGACGGCGCTGTCGAGGAGTGAGTTGGTCAACCGGACCGTCTGGCGGTGCTTCCTCGACAGGTATTTCCATGTCTACTTGTCCCTTGCGGCTCGACCCGGAGATCGGACGATGCCTTGTCCGGCACCGAATGCCTAGGAAAAATACGGGAAATTGCCGAAATTTGATCTGTGCCACTGTCAGGTGCGCAACCGACCCCTATATGCGAGTAACACACTTGGTAGAGACACCCCTTGTGTTGCAGAAAGGCAACACTATCTTCGACGGGAAAGGATGAGGGACACCCACTCATGAATCTCGAAAAATTCACTGACCGCGCCAAGGGCTTCATCCAGAGCGCGCAAACCGTTGCGATCCGCATGAACCACCAGCGGATCACCCCCGATCACTTGCTCAAGGCCTTGCTGGAAGACAGCGAAGGTATGGCGGCTGGCCTGATCACCCGTGCAGGCGGCAATCCGGCGATTGCGGTGCAGCAAGTCGATGAAGCGCTGGGCAAGATCCCGGCGGTCTCGGGTTCGGGGGCGCAAGCGACCCCGGGTCTCGATAACGATGCGGTGCGCGTGCTCGACCAGGCCGAACAGGCCGCGACCAAGAGCGGCGACAGCTACGTTACCGTCGAGCGGCTGCTGCTCGCACTGACGCTGGCGACGACCAGCAATGCCGGCAAGGCGCTGAAGGCAGCGAACGTCACTCCGCAGGCGCTCGAAGAGGCAATCACCGAATTGCGCGGCGGACGCCAGGCGCACTCGGCGGGCGCGGAAGACGCCTACGACGCGATGAGCAAGTACGCGCGCGACCTCACCGAGGCGGCGCGTTCGGGCAAGCTCGATCCCGTGATCGGTCGTGACGAGGAAATTCGCCGCACCGTGCAGATCCTTGCGCGCCGCACCAAGAACAACCCCGTCCTCATCGGCGAACCCGGCGTCGGCAAGACCGCCATCGCCGAAGGTCTCGCGCTGCGTATCGCCAACGGCGATGTGCCCGACAGCCTCAAGGATCGTAAGTTGATGGCGCTCGACATGGGCGCGCTGATCGCAGGCGCGAAGTATCGCGGCGAATTCGAGGAACGCCTCAAGGCGGTGCTCGACGAAGTGAAGGGCGCAGGCGGTGAAATCATCCTGTTCATCGACGAGATGCACACCCTGATAGGTGCCGGCGCGAGCGAAGGCAGCATGGATGCCGGCAACCTGCTGAAGCCCGCGCTCGCGCGCGGTGAGCTGCACTGTATCGGTGCCACTACGCTCGACGAATACCAGAAGTACGTCGAGAAGGACGCCGCGCTCCAACGCCGGTTCCAGCCGGTGTTCGTCGGCGAGCCGACCGTGGAAGACACGATCTCGATCCTTCGCGGCCTGAAGGACCGCTACGAGCTGCACCACGGCGTGCGGATTACCGACGGTGCGATCGTCGCGGCTGCGACGCTTTCCAACCGCTACATCACCGACCGGTTCCTGCCCGACAAGGCGATCGACCTGATGGACGAGGCCGCCAGTCGCATCCGCATGGAAGTGGAGAGCAAGCCCGAGGAGATCGAGAACCTCGATCGCCGGATCATTCAGCTCAAGATCGAGGAGCAGGCGCTCGGCAAGGAGAGCGACCAGGCCTCGAAGGATCGGCTCGCCGCGCTGCGCGAAGAGCTGGCGAACCTCGAACAGCAATCGAGCGAGCTCACCACCCGCTGGCAGAACGAGCGCGACAAGATCGCCGCCGAAGGCAAGGTCAAGGAAGAGCTCGACCAGGCGCGGATCGAACTCGAGCAGGCCCAGCGCGAGGGTGATCTCGGCAAGGCGGGCGAGCTGCAATACGGCCGTATTCCCGAGCTCGAAAAGGCGCTCGCCGCCGCGCAAGGCGCGAGCGAGAACGCGTTGCTGCGCGAAGAGGTCACTGAGGACGATATCGCTTCGGTCGTCAGCCGTTGGACCGGGGTGCCGGTCGACAAGATGATGGAAGGCGAGCGCGAAAAGCTGCTCAACATGGAAGCCGTCATCGGCACCCGGGTGATCGGGCAGGAGCAGGCCGTGCAGGCCGTTTCCAAGGCGGTCCGCCGCGCGCGGGCAGGCCTGCAGGACCCGGGGCGGCCGCTGGGGAGCTTCCTGTTCCTGGGGCCCACCGGCGTCGGCAAGACCGAACTGACCAAGGCGCTCGCCGGGTTCCTGTTCGACGACGACAGCGCGATGGTACGCATCGACATGAGCGAATTCATGGAGAAGCACGCGGTCGCGCGGCTGATCGGCGCGCCTCCGGGCTACGTCGGTTACGACGAGGGCGGGGTGCTGACGGAAGCAGTCCGTCGCCGTCCGTACCAGGTCGTGCTGTTCGACGAGGTCGAGAAGGCACACCCGGACGTGTTCAACGTGTTGTTGCAGGTGCTCGACGACGGGCGCCTGACCGATGGGCAGGGCCGGGTAGTCGACTTCTCGAACACACTGATCATCCTTACCAGCAACCTCGGCAGCCAGTTCCTCGCCAACATGACCGACGGCCAGACGGTCGAGGATGTCGAACCGCAAGTGATGGACGTTGTGCGCGGGCACTTCCGCCCCGAGTTCCTCAACCGGCTGGACGAGATTATCCTGTTTCACCGGCTGGCGCAGGAACACATGGCCCCGATCGTCGATATCCAGGTCGGCCGGGTGCAGAAGCTGCTCAAGGATCGCAAGATCACGCTCGACCTGACCGACGGTGCGCGCAAATGGCTCGGCCGGGTGGGGTACGATCCGGTCTATGGTGCGCGGCCGCTCAAGCGCGCGGTGCAGCGCTACCTGCAGGATCCGCTCGCCGAGAAGATCCTCGCGGGCGAGATTCCCGACGGCAGCACGGTCCAGATCGACGAAGGCGACGGCGAGCTGAAGATGGGGGTCGCCTGAGTCCAGGCGGCATCGGTCAACCGGTAGACAGTCATCGGGAGGTTGCTAAGACCGCCCGATGACTGCCCCCAAATCGCGCATACTCGATGCCATTGCGGCGCTCGAAGCGGGCGACCGGCGGCGGGCGGCTTCGCTCATCCGGATCGAATTGCGCGAAGGTGCCAAGACCGGCGATCGCTGGGCAAGCGTCTATCGCCTGGCCAGCCAGATCGGCGAGATCGACCTCGGGCTTGAAGCTTCCCACCGCCACGCAATGACCGAACCGCTCCTGCTCAACCGCTTGCTGACGCATTGCGGGGCATTGGCACAGGTCGGTCGTTCGACGGACGCTCTGGCGTTGCTCGACCGACTGCCTTCGCAGGCGCAAAGTTATCCGGCGGTGGTCCATTTTCGCGGGACGGTCGCTAGCGAGAGCGGTGACCTCGCTCGAGCCGAAGCGATATTTCGCCAGCTTCTGGAGATTTCACCGGCTTCTCCGGAAGGCTGGTTCGCCCTCGCGATGATCAAGCGCTTCGAGCCCGGCGATCCCGATTTTCCGGCGATGGCTGCGATCGAAAGGCAGATCCAGGCGGCCGATCCGCTCTCGCGCGCGCGGTTCCACTACGCGATGGGCAAGGCCCTGGTCGACATGGGTGAGATCGATCGAGGCTTTGCCTACTATGAAAAGGGAGCCTCGATCCGGCAGGCGCAGGAGCCATATGATCGCATCGCGCAGGAAAGGTTCACCGATCGTGTTGTCGCCGATTTCACGCTCGACCAATTGAACCGCCTCAAGGCCTCGCGGTTCAAGAGCCAGCGCGCGATATTCGTCCACGGGTTTCCCCGGTCGGGAACCACCCTCGTCGAATCGATTCTGGTGGAACACTCGCATGTATCCGACGGGGCCGAGATCAATCTGTTCAAGGCTGCGCTGATCCCGACCTACGACCGGACGTTTGACGGGGCGATGCGGTATGAGAGCGGAGCGCCGGGCGCCGACCCGTGGGGCGAGATTGCCACCGACTACCACCGGATGCTGGGGCAACGCTTTCCCGGCAAGGGCATGGTGGTGGACAAGACCCTGCTGCAATCGCCCTTCATGGGGTTACTGCTACATGCGATGCCGCAAGCGAAAGTGCCCTGGCTGCGCCGCAGGCCTGAAGATGTCGCGCTGTCTGCCTATCGCACCTATTTCACTACCCCGATGCCATGGAGCTGGTCGCTCGGCGACATTGCGCACATGATGCAGCAGGAAGACCGCCTGTTCGCGCACTGGATGGCGCTGTTTCCCGATCGGATCCTGCCTGTCCCCTACGAGGAACTGGTTCGCGATCCCGATGCGTGGATCCCGCGAATCCTCGATCACGTTGGTCTCGAATTCGAGGCTGGCCTCGACAAATTCCATGCCAATCGCAGGCAGGTGCGTACGGCAAGCGTCCAGCAGGTCCGCGCGGGAATTTCGACCGTGGCAGTCGGCAGCGCCGGTCGATACGCGGCGCAGATGGCTCCGTTTCGCGACGCCTACTACCGATAGGGGTTCCGGTTCGCGGAGGCGATCACCGCGAACATTCACCCGAAACCAACGGCAACAAAAAAGGGCGGTCCGAAGACCGCCCTTTTCTTGTCTGGTCGGAGTGCCGGGCGATGCAAGACCGCCCGACTGTGTCCGAGATCAGAAGCTGATGTCCGCACCCAGACGCACATAGCGCGGGGTTTGGTAAAGGATCGGTTGACCATACGCCGGGTTGGCCTTCACCGAAACCGGCAAGCCGGCAGAATTGTAGGAGTTGACCGAAAGGTCACCAATCTGGTTTCGTCCAAGAACAGCCTGCGAGTTCAACACGTTGAACACGTCGGCACGGAGTGTCAGACCACGACCGGCAATCTCGGTCTTGTAACGGAGCGAGAGGTCAAGCTGCGTGAACCAGTCGCTCTGGTTGCCCTGACCGCGCGGAGCCGGCTGAAGGTTGCAGTAGTGCGACGCCTGACGGTAACCGTTTGCGAACACATCGGTCGGGTTGTAGCCGAAGCAGCTCAGGTGAGCAGGCGACACGATCTGAAGATTTGTACCGATCGTGAAGTTCTTCGACAAGTCGACCGTGCCATACAGCTTGATCTTGTGGCGGCGATCGTTCGGCAGATAGCCGTACGAGTAAGCCACGAAGCCCGGTTGGTCGAAGTCCTGCGTGATGCCGGCATCGGTCTGGCCGAAGTCCGACTGCACGAAGCCTTCCGAGTTACCAAGGCTCTTAGACCAGGTGTAGCTGCCGCCAAACGTCCAGATCGAGTCACCCTTTTCCTTATCGAAAGTGAGGGTCACCGCGTCGTAAGTACGCTTGGCCTTGCCGTAACCGAGGTCTGCCGCCTTCAGCGTGATCTGCTTGAAGTTCAGATCGGTGCCAGGTGCCAGCAGGCTGACGACGATATCGTTACCCGGGTTGTTGATCACGTACTGGTTGTAGCCAGTCCAGATGTCCGAGCACGGGATCGCTGCGCCGCTGCCGTTGGCGTGGGCGACGATGCCGTTGGCATTACACCATGCGATCACGCCCGCGTCGATCGCCGAGTCCTCGGCGGTACGGTCGAGATTGCGGTGGGTGTAGCTGATGCCGAGCTTCCAAAGGCCGAACCGCTGCTTGTACCCGAGGATAATCTCGCTCTCGCGAGTGGCCTTGAGGTTGGCAGCGATGCCCTGCGAAAGATCGATATCCGCACCGTTACCGGTCACGTTACAGTTGGTCGTCGGACCGCTCGGCAGGAGCGGCAGCGGACAGGCCGACTGGTAGGTGCCGTCATTAGTGACAAGAGCATCCGCAAGCGTAGCCGGTGCCTTGCCAGTGGTCGGATCGACCAGGATCGGAAGGCCGTTCGAATCAACGCCATTGAAGTAGTAGCGCTGACGGAAGTAGTACGACGGTGCGCCCTGGCGATACGCGGTGTTGCTCGCGATCGGCAGGTAGTACCAGCCATACGAACCGTAGAACGTGCCCGAACTGTCGGCGCCAACATCGTAGCTGAAGCCGATACGCGGAGCGTAGTTCTTCGGAAGGTCAGCCAACGGCAGGCCGCTCGGCTTGTTGATGCGGAAATCGTCACGACGCACGCCGAGGTTGATCGTCAAACGATCGGTCGGTTTCCATTCGTCCTCGAGGTAGAACGCCTTGTTCTTCGCTTTGAACGAGCCACCGGTGTTGTAGTAGTTCAGCTCGACGATGTTGCCGTTTGCATCGGGGGCTCGTGCATACATACGGAATCCGGCACCGCCCAAGAAGGCATCGTGCGCGGCCTGGCTGAGGAAGCCGTTGGCGTACTCAACATCGCCGCCGGTCAGCACCGTGACGTGGTTGAGCGTGTTGATTTCCTGGTCGAAGCCGCCCCGGACGTGATGTTCGCCAAGCAGCGAGAACCGCAGGTCGACGTCAGCGCGGAAGAACTTGCGTTCGGTCGTGTATGGTTGATCGATGCCAACCAGCGCCTGGTTGGTGAACTTGCCACCGTAAGGAACTCCGTAGAGCGCCGAACCCGAATCGTTGTAGAAGTATGGGGTTCCAAAGTTACCGCTCACCGGAATGACGTCGAACCGATCGCGCACGCGACCGTAAGCCGCCGAAACGGTCAGCCAGTCGGTGAACGTGCCGGTGTACTTGCCGACGTAGTTCAACCCGCCACCCGGGAAGTTATTAATTGCGGTTGCCGACCCGTAAGTCGGAACGCCGGCGTTCTCGGTCAACGAGAAATCCGAACGAGTCTGGGTGTTGCGCGTGTCGAACAGCGTCAGTTCGAGGTGCTGGCTGTCGATCGGATACGCATCGAGCTTGACGCCCCAGAACGGATCGGTGTTCTTGTACTTGTAGGCTACCTGTGCCGCCGGGTAGTTCACCAGGCTTTCCTTGTTCTGCATCTGCAGCAGGCCGTAGAAGAACAGGCGATCCTTGATAATCGGGCCGCCGGCTTCGATCGTCGTCACAAGGGAGTCGCTGGTATCGAAGGCTCGGTTCCGCAGGCGATACGTAGTGGTCCCCTTCGAAGGATCGTTCGGATCCACATATGCTGTGTTGGTGAGGTTCTTGCCGTGGTTGGTCAAGAAGTTCGGTGCCCAGTCGACGTGGACAGCAGCGGTGAATTCGTTGGTACCCGACTTGGTCACAGCATTGACGATACCGCCGGTCGCGCGACCGTATTCGGCCGGATAGCCACCGGTCTTGGTGTCGATGCTCTTGTAGAAGTAGAACGGAACCGTCGCACCGCCGAGGTAGTCGTCGAAGTTGGTGACGTTGAGGCCGTTCACATAGTAGGCGTTTTCCGCCACCGAAGAACCACCAAGCGAGCTCAGGCCGTTGAACGTCGAGTTGGACGAGTTACCCGCCACGACGCCAGGCGCCAGCAGGATGACCGATTGCAGGCTGCGGCCGAGCGGCTTGTCGCTAATGAAGTCCGACACGTCGACGTTGAGGCCGGTGGTGGTGCCGGTGAAGGCCTGCACAGCGCGGGTGCCCGAAACGACGATCACGTTGCTCGACGAGTTCAGTGCAACCGGAACGTTCGCGGTCTGTCCGGCCAGGATCTTGATGCCCTGCGCCTGGTAGGGCGAAAGGCCCTGCGCGGAGATTTCGAGATCGTAGCTGCCGGGCTGCAGGCCGGCGAAGCGATAGCTACCGGTAGACGATGTGGTTGCAGTACGGACTGTGCCGGTGTCGGTGCTGGTCAGCGTGACGGTCGCGCCCGCGACTGGGGTGCCCGATTCGCCGGTGACCGTGCCGCTGATAGCGGCCGAGGTGTAGTCCTGCGCATGAGCCGGTGCGACCATGACGGCCGAAGCGGTGAGGCCGGCGCCGAGAAGCGCGAGGGCCTGCATCGCCGAACCGGACGCGAGGATCCGCTTGCGAAGATTGCTGGTTGCCATTGAGTTATAGTCCCTTGTTTTACCCGTCCGGCGACCGATCGCCGGACTGATTTCAGACCACCTGTATTGGAACACCGCGAAGGCCCCCAAGGTTGGCGGATGCGACTGCTTAGCCATGGGCACTTGCGTTGCAAATCTATTACGGTCTCCAAGCAGGGGATGAATCGGTCAGTGTGGCAATTTCAGCACAACTCTCAGCGAGGCTGAAATGATCTTTCAAGATTGTCGATTTCGGCATTTCCAAAATTAGCGGCGCTTCCAATCCGCTCAAGCCGACAGCCATGCGAAACGTCTATTTGTGCAGTGTCGTAGATATCTTCCGACCGCTAGACAAACGTCGGAGTCGAGGGTGAGTCTGGCATCGGGCCGGATGCCGCGTAGCTCCGGCAGCTTGACGTTTACGTAACCCGCCAGTACCGCTCCCGATGACGAGTTCAGTTTCAAGAGAGGACCGATCTATGCCCACCGCCTACATCGTCGATGCCGTTCGTTCCGCCGGAGGGCGCAGGGGAGGGCGGCTGGCCGGGGTCCACCCGGTCGACCTCGCCGCCGCATCGCTCGATGCGCTGGTGACGCGCACCGGAATCGACCCGGCGAAGATCGACGACGTGGTGATGGGCTGCGTCACCCAGGCGGGCCAGCAGGCGATGCAGGTCGGGCGCAACGCGGTGCTCGCCAGCAAGGTCCTGCCGCAGTCGACCCCGGCGGTGACGATCGACCGCCAGTGCGGGTCGAGCCAGCAGGCGATCCAGTTCGCTGCGCAGGCGGTGATGAGCGGCACGCAGGACGCGGTGATCGCAGCGGGCATCGAAAGCATGACCCGGGTGCCGATGGGCTCCAACGCGACCTTCCACATGAAGGAGGGGATGGGCCACTACAAGTCGCCTGGTCTCGAAGAGAAATACCCGGGGATCATGTTCTCGCAGTTCATGGGCGCGGAAATGATCGCCAAGAAACATGGCTTTACCAAAGACGATTGCGACCGGTTTGCGCTGTCGAGCCACGAAAAGGCGATCGCTGCGACGCAGGGCGGGGCGTTCGAGCGCGAGATCGTGCCGATCACCATCGAGACGCCCGAAGGCGAACAGCAACACACCATCGATGAAGGCATCCGGTTCGATGCTTCGCTTGAAGGGATCGCGGGGGTGAAGCTGCTGCAGGAAGGCGGGGTGCTGACCGCCGCCAGTTCCAGCCAGATCTGCGACGGTTCGAGCGCGGCGCTGGTCGTCTCCGAACAGGCGCTCAAGGATTATGGCCTCACGCCGCGCGCGCGGATTCACACGCTGACGGTGACCGCGGGCGATCCGGTGATCATGCTCGAAGAGCCGCTGTTCGCGACCGACAAGGCGCTGCAGCGCGCTGGCCTTTCGATCGACGACATCGACCTTTACGAAGTGAACGAGGCGTTCGCGACGGTGCCGCTCGCGTGGCTCAAGCACACCGGGGCCGACCCGGACAAGCTCAACGTCAACGGCGGTGCAATCGCGCTTGGCCACCCGCTCGGTGCGAGCGGGACCAAGCTGATGACCACGCTGATCAACGCGCTCCACGCGCGCGGCAAGAAATATGGCCTGCAGACGATGTGCGAAGGCGGCGGTGTCGCTAACGTGACGATCGTCGAAGCCGTCTGATTCTCAGCATTCGAAAAGAGAGGAATATTACATGGAAGTTGGTGCCAACACCCCCGCAGTCGTGACCGGCGGCGCATCGGGCCTGGGCGAAGCGACCGCGCGGGCGCTCGCCGCCAAGGGCGCGAAAGTCGCGATCTTCGATTTGCAGGAAGAGAAGGGCCAGAAGGTTGCTGCGGAAATCGGCGGCGTGTTCTGCGAATGCAACGTGACCGACGAAGCGAGCGTCGATGCCGCCTTTGCCAAGGCACGTGAAGCGCACGGGCAAGAACGCATCCTCGTCAACTGCGCAGGCACCGGCAATGCCATCAAGACCGCCAAGCGCGATCGCAACACCGGTGAGATCAGCCATTTCCCGCTCGATGCGTTCAACTGGATCATCCAGATCAACCTTGTCGGCACGTTCCGATGCATCGCCAAGTCGGCCGCAGGGATGATGACGCTCGACCCGCTGAGCGAAGACGGCGATCGCGGCGCGATCGTCAACACCGCTTCGGTTGCGGGCGAAGACGGGCAGATCGGCCAGGCCGCCTATTCGGCCTCGAAGGGCGGCGTCATCGGCATGACACTGCCGATCGCGCGCGACCTGATGGGCGAAGGCATCCGGGTGAACACGATCCTGCCCGGCATCTTCAACACTCCGCTGATGAACGCAGCCCCGCCGCAAGTGAAGGAAGCTCTGGCTGCCAGCGTGCCGTTCCCCAAGCGCCTTGGCCACGCAGAGGAATATGCCAAGCTCGCGCTGTGCATGATCGAAAACGGTTATTTCAACGGCGAGGACGTGCGGCTCGACGGTGCGATAAGGATGGCCCCGCGCTGATGCAGGTTTCCTACCTGTCGGCGGGCGAGTAACCTTGCCCTCATGACCCGTTCCCGGCGCCCTGTTCCGTTTGCCGACAAAAGGCACGGAACGGGGCGCTTTGCATTTGTGCCAGGACACTGTTCCATGTGTTCCACCTGCTAGGATTCGCCGAGGAGAGAGACGCGTGACCGACTACACCCAGATCAAGCTCGAGATTGCCGACAAGATCGCCACGATCACGCTGCATCGGCCCGAGAAGATGAACGCGTTCACGCGCACGATGATGGACGAGATCATCGCTGCGCTCGATGTGACCGACGCCGACGACAGCATACGTGCGGTGATCTTCACCGGGCATGGCGACCAGGCGTTCTGCGCCGGGGCAGACCTGACGCCGGAGGGCGGGGGGCATGTGTTCTCCGATCCCAATCCGGTCGAGGATCTCTCGGACCCGCGCGTGCGCGATGGTGGCGGCTTGCTGACCCTGCGGATGTTCAATTCGAAGAAGCCGCTGATCGGTGCGTGCAACGGCGTGGCGGTCGGCGTCGGGGCGACTATGCAATTGCCGTTCGACATTCGCCTTGCGAGCGATAACGCGCGATTCGGCTTCGTGTTCGCGCGGCGCGGGATCACCCCCGAGGCCTGCTCGAGCTGGTTCCTGCCGCGCCTCGTCGGGATGCAGGCGGCGATGGAATGGTGCATGACAGGGCGTGTCTTTGATGCGCAGGAGGCACTTGATCGGGGTCTCGTGCGGTCGGTTCACCCCCAGGCTGAATTGATGGACGTGGCCCGCGGGATTGCGCGTGAAATTGCAGACAACACATCTGCGGTGTCGGTCGCGATGACCCGGGCGATGCTCTGGCGGCTCTCCGCGCTCGAGCATCCGATGATGGCGCACCGGATCGACAGCCGCGCGATCTATCGCCTCAGCCGCAGCGCCGATGCGCGCGAAGGGATCGCCAGTTTCCTTGAAAAGCGCGCGCCCGCATATCCTGACACCGTCAGCGGCGACATGCCCGACTTCTATCCCTGGTGGGACGAGCCGGGGTTCGTATGAAGGGGCAGCGCAAGGAAGCCTGGCATATCGGGGTGATCGGCGGAACCGGACTCTACGACGGCCTGCCTCTCGACGATGCGCAGGAGATCGCCGTCGCGTCGCCGTTCGGGGAGCCTTCCGGGCCGGTCACCACCGGCAGGATAGGCGGTATCCGGTTTACCTTTCTCGCGCGGCACGGTGAAGGGCATCGCATCCCGGCCGACGAGGTGAACTATCGCGCGAATATCGATGTGATGAAGCGCTGCGGGGTGACCGACCTGGTGGCGATCTTCGCGATCGGTTCGCTGCGAGAGGAAATGGCGCCGGGTCACTTCGTGGCAGCCGACCAGATCATTGATCGCACCGCCGGGCGCGAGCGCAGCTTTTTCGGCACCGGGATGGTCGCACACGTGGCGCTCGCCGATCCGGTCTGTGCGCGGCTTTCCGGCTTGCTGGCCGACGCAGCAGAAGGGGCAAAGGCAACGGTCCATCGCGGTGGATGCTATGTCGCGGTCAATGGCCCGCAATTCTCGACCCGCGCGGAAAGCCGGATGTACCGTGAATGGGGAGCCGACGTGATCGGCATGACGGCGATGCCCGAAGCGCGGCTCGCTCGCGAAGCCGAGCTGCCATATGCCATGCTGGCGATGGTGACTGACTATGATTCCTGGCGCGACGATGTTGCCGGGGTCGATGCGGCAGAGATATTCAAGACTCTCAAGACCACCACCGCGACAGCTCACAAGGCGATAATCGGACTGGCCAAGGCGCTTCCCAAGGCGCGCAAGACGGTCCCGGCCGACACCGCCCTCGATAATGCGCTCGTCACGCCGCCGCCGCAGCGAGACCCGCGGCTGGTGGCCATGCTCGATTCGGTGGCCGGTCGCGTGCTCGGCTGAGAGGCGCTTGCCAAGCATGATGGTTTCCTTAGAAACGAAGGGTATGGGAGAAACCGACACCAACACAACTCGCCTGGCGGATTTCCTGCCGTACCTGCTTTCGGTTTCGTCGAACGCGGTCAGCAGCCGCATTGCCGAGGCCTATCGCGCGCGGTTTGGCCTGCGGATAGCGGAATGGCGGGTGATGGCGGTGCTCGGCGATGCCGGGGCGCTGACCCAGCGCGACCTCACCGAAGCGACACTGATGGACAAGGTCGCGGTCAACCGCGCGTGCAAGGATCTCGAGGAGCGCGGACTGGCGTCGCGCCGGGCCAACGAAGCCGACGGTCGCTCGCACCATCTCGAATTGACGGCTGCGGGCAAGGATATGCACGGCCGGATCATGCCGCTGGCGCTGGAGATGGAAGAGGGTTTGTTCGCCAGCTTCACCCCGGCCGAACGCGAAACCTTCCGCAAGTTGCTCGAACGGGTGAGGGCCGCCGCGGGCGCGCTCGATCCCGATATGCTGGAAGATCGCGGCGGAGCCTAGAAAGGCTCCGCCGGATCGCCCCCGTCTTAGTGACCTGGCGTCTTGGGGTGGCTCATGCCGCCCGGGCCGGAGAATGCGTCGCTGATCGAACAGGCCGCCGGGCCGAGAATGACGATGAACAGCACCGGCAGGATGAACAGGATCAACGGCACGGTCATGATCGCCGGCAGGCGTGCAGCCTTTTCTTCCGCGCGCATCATGCGCTCGTTGCGGAACTCGGCCGACAGCACGCGAAGCGCTGAAGCGAGCGGCGTACCGTAGCGTTCGGTCTGGATCATCGTGGTCACCACGCCCTTCACCGATTCGAGGTTCACGCGGTAGGCGAGGTTGTTGAACGCCATGCGCCGTTCGGTGAGGAACGACAGCTCGATCGCGGTGAGCGCGAACTCATCGCCGAGTTCGGGATAGGCGCGCCCCAGTTCCTTGGCGACGCGATTGAACGCGGCGTCCACGGTCAAACCGGCCTCCGCGCAGATCACCAGCAGGTCGAGCGCGTCGGGCAGGCCCTTGCGAATCAAGTTGGTGCGCTTGGTGGCGAGGTTCTTGAGGTAGATTTCGGGCATCTTGTAGCCGATGCCGACTGCGGCGGTCAGCGCCATCAGGCGCTTCATGCTGCCCCATTCGGGGAAATAGTTGGCAAGATATACCACCAGGAAGACGACCAGGCCGAGCACGATCGGGATGACCATGCGGGCACCGATCACGTAGACCGCAAGTTCCTTGTTGCGGAAGCCCGCCCAGGCCAGCTTCTGCTGGATTGCCTCGATCTGGCTCTGCTGGAGAACCTTCATGTTCGCCAGCGTTTCCTTGACCTTCTCGGTCGAGTCGGTCTTCCGGATCAAGCTCTGCCGCTTGCGTGCGGTCGACTTCACGATCCCCGCCTTGAGCTCTTCGCGGCGTTCGTTGAGCGCCTTGACGCGCTTGGCCATCGGGTCCTTCACAGTGACCGCGGCATAGACCGCGAGCATCACCATCATCGCCGCGATTCCGGCGAGGATAGTACCGGCGAGGATCACGTCGACGCCGAGGAGGGTTGGGCCTGTTCCGTTGCTGATCATGGCTCTCTACTCAGATCTCGAAGCTGACCATCTTGGCCATGATGAAGACGCCGATACCCATCCAAACCAGGCCGCCAATGCCGGTCACGATGAGACGTTCGTCGCTGAAGAAGCCGCCGATGTAGTGCGGGTTGATCCACCAGATCATGATGAACACGATGAACGGCAGCGCACCGACGATGTAAGCCGAAGCTTTCGATTCCGAGCTCATCGCCTTGATCTTGAGCTTCATCTGCGAACGCTTGCGCAGCACGTCGGCGAGGTTCGACAGCGTTTCCGCCAGGTTGCCGCCGGTTTCGCGCTGGATCGCCAGGGTGATGCAGAAGAAGTTGAATTCGGCAATGCCGAGGCGGTCGGCGGTTTCCTGGAGCGATTCCTCCATCGTCCGACCGATCTTGATGCGCTCGACGATGCCCTTGAACTCCACGCCCACGGGGCCGGGAATTTCCGTTGCGACGACTGCCAGCGTCTCAGTGACGGGCAGGCCCGAACGCAGGCCGCGCACGAGCAGCTCGATCGCGTCGGGGAACTTGGCGTTGAATCCATTGGTCCGCCGCTTGATGAAAAAGTTCACCACCATGTGCGGGATGCCTGCGCCGGCAAATACACCCACCGCCAGCGACAGCAGCGCCGCGCCGGTGCGCAGGTAGAGGATTACCGTGACCGCCAGTGCGATGCCGAGCGATCCGTAGAAATACTGCGACAGCGACCAACCCTTGCCGGTCCGGTCGAGCCGGACTGCGAGCGCTTCGATCCGCGAGCCGGAGCCTGCAATCTTGTGCATCTTCGGCTTGCGCGATGCGATCGCCTTCTTGAGCTGCGATTCGACCTTGGTGTCGGTACTTTCCGAGTGGCGATAGCGCACAGCCTGCAGGCGGCGCGTGCTTTCCTTTGCCGGGGACGGGCCCGACAGCACCATGTAGCCCAGAACCAGCATGCCCATCAGGCCGCCGGCAAACAGCAGGAGCTGGAGAATGTTCATCGGCTTTCCTGCCTTCCCCTAATCCGCGTGGGACGTGGACCAAGCGCGCGCCCGGCAGGGCGCGCGCCGGCCATTACGCCTCGGCACCTTCCGTGACCGGCTTGCCCTTCTTGGCGAGCAGCGACTTGAGGTCGAAGTTCGCCAGGAGAGACTTCTTCCCGCCGGCATCATTTTCGTCGGCAGATTCGTCGCTGGCGCCCATCACGCGCTCGGCCAGCTGGCGGATCATGCCACTTGCCTTGCTCGAACGATTTGCGTCCGCGAAAGTCTGGCCGAGCTTGGCGGCGTTGGCCGCCGCCTTGCTGTCGAACGGGACCATGAAGTCGATCTTGCGTTCGATCGAGGCCTCGAAATCGGCCTTGCTGATCTCGGCAACACCTGATTGCACCTTGTTGGCAACGATGACCGGCTGCGCGTGCGCGGCATTGGTCTTGAGCCAGCTGAGGATGCGGATCGTGTCGCGCGCGCTGGCCAGTGTCAGCTCGGTAGTCAGGACCACCACGTTGACGTCGCCCAGCAGGTGCGGGAAATTGATCAGCATGTTGCGCGGCAGGTCGATCACGGTCATTTCGAACGCGTGACGGAACTCTTCTTCCAACTGGACGAAGGCGCTGCCGTCGGTCATCAGCGGCGCATTGATCGGTGCTTCCGCCGACAGGATCGCCAGGTTCTCGTTCGCCCGGATCATCGCGCGTTCGATGAACAGCCCGTCGATACGGCTCGGGTTGTCGATCGCATCGGTCAGCCCGCGGCCAGGCTCGAGATCGAGCGCGAGTGCGCCGGTCCCGAAGTGCACGTCGAGGTCGAGCAGCGCAGTCGGCATCTTGTGATCCTCGCTGAACATCCAGGCGAGCGAAGTCGCCAGGGTCGAGGCACCGACACCGCCGCGGGTACCGACGATCGCGGTCGAGATGTGGCGCTTGGCCACATCCGCATCCGACGACTTGGGCGCCGAAAACACCGCCTGCGCCTGGTTCAGCGCATCGCGCAGCTGGGCAGCCGAGAGCGGCTTAAGCAGGTAGTCGTGGATCCCGCTCGCGAGCAGGTCGCGATAGAGCCGCACGTCGTTCACCTGGCCGATCGCGATCACCACCGTGCCGGGTTCGCAAACCTCGGCCAGGGCGTTGATGTCGTTCAGCGGGTCACCGCTTTCCGACAGGTCGACCATCAGGATGTTCGGGCTGGCTGAGACCGACAGGGCCTGGACTGCGTTGCGCAGGCCGCCCTTGGCGCACTTCTCGGGCGCCCAGCCCATTTCGATGACCACCGGACGCAGCGTGTCGAGCGCGCTGTCGTCGCACAGGAAGGCCGCAAACGGGTCGCGCCCACCGGCGCCGGGTTTCCATGGTGCGTTCATTTTAGTGGCCTCCTCCTGAGCTGCCGCCGCTGCCACCCGTGGCACCAGCGGACTTGAGTTCGCCGGCACCGGTGTTGGCCTTGTTGCGATAGGTTTCGATCGCCTTGTTCGAGCTCATGACCACGGTGTCGCCCATGTGATCCTGGCCCTTGATCAGGTCTTCCGGGTTGGCGACCATCGCGGCGAGGTTGCTGTTGACCGCACAACCGTAATCGCGCGACGTAGCGTTGTTGTAGTTCGCATCGCTTGTCGCCGACCAGTCCGGGCAACCCGGAACGCTGGCGGTCGAACGCGTGATCACGATCCGGGTCATGCCCATCGGAATCTCGCCGGTGGTGACCGGTGCCCCGTCGCTCAGCAGGATGCCGTGGCGTCCGGCAAGCGCGGCAATCGCGTTGCGCGTCGCCGGAGTGGTTTGCGAGCCGTCGATCGAAACCCGATCGCCGTAGCGCAGGTCCATGGCCTCGAACCAGCCAGAGACGCGCTGCTGCTCGGGGATGGAAAGCCCGTCGTAGCCGCTCGCGACATCGAGCGTGTAGTTGGTCCGCTTCACTACCGGCTGCTTGACCGAATAAAGCGTGCGGTTGGTCGGCATTCCGCCGCAACCTGCCAGCGAAAGGCCCATGCTGAGGGCGATCGCGCCGGCGACTGTGCGTGTGATGGCGTTGGTCATCTCTCTAGCCTTTCGATTAGAAGCTGAAGCCGGGCTTCGCGACGTCGGCCGCACTGGCCTGGCGCTGCTTGCCCTTCTTCTTGCGGGTGTCCTTGGCGTCAGCCTGGAGCGATTTCTGCTCCTGCTGCAGCGCCGCCGGATCCATCATGTAGGAAACCGAAGGATCGGGCGCGGTGCCGCCTTCGACGGTCGGCTTGGGCCGATCTGGCGAAGTATTCCCGCCGCTTTCCTGCATTCCCAGGAAGCGCTGCAATTCGTTCGGCGCGGAGAATCCGTCGGTCGGCAGCTTGATGTCGCTGCTGTCAACCGGCTTCACGAGATACGGCGTAACCACGATAACCAGTTCGGTCTGTCCCTTGCGGAACGAGGTCGAGCGGAACAGGTTACCCAGGATCGGTACGTCGCCGAGCGCCGGGGTCTTGTCGATCGAGTTCTGCGCGTTGTTGCTCATCAAGCCGGCGATCATGAAGCTCTGGCCGGAGCCGAGCTCGATGGTCGTTTCCGCACGGCGGATAGTCAGTGCCGGGATCTGGAAGCCGTTCAGCGTCACTGCGCCCTGGCTCGAAAGCTCCGACACTTCCGGGCGGACCCGCAGCGAAATGCGGCCGTTGGCAAGAACCGTCGGCGTGTACGACAGGCTGACGCCGTAGCGCTTGTATTCGACCGAAGTCGTGCCGAGACCCTGGCTGATCGGGATGGGGTATTCGCCGCCGGCAAGGAAGTCGGCAGTTTCACCCGAGATCGCGGTCAGGTTGGGCTGGGCCAGTGTGGTGACGAGGCCGATCCGTTCGGCGAGGTCGAACGCGCCGAGCACGTTGAGGCCAAACAGCTTGCCGAGGCCGGCAATGGTCGAGCCCGAACCGATCGTATCGACGCCCGGCCCGGTTACGGTTGTCCCGTCGGGCAGCGTGGTGGTGATGCCCTTGACGCCGGAACCGACCCCGAGACCCCCCTGCGGGCTGTAGGTGCCCTGCGCCAGGTTGCGGCCGCTGCCGATACCGATCTTGAACCCGTCACCGGTGTTGTAAGTGGTCAGGTTGGAGCCCAGTTCGCGAACCAGCGATCGGCTGACTTCGGCGAACTTGACCTGCAGGTTGACCTGCAGCGGGGTCGCCGTTTTCAGGCGGCTGATGACGTTGGCATCCTTGCCAACGAACGCCTGCACCAGGCGCTCGGCTTCGGCAGCGTCTTCCGGCGCGGCCACGGTGCCGGTCAGCAGGAAGGTGTTGACCCCCATCGTGCTCACCGCGATCTTGGCTTCGGGCATCGCAAGAGTGAGCATCTGGCCCACGCTGTCGATGTTCGAACCGACCCGGATGTTGGCCGACCAGATCACGTCACCGGCCTTGTTGCTTGCATAGACGGTGGTCTCGCCGCCGGCCTTGCCCATCAGGAACAGCTGGCGCGCGGACTTGATCTGCACGTCGGCGATCGAGTCGTTGGCGACGAACACGTCGGACATAGTGCCGGGCACGTTGATCAGTTCGCCGCGGCCGATCGACAGGTTGATGTCGCGGCTGGGAGAAACCGTGCTCTGGGCCTGCTGGGCCAGCGCCGGGGCGGCGGGCAGCCCGG
The DNA here is from genome assembly GCF_002269345.1 of Tsuneonella mangrovi. Classification (NCBI taxonomy): domain Bacteria; kingdom Pseudomonadati; phylum Pseudomonadota; class Alphaproteobacteria; order Sphingomonadales; family Erythrobacteraceae; genus Tsuneonella; species Tsuneonella mangrovi. The sequence goes on from NZ_CP022889.1 coordinate 2,343,630, forward strand.
CGAGGGGCAGCGCGGCGACGCCAGCGATCAGCATGGTTGAGATTAGGCGACGCTTCATTGTCTTGCCCCTCGAAGTGGATTCGAAATCCGGGATGGTGTGCGTGTCGGTCATCGCTGCGCTCCTCACGGATAGGTGCTGCCCATCGTGTTACCGATGGCCTGACCGGCGTTGCCGACTGCTGCGGCGGTAGAATCGACCACCTGACCAGTCCTGCTCGAAAGCATCACGGTCGAGGTGTCCTTGCCGCGGGTGACCCGGACGACCGGACCTGCGGGGCGCATCATCAGCGCACTGTTGTTGGCCATTCCGGGCACCATGCGCGGAGCCGGTTTGGGCAGGCTCTTGAGCTGGAAGCGCGAGACGTCACCACCGGTCTGGTAGGTCGACGGACCGTCTTCGGGCTGGTTGGCCGCTTCTGCCAATAGTAGCTCTTCCTGCTGCGGTGTCGCATTGTCGGGAATCTTGACCTTGCCCGAAGCTATTGCGGATTCGAGCTGGGTCTTGTTGTCCGCGATCGAGCGCAGCGACAGGCTGAGCGTACCGATGGTCTGGGCAACGGCAACCTGCTCGGCGATCTTCGGCGTCACTTCCAGCGTGACGGTGCGGAACGCCTTGACAACGGTCTTGCCGTCAACAGTGTCTTGCGTGGTCGACTGGTCGGTCGCGAGCACACGGATATTGCGCAGGATCGTTTCCGATGCCTTGAGCGAACCGGTGTCTCCGGGTCCCTTGACAGTCTGGGTCAACACCAGGTCGACATGGTCGCCCGGGAAAACAAAACCCGCCACGCCGGTCTTGGCCGAAACAGGCACCGTGACGGCGCGCATGCCCGGGCCGAGTGCGGCAGCGAGGAACCCGCGGTCGCCCGGCTTGACGAGCGCACCCTGGGTCACCGGCTCACCAGCCGTGATCGGATAGCGCACGACCGTGCCGAGCAGCTTGGAGACGTCGGATTCGCCTTCGATGAAGTAGGCGTCCTTGACCAGCTCCTTGGGCCACTGCTGGAAACCGATTGCATCGGCCGTGATGATCGTGCCGGTCGGCAGCACGCGCTGCGCGACCAGTACCTTCGGGCCTACCGGCTTCCTGGCCGCGGCATCGGCCGATGGGGCACCAGCCCCGGCGAACATGCTGCGGGCCATCAGGGCGGTCGCGATTGCGATCACCAGTGCGCCAACGAGCAAAACCAGCTTTTTCCTGTCCATGGCTATCGAAGCCCCCTCATGACCATCGCCCTGACATTTGGGCGGGTATGGTTTCGGTCAGTACGATCCGAACGGTTAAAATCAGGTTCACCCGATCAGCGCCGAACGCGCTGCGGGCAGATATTGATCGCTCAGCACCCACAAACCGGCCGCAGCGATCGCGAGGCCGTAGGGAATGGCTAGCCGGTGCTTCTGGCGCCGGGCGATGTGCCAGGCCCCCATCACCAGCGTGAGAACGCCGCCCAGCACCGCCATGATCACCAGCAGCTGGAGATACGGGTAGGTACGGTCGAGCGAGAGATAGGCGTGGTCGGTCGCCGGAAACCACAGCGCCAGCGCGACCAGCAGCTTCACATCGCCGCCGCCCATCCATTTCAACGCAAACAGCGTTGCGAAAACGACAAATGCGGCGACTGCCATCGCCAGTTGCAATGCGACGCCGGGCCACAGCGTTAACCCGCTGCTCCACCAGAACAGCGGCGCAGTGAGCGCGATGGCAGCGTTGAGCCAGTTGTCGATCTGGCGCCGGCGCCAGTCGGTGAAGGCGGCGAACAGCAGCGCGATTGCCAATGCTGCCAGCAGTCCGTAGTGCAGGTATTGAAGCACGCTTGAAGCCCCCAAGGTTTCCCCGTCGAAACCGAGTGCTACAGGCGAGTGCTTACCAAAAAGTAACCAAGTCCGGAGTGACGAGATTAGCCAGATCGATCAAGCCGAGGGAAACCCTGCCGCCCGCCGGGCGATCCCGGCTGGTGCGGTCGAGGGCAAGTGGCACACTGCCGACGGCCATCCGGTTCGTCGGATCGACTGGGCGTTAGGCGACGGCGGCACGCCAAAGGGTTCAATCCTGTTCATGCCCGGGCGGGGTGATTTCTACGAGAAGTATCTCGAAACGCTCGATCATTGGTATCGCCGAGGCTGGCACGTGACGGCCAGCGACTGGCGCGGGCAGGCAGGCTCCGGCCGCCTAGGGGCGGATGGCGTTACTGGCCACATCGACGACTTCGAGACATGGATCGACGATCTCGCGGGCTTCTGGGCCAGGTGGGTTGCCGAGACTCCCGGGCCGCATATCCTTGCCGGCCATTCGATGGGTGGACACCTGGTGCTGCGCTCAGTGGCGGAAAAGCGGGTCGAGCCGGACGGCCTCGTGCTGTCTGCACCGATGCTCGGCTTTCTCGGCCCGCTTCCGCTGGGCGTGATGCATGCCGCCGCGCGGCTGATGAAGTCGCTGGGCGATCCGCGCCGGCCAGCGTGGAAGTGGAGCGAAAAGCCGGGCGAAGTGCCTGAGGGGCGCGAAGCGCTGCTGACGCACGACGATGGTCGCTATGCCGACGAGTTGTGGTGGCGCGAACATCGCCCCGAACTGGTGATGGGGCCGGGCAGCTGGGGTTGGGTCGAACGTGCCTATGCCTCGACAAAGGCGCTTTTTGCGCCCGGGCTGCTTGAAGGCGTGCACATACCGGTCCTGATCGTGGCGACCCGGGCCGACAAGCTGGTGGCATTCGATGCGATCGAGCGCGCAGCCGCCCGCTTGCCCGATTGCAAGCTGGTTGCGTTCGGGAACGAAGCCCACCACGAGATCCTGCGCGAGGTCGATCCGGTGCGCGATCGCGCGATCGAGGCGATCGACACCTTCATCGACGGGATCGTCAAGGCCAGGTGAACGAGACATTCGACATTGCGGTTGTCGGCGCGGGAATCGCCGGGGCCAGCATTGCAGCCGAATTGGCGGCACTTGGTGCGGGCCGCATAGCGCTTCTCGAGGCAGAGGATCGGCCGGGTTACCACACCTCGGGCCGTTCCGCCGCGTTCTGGGAGGAATGCTACGGCGGACCGGACATCGTCCCGCTGACCTTGCCTTCCGGGCGCTGGCTGCGCGAACACGGCTTTCTCTCGCCGCGCGGCGCGCTCTACATCGGCCGCGAAGAAGACGGGCCCGCGATGGACGATTTCGTTCGCCGGTTCGCCGACAGCGGCGTGAACATCGAGCGGCTCGAACGCGATCGGCTTGCAGCGATGCTGCCGGGGCTGCGCGAGAAGTGGACCCGCGCCTTGTGGGAACCGGGCTGTGCGGACATCGACGTCGCGGGGCTCCACCAGCATTACCTTGCTTCGGCTGCTCGCGGGGGTGTGCGGTTGCTCACCCGCGCACGTGTCTCACGCGCGGAATGGGAAGGCGGACGCTGGCGGATTGAAACCGAACAGGGCGAAAGTTTAGGTGCGGGAATAGTGGTCGACGCCGCCGGGGCGTGGGCCGATACGCTCGCGGAGACATTTGGAGCGCATCCGATCGGGATCCGGCCGCTGCGGCGCACCGTCGCGCAAGTGCGAACCGAACCCGCGGCGCTTGCCGACTTGCCGCTGGTGCTCGACATTTCCGGCGGGTTCTATTTCAAGCCCGAAAGTGGGCGACTGTGGCTCAGCCCGCACGACGAGGTGCCTTCACCGCCGTGCGATGCGGCGCCTGAAGAACTGGCAGTGGCCGAAGCGATCGACCGGTTCTCCCGGGTGGTCGACTGGCGGGTCGAGGCGGTCGAACGCAAGTGGGCGGGGCTGCGTTCGTTCGCGCCCGACCGGGCACCGGTGTTCGGGTTCGACCCGATGGTGCCGGGGTTCTTCTGGTTTGCCGGGCAGGGCGGCTTCGGGTTCCAGACGGCTCCGGCCGCTGCCCGGCTCGGTGCGCAGCTGCTGCTCGGCATCTACCGCGACGATCTAACGCAAGGCATTGACAGCACTATTTACGATCCGGCGCGGTTCACCCCCTAGACAGGCACGAGACAGCAGTTAGGGTATCGATCGCAATCAACATCGAAAAAGGAGACGGCTCGATGGCGCACCATTTCCAGATCTACAAGGACAAGGCCGGCGAATTCCGCGTCCGCTTCAAGTACAATGACGAGATCATGTTCTCTACCGAAGGGTATTCGTCGAAGGCCAGCGCCAAGAACGCCATCGAGTCGATCAAGAAGAACGGCCCGGGCGCCGACGTCGTCGACGACAGCTAGTCCGCTTTAGGCCTCGCTGGCGGCGGCTTCGGCCGCCGCCACGGCCAACTGGTCGGCCCTCTCGTTCTCGGGATGGCCGTTATGCCCTTTCACCCAAACCCATTCGATCCGGTGCGTTTGCGCTGCGGCGATCAGCTCGTGCCACAGGTCCTTGTTGCGGACCGGTTGCTTGCTGGAATTGATCCAGCCACGCTTCTTCCATCCGTGAACCCACTTGGTGATCCCGTCGATCACGTATTTGCTGTCGGAATGCAGCGCGACGTCGCACGGCTCGATCAGCGCCTCGAGCGCGCGAATCGCCGCAGTCATCTCCATCCGGTTGTTGGTGGTTTCCGAATGACCGCCCGACAGTTCCTTCTCGTGGCGACCCATACGCAGGATTGCGCCCCAGCCGCCCGGCCCGGGATTGCCCTTGCACGCGCCATCGGTGAAGATTTCGACTTGCTTCATACGCCGTTGAATCTGGTTCAGGTGGCCGTCGATTTAAAGGGGCTATCGCCCGCGTCGGCGTAGAATTCGAGCCGCCGGACGAATTCCATCGGGTCCTTGCGATTGACGAGCGCGTCAACCGGGGTGCCGATCCAGTCTTCGGCGCGGCTGGCAATGAACCGCAGGCATGCCCCTTCGGCGAGGACCGGCAGGCTGGCCCGCTCCTGCGGCTCGAGCGGACGCACAGATTCGTATCCCGCGAGAAGCGCTTGCCCGACTGCCGGATCAAAATCTCCCGTGTCTTGGCCGAAGCTCCACGCCGCATGGGTCACGGCGAGGTCGTAGGCCATCGCATCGGAGCAGGCGAAGTAGAAGTCGATCATCGCGCTGACCCGGCTGCCGCGCATCAGCACATTGTCGGGGAACAAGTCAGTATGACAGATCGCCGTCGGCAGGTCTTTCGGCCAGCGCGCGCTGATCCGTTCGGCTTCACCAATCATTGCCGGCAGCCCCGAATCGATCCCGGCGAGCGCTTCCGGGCCGCAAGCGGAGAGCGTATCGAGGCTGGCATCGATGCCGAGATCGTTCGCGCGCACCTGCGGGAAGTCGAGCGTCGCCTGGTGCATCCCGGCGAGCGCTGCGCCGACCGAGCGGGCTTGCTTGGGAGTGGGACGGTCAACCGAAACGCCGGGAAGGAATTCGATCAGCGCCACCGCCTTGCCGTCGAGGGTGCGCCATGCCGCTCCGCTGCGGTCGTGGATCGTGCGCGGCACCGGGCAGCCGCGCGCAGAAAGGTGGTCGAGCAGGCCGAGGAAGAAGGGCAGTTCAGCGGTGTCGATCCGCCGTTCGTACATCGTCAGGATGAATCGTGCGCCGGTGCCATCGATACCGGTCGTCTCGACCAGCCAGTTGGAGTTGGAGACCCCTTCGGCGATACCCTTGGCCGATACCAGTTCGCCCACATCGTAAGTGGAGATCAGCTCGGCAAGATCCTCCGCTCCGAGATGGGTATAGACTGCCACGCGCTCCTCCGGTCGCCTTCAGTCGACGAGCTGGCGCGGCAGCTTGAACACCATCTTCTCCTCCGCGGAGACGAGCGTGTGTTCTTCCACCACGCGCAGCTCGCTGAGCCGGTCGACCACTTCGCGCACCAGTTTCTCGGGGGCAGAGGCGCCGGCGGTAACACCCACTGTGCCAACCCCGTCGAGCCATGCCGGATCGATATCGCTTGCGCGCTGGATGAGTCTCGCATCGGTCCCGCAGCGCTCGGCGACTTCGACGAGGCGCAGCGAGTTTGACGAATTAGGCGCCCCGATCACCAGCACCAGGTCGCTACCTGGTGCCACTTGCTTGACCGCCGCCTGCCGGTTGGACGTGGCGTAACAGATGTCTTCCGCCTTGGGCCCGACGATCTGAGGATATTTCGCCCTGAGCGCGGCGACAACCTCTGCGGTATCGTCGACCGAGAGAGTCGTCTGGGTCAGGAACGCCAGATCGGTGCTCTCCGCAAATTCCAGCCCGCTCACATCGTCCACCGTCTCGACCAGCGTGATTGCGCCAGCGGGGACCTGGCCCATCGTGCCAATCACTTCGGGGTGGCCAACGTGGCCGATGAACACGATATGCCGCCCGGCCTCGATCTGGCGTTCGGCTTGACGGTGGACCTTGCTGACCAGCGGGCAGGTCGCGTCGAGCCATTCGAGCCCGCGCCGGGTGGCTTCGGCCGGGACCGACTTGGGCACGCCGTGCGCGCTGAACACCACCGGCGCGTCCTCAGGCACTTCGTCGAGCTCTTCGACGAAAATCGCTCCCTTGGCCTTCAGGCTCTCTACCACGAAGCGATTGTGGACGATTTCGTGGCGGACATAGACCGGAGCGCCATATCGCTGGAGTGCGCGCTCGACGATCTCGATCGCCCGGTCGACCCCGGCGCAGAACCCGCGCGGGGCAGCGATCAGCACGGTCAGCGGCAGGCGGTCCGCTGGGGAATTCGGGGTGGGCAATGGCGCATTCATCCGCTGGCCCCTAGCGCTTCGCTGCGCGCGCCGCTAGGGCGTCTGCCGACAGTTTGAATGGGAACCTACCGCACATGATCGCTCGCTATCGCCTTGCCGCAATCCTGATGATGGGCGCAGCGCTCGCCGGCTGCAAGCACAGCGGCGATGTCGTGATGTCCGATGGCGTGGGCATTACTGCAGTGCGCACGCCGTGCCCGGCGGTTGGCGTGCCCGACTACACCGGCGACATCACCACTTTCCGCACGCCCGGAGATAAGTCGGCCGCTAACGTCGATGTGACTGCGACGATCACCGATGTCCGCTCGACCTGCGACGAAACTGCGGCGGACAAGATATACACCAACGTGACGTTCAACGTTTACGCCACCCGCACGAACACGCAGGGCGCACGGCAAGTGACCTTGCCTTACTATTCCACCGTGGTGCGCGGTGGCAGCTCGGTCGTCACCAAGCGGGTTGGCCAGGTCACGCTCAACTTTGCGAACGGGCAGGCACGAACAAGCGCCAGCGCGCAGGCCGGGGCCTTCGTCGATCGCGCGGCAGCCACCCTGCCCGAGGATATCCGCAAGCAGATCACCAAGCCGCGCAAGGCGGGCGATGCCGACGCTGCGGTCGATCCGCTGTCCGACCCGTCGGTCAAGGCCGCGGTCGAGCGCGCGACGTTCGAGCTGCTGGTCGGCTTCCAGCTTACCCAGGACCAGCTGGCCTACAACGTCACACGCTGATTCGCTCGGCCCGGGAGGCGGCTTGAATCGCCTCGAAACTTGCTCTTTCGGCCAGTTCGGCTAGGCGCGCGGCCATGTCCGAGACTGCAACGCTTCATTCCGCCTTTGCCGGGCGCATTGCCGATGTCCTGTCCGCACTGGAAGCGGACGGCGATCTGCCCGTCGGGGTATCCACCACCAACGTGACGGTCGAGCCGCCGCGCGATCCTTCGCACGGCGATCTGGCGACCAATGCCGCGATGGTGCTTGCCAAGCAGGCGAAGACCAACCCGCGCGCGCTGGCCGAGAAGATCGTCGAGCGCCTGTCGCAAGACCCGGCCGTGACTGGCGCCGAGATCGCCGGACCGGGGTTCATCAACCTGCGGCTCGCCGAATCGGTGTGGCTCGACGAGTTGGCGGCGATCGCCGCGCTGGGCGCGGACTACGGTCGTTCGACGATGGGGGCGGGGACGCGGGTCAACGTCGAATACGTCTCGGCCAACCCGACCGGGCCGATGCACATGGGCCATTGCCGCGGCGCTGTGGTCGGCGATGCGCTGGCGACGCTGCTCGAATTTGCCGGGCACGACGTCACGCGCGAATACTACGTCAACGATGCCGGCGGGCAGGTCGATACGCTCGCCCGCTCGGTCCACTTGCGCTACCGCGAAGCGCTCGGCGAGGACATCGGTGCAATCCCCGAGGGGTTCTATCCTGGCGACTACCTCAAGCCGATCGGTGCAGCATTGGCGCAGGAGTATGGCGACAGGTTCGCAGCCGCGCCCGAAGCCGAATGGCTCGTGCTGTTCCGCGAAAGGTCGGTGGCGGCAATGATGGACATGATCCGCGCCGACCTCGCGCTGCTCGGCATCCATCACGATGTGTTTTCGTCCGAAGCGGTGCTCCAGTCAGAGGGCAAGCCCGCGACGGCCGAGAAGTGGCTGCGCGCGCACGACCTCGTCTACGACGGCGTGCTCGAAGCGCCCAAGGGCAAGGCCCCGCCGGAAGACTGGGAGCCGGTCGAGCTGCCGCTGTTCCGCAGCACGAAATTCGGTGATGACCAGGATCGGCCGATCCGTAAGTCCGACGGCAAGTGGACCTATTTCGGGGCCGACCTCGCGTATCATATGCAGAAGGCGGGACACGCCGACGCTTTGATCGACATCTGGGGCGCGGATCACGCCGGGACCGTCAAGCGGATCAAGGCGGCGGTCGCGGCTCTCTCAGAAGGGGAAGGCAAGCCGATCCCGTTCGACGTCAAGCTGGTCCAGATGGTCCAGCTGATGCGCGGCGGAGAGCCGGCCAAGATGTCCAAGCGTTCGGGCAACTTCGTGACCATTGCCGACATGGTCGATGAAGTGGGCAAGGACGTGGTGCGCTTCACCATGCTGACCCGCAAGCCCGAAGCGCAGATGGAGTTCGACTTCGCCAAGGTGGTCGAAGCGAGCAAGGACAACCCGGTGTTCTACGTCCAGTATGCCCACGCGCGGATCAGCTCGACGCTGCGCAAGGCGAAGGCCGGAGGGCTCGAACCCGATCCGGCGGCGCTCGACCGGCTGGGGGCGGAAGAGCTCGACCTCGTGCGGCTCGCAGCGCAGTTCCCGCGCATGGTCGAAGGTGCGGCGGCGGCGCGCGAACCGCACCGGATCGCATTCTATCTTTATGATCTTGCGGCAGCTCTCCATGCCTTCTGGAACCTCGGGAACGACCGCCCCGAAAAGCGCTTCATCGTGACACAGGACGCTGCGCTTTCGCAGGCGAGGCTTTTCCTCGCTGCCCAGATCGGGCAGGTAGTGCGCAATGGCCTCGCGCTGCTTGGTGTCGAGGCAGTGGAGGAGATGTAATCATGGCGGGGGCCGGCAACGACGAAGATCCCATCGATCTCGATGGTGACGAGCACGAGGAACTGGCGCTCGCCGATGACGAAGAGCGTCTGCCGTGGCTCGAGTCCGACGAGGATTATGCCGAGGAAGGCGCGGTCGATACCGGGCGGATCGTCGGCTTTGCATTGCTCGCGCTGCTCGCGCTGGCGGTGATCGTCGGGCTGATCTGGTGGATCGGCCAGCGTGGCCATGACAAGAACCTCGTGGCTGACGGCAGCACGATTGCCGCGCCCAAGGGCGACTACAAGGCAAAGCCGGAGAACCCTGGCGGGCGCAAGTTCGAAGGAACCGGCAACGTCGCTCCGGCAGTGGGCGAAGGGCAGACCAAGGAAGGCCGCCTTGCGACCGATTCGGCGCCCAAACCGAGCATCGATACCGGTGATGCGAGCGGCAGCTCTACGGGCGGCGTGGCGGTGCAAGTCGGCGCCTACTCGAGCCAATCTGCCGCCGAGTCGGGCTGGAACAAGCTGGCTAGCCAGACCGACAAGCTCAGCGGTGTGCGCCATCGGATCGTGCAGGGGCAGGCCGATATCGGTACTGTCTATCGCCTGCAGGCGATGGCGAGCGACCTGGGCGCGGCCAACGCACTGTGTGCGGCGCTAAAGGGCGACGGGATCGCTTGCCAGGTGAAACCCTGAATCTTCGCTCGCTGGTTGCGGGAGCGTTACTTCTCGGGTCGGCTTGCGTGCCAGCTCCGGCGACAAACCCGGCCAAACCCGCACAGTTCAGCTATATCGCTATCGGTAGCAACGCGATCGAGACCACCAATGCGTTACCGATGCGGATAACGGTCTCAGGCGACTTCCGCGTGGCCGGTCCGACCAGCCGCCATGCGGTGTTCAATGGCCACCCATTCGCAGTGTCGCTGGCGGCGTTTCTCGGGCAGCGCGAAGCGGTGATTGTGCACGCCGAGCAGGTCGAGGATGGCAGCGGCGCGTCGGACTATTCGGACTTGCCCATAGACGATTGGCCAACAGCCGGATTTCACCGGCGCGAGCAGTGCTTCGAGCTTTCGGCCGAGGATGTTGCCGGGGACCACGATCCCGCCTGGCTGCGCGACAACGGCTGGGATCCGAAAGGGGGCGTCGCGCTCGACCAGTATTTCGCGAACACCCCCGATCATAACCAGGAAGTGGTGATCTCGCTGGCGGTGCGCGGAGTCGATTGTGCAGACAAACCGACAGTTGCTGCGGCGCTCGCTGCGCTGAGGGCCAAGGTTTCGGTCCAGCGGCACTAGCAAGGTGCAAGTTACCCCCTTCGCACTGTCCACACCACCGACCGCGCACACGCTTGCCTGAATCGCGGCTACCTGCGACTTTCCTCCTATGACGCCAGCCATTTTCGGCATTTCGGGTCCGGCGCTGACCGCCGAGGAGCGCGCCTTCTTCAAGGAGGCCGATCCGGCTGGCTATATCCTGTTTGGGCGCAATATCGAAAATCGCGCTCAGGTCCGCGCACTGACCGACGACTTGCGCAGCATCCACGGGCGCGAGCGCCTGCTGGTGTCGATCGACCAGGAAGGCGGCCGGGTCGCGCGAATGCGCCCGCCGGAATGGTCACCATTTCCCGCCGGCGCCGCGTTCGATGCGCTCTACGAGATTGCTCCATCCTCCGCGATTGCTGCCGTTCGTGCCAATGCGCAGGCGATGGGGATCGAGCTGGCCGAAGCCGGAGTGACGGTCGATTTTCATCCTCCGCTGGACGTGCGGCAACCCGGCGCGCACGACGTGATCGGCGACCGCGCGCTGGGCAGCGAGCCGCTGCGGGTGGCGGCGCTGGGGCGTGCGATCCTCGAAGGATTGGCCGCTGCGGGCGTTACCGGGTGCATCAAACATATGCCGGGTCACGGGCGCAGCCAGTGCGATACGCACAAGGAGATGCCGACGATCACCGCGAGCGAGGAGGAACTCGAGGTCGATCTCGCGCCGTTCCGCGCGCTCAATTCGGCACTCGTGGGGATGACCGGGCACTTGCTGTTCACGGCATGGGACAGCGAAAACCCGGCGACGCTCTCGCCGACGATCATCGGCGACATCATTCGCGGGAAGATCGGGTTCGACGGGCTGTTGCTGACCGACGATATCGACATGGAAGCGCTCGACGGCACGATTCCCGAACGCTCCGAACGCGCGATCGCGGCGGGCTGCGACCTCGTGCTCAACTGCTGGGCCAAGATCGACGACATGGTCGGCATTGCCGACCGCTTGCCAGCGATGGGCGCGAAAACCGCTGACCGGCTCGATCGCGCGCTGGCTGGCACAGGCGCAACCGAAGCGGTGGACAAGGCCGCACTGCTCGCGACCCGCGACCAGTTGCTGGCGCTCGCGGGAGAGGCCGCATGAACGAGCTTGCGCTCCCGCTCGATGCGCCCGCCGCTGGCGATGCCGACTGGATCGCACCCGGAACCGCCCAAGGCGGCGATACCGCGCTCTATCTCGAGCTCGACGGCTGGGCGGGGCCGCTCGACCTGCTGCTCGACCTCGCGAGGCGGCAGAAGGTCGACCTCAGGCAGATTTCGATCCTCGCGCTGGTCGACCAATACCTCGGTTATATCGAGCGTGCCGAAGCGCTTCGGCTTGAATTGGCGGCTGACTACCTGGTGATGGCGGCGTGGCTGGCCTACCTCAAGTCGGCGCTGCTGCTGCCGAGGGACGAGCAGGAAGACCCGAGCCCCGAGGATCTCGCGCTGCGGCTGCAACTGCGGCTCCAGCGGCTCGGTGCGATGCGCGAAGCGGCGGCGCGGTTGATGGCGCGCGACCGGCTGGGCCGCGACGTGTTCCTGCGCGGCGCGCCCGAAGGCCTGAGGACCGACCGCAAGAGCGTGTGGCAATGCGACTGGTATTCGCTGGTGCGCGCCTACGGCCAGGTCAACGCGCGCAACGTGCCGGTGGTCCACATGGTCCGCGAACGCCCCGTGATGACGCTCGATTCGGCGCTCGAACGGGTCTCGGCGATGCTCGGCGTCACGCTCGACTGGATGGAGATCAGCGAATTCCTGCCTGCTCATGCCGATCCGCGGCTGCGCAAGTCGGCGCTGGCGAGCAGCTTCGTCGCTGCGCTCGAACTGGCCCGGCTGGGGCGTGCCGAACTGGCGCAGGAAGACACCTTCGGGCCACTGCGCCTGCGGAGGGCCAAGGCATGACCCGCCCCGACGATCTCGAGCGCGCAGTCGAAGCGACGCTGTTTGCGGCGGAAGAGCCGATGACGCCCGAAGCGCTGGCGGGTCACCTCGGCGACGCCGCCGCTGCCGACGTGCGGCAGGCGCTGCGCTCGCTTGCGATGCACTACGAAGGGCGCGGCGTGCAGCTGGTCGAGCGCGACCGGCGATGGCATTTCCAGACTGCGCCCGATCTCGCCCATATCCTGCGGCGCGAGCGCGAGCAGGTCCGCCGCCTGAGCCGCGCGGCGACCGAAGTGCTGGCGATCATCGCCTATCACGAGCCGGTCAGCCGTGCGGAGATCGAATCGATCCGTGGAGTGCAGACCTCGTCGGGCACGCTCGACGTGCTGATGGAAGCGGGTTGGGTGCGCGTGGCCGGGCGGCGCGAAGTGCCCGGACGCCCGGTGATCTACGCCACGACGCAGGAATTCCTCGCCCACTTCGGGCTCGAATCGCGCCGCGACCTGCCGGGCATCGACGAATTGAAGGCGGCGGGGCTGCTCGATCCGGTCGACGATGCCTTCGAGGCGCTCACATCCGGTTCAGGCGACGAGGGTGAGGACGCGGGGAGCGAACCGGACGAGGCAGAGGAAGACGCGGTCTGACTGGCCAGCGCCCGGCAAAGCGCCTATATTGGAATTTCAGGTCCCCAAACGGAAGAATTGACCCATGCAAGTCGGTGTCTGGCAACTCCTCATTATCGCCCTCGTGATCCTCGTGCTGTTCGGCAAGGGCCGCATTTCCGAAATGATGGGAGATTTCGGCAGGGGCATCAACAGCTTCAAGCAAGGCATGAACGAAGGCGAAAAGGGCGAAACCCACAAGCTCCAGCCGCCGCAGGCCGATCCCGCGCCCACCGCCGAGCCAAAGCCGGCCGACAAGACCGAATCCTGATCGCCGCCTGAAGGGGCGATCCGCCCGCCATGTTCGATATCGGCTGGTCCGAAATACTGCTGATCGTGATCGTGGCGGTCGTCGTCATCGGTCCGAAAGAGCTGCCGACCGCGCTGCGCACTGCAGGGCGCTGGATCGGGCAGGTTCGGCGCGTCTCCAACCATTTTCGCGCAGGGGTCGAAGCGATGATCCGCGAGGCGGAGATGGAGGAGATGGAGAAGAAATGGGCCGAGCAGAACGCCCGGATCATGGCCGAGCATCCTGAGGCCGACCTCAGCGAGTACGAGATGACTCCGTTGCCCGCGCCCGAAGCGAGCGATGAGGGAGAACCGACCGACCTGCTCCCTGCAAAGAAGCCGGGCGACGAGCCCGAGCTGCCGCTGGGATAATCGCGATGCCCTTCAAGATCAGCGATATCGACGAAACGCAGTCTCCACTGCTCGACCACCTGGTGGAACTACGCACGCGGCTGCTGCGCTCGATCGCCGCACTGGTGGTGGCGTTCTGCATCTGCTTCTATTTCGCCAGCGACATTTTCGGCTTTCTCGTCCGTCCGCTGACCGAAGCGTTCCCCGCCGGGCAAGGGCGTCTGGTCTATACTAAGCTCTACGAAGCCTTTTTCACCGAAGTGAAAGTGGCGCTGTTCGCCGCGTTCTTCCTTGCGTTCCCGATCATCGCCAACCAGCTGTGGGCGTTCATCGCGCCGGGGCTCTATGCGCGCGAGAAGAAGGCGTTCCTGCCGTTCCTGATCGCTACCCCGGTCCTGTTCCTGATGGGTGCGAGCCTGGCCTATTTCATTGTGATGCCAATGGCCTTCCGATGGTTCCTCGGGTTCCAGGGCATGAGCGGCGGACTCAAGCAGGAAGCGCTCCCGGCGATGGGCGACTACCTCAGCCTGGTGATGCAGTTCATCCTCGCGTTCGGGGCAAGTTTCTTGTTGCCGGTCCTTCTGCTGTTGCTCAATCGCGCCGGGATCGTCTCGCGCCAGCAGCTGTCGAAGGCGCGGCGCTACGTGATCGTCGGTATCGCCATCGTCGCCGCGGTGATCACCCCGCCCGATGTCGTCAGCCAGCTGATGCTCGGCATCCCGTTGCTCGGGTTGTTCGAGATTTCTTTGCTGCTGATGTGGCGCAACGAGAAGAAGGCAGCGAAGGCGGAAGAAGCCGGAGCCGGACTCCCCGCGACCGCCGATGACGCCTGAGCGCGCGACCTAGCCGCGCGAACTCCCTTTGCTCTCATTTACGCCGGGCAGCGCGAATAGCTGAACGGCCCGCCGCCCGCTTCGGGTGCGCCGGTCTCGCTGCGCGACAGCGTCCTGCCCCCGTCCTCGAGCTCGAGCATCTCTTCTTGCGTCCAGCTTGTCCCTTCGCCGGTGAAGGCGAACTGGGCATCGAGCGACGTGTCGCCCAGCTGCTCGACAGTCTTGAGCGTGCCCACCGATTCGTAAAACGTCAGCGTCGTGGGGCCTACAATCAGCAGCCCCTTGGCGTCGCTCCGGCCCTTCTCGCAATCCGCCGGGACCATACCCCACTTGCCTTGCATAGCTTTCGGGATTGTCGGCGTGGGGGTGGCGCTGGCCGTGGCCGCGCCGGTGGCCTCGTCGGTCGGTGCCCGGTGACATGCCATGAGCGCAAAGACCAGTCCAACGACAAGCAATGAATTGCGCATGAAAACTCCCATCACCCTCCGTTTCGCGTCGACAACGCTCGGTGCGGCAATAATATCCCGGGCGCAATGCCCGGTCCGCCTGTTGCATGAGACCATCGCATGCGAAGATGGAGCCGGCGGAAATCCGGCAAGCGTAGAGGACACTGGAGTACGGATGAGAACCTTCAGCGACGATCGCCAGCTGCTTCATGCGCCAGAGCGCGAGTTGCACAACGGCGAATGGGTGCCTTATGCGGAATGCCCGAGCCGGATGGCCTCGATTGCTGCTCGTTGCGCAGCCGAGCCGGCGGCCGATTTCGGGCTCGAACCGATCCTCGCGGTGCACGATGCCGCTTACGTCGAGTTCCTGCGCAGTGCGCACGACGAATGGCTGGCGGCAGGGCGCGCGGGCGATGCGATCGGCTATGCCTTTCCGGTGGTGCGGCGGCGCGCGCTCGACTTGCAAAGGATCGACGCGAAGATCGGGCAGTTTTCGTTCGATGCCTCGACCCCGATCGCGCAGCACACTTGGCAAAGCGCGTACTGGTCCGCCCAAAGCGCATTGAGCGCGCTCGATGCGGTTGCCGGCGGTGAGCCCCGCGCCTTCGCGCTGTGCCGCCCACCCGGACACCACGCCGGGGCGGACTACATGGGTGGATACTGCTATCTCAATAACGCCGCGATCGTCGCTCGCCGCGCTTCCGCAATGGGGCTTGGTCCGGTTGCGATCCTCGACGTCGACTACCATCACGGCAACGGCACGCAGGATATCTTCTATGCCGACGGCGACGTGTTCTTCGCTTCGATCCACGCCGACCCGGTGACCGACTATCCGTTCTTCTGGGGCCATGCCGATGAGACCGGCGAGGGCGAGGGCGCGGGTTCGACGCTCAACCTGCCGCTGCCGCGCGGGACGGGTTGGGCCGGATACGAACCGGCGCTGGGCCGCGCGCTCGAGGCGATCGCGCACTGGGGCGCGAAATTCCTCGTCGTATCGTTCGGCGCGGACACCTTCGCCGACGACCCGATCTCGCACTTCCGGCTCGTCACCGCAGACTATCGCCGCATCGCCGAGCGGATCGCGGGACTGGGCCTGCCCACAGTGATCGCGATGGAAGGCGGCTATGCGGTCGATGCACTGGCGGCGAACGTCGAGGAATTTCTCGGCGGCTTTGGCTGACGGGCCCGCGTGTTTCGGTTGACCAAGGCAGGATGGCTGTGGCAAGCGCCGCTCGCTTCCTGACGGGCGGTGCGGCCGGGACTCGGTGCCTTGCCGATTAACCGTTCCAGGTCAGGCACTTGCGGGTGTAGCTCAATGGTAGAGCAGCAGCTTCCCAAGCTGAAAGCAATCGCAGTTTTCTGCGCTTTTCGGTGTAAACTCGATCGAAAATGGCCCTTTTCTTTTCAATGGGTTGCGATATCGCTGTAAACCGCCAAAGGCCTCTCGCGCATGACTGCTATGTAGGCACAAGACACCGAAACCGGGCATTCCGGTAACGACCCGAAAGCGGACATTGCACTGATCGAGCGAATGAGTTTCTTCTAATTGATAAGTTAGCGCCTTTGGCGCTCCATCAGTTCCACCAGTTCGTTGAACTTTGCGCGCTGCTCGGCTTCGTCGCCAGAAGCGATGGCGTCCGCCACACAGCTTGCGGCGTGGTCCTTCAGCACTTCGCTCTCGACCTTGGCGAGCGCCGACTTCACTGCCTGCAGCTGCGTCAGGATATCGATGCAGTATCTTCCGTCCTCCACCATCTGTCCGATCCCGCGAACCTGGCCGGCGATACGGTTGAGGCGATTCACCTTTGCCTTGGCGTTGTTGTCGCACGACATTTCCGACACCTATTAAAATACCCTAGGGGGGTATATATCCTGCAGCACAGGAGAACTCAAGACATGCCCGATTCGCCAGTCATTTCGCGGCGGAACCTGATCACAAGCAGTGCCGCGCTCGCGGCAGTGTCTGCTGTCCCAATGCCGGCTTGGGCGAGGGGGCTCAATCTCGCGTCGGCGCGCAAGGGTTTCGGCACGCTGCAAGGCGACGATATCCACATGAGCATTGGTCGAAGCCGCTTCACCGCTGGAAGTCGGTCGGCAAGCACCGTCACGGTCAACGGCAGTCTTCCCGGCCCGCTGGTTCGCTTGCGCGAGGGGCAGAACGTCCGACTCCATGTCACCAACGATCTCGATGTGGACAGCTCGATACACTGGCACGGCATGCTGGTGCCGTTTCAGTTTGACGGGGTGCCGGGTGTGAGCTTTCCGGGCATCAAGCCGGGCGAGACATTCACCTATGAATTTCCCATCCGGCAGGCCGGCACTTACTGGTGGCACAGCCATTCGGGCCTGCAGGAACAATCGGGGCACTACGGGCCGATCGTAATCGATCCAGCAGGCGGCGAGACCGCATCCTACGATCGTGAATTCGTCCTGCTTCTAAGCGACTTTACTCCGATGAATCCGCATGAGGTGATGCGAAAGCTCAAGGTTGCCGAAGGATATTTCAATTACACCCGCCAGACTGCAACCGAGGGGACAATGTCGGTCGCCGATCGCATTCGTTGGGGCGGAATGCGCATGGACCCGCGCGATATCCTCGACGTGACCGGCTCGACCTACAGCTACCTCGTCAATGGCCATGCGCCTGTCGACGATCTGGAAATGCTGTTCAGGCCCGGCGAGCGCGTGCGGCTGCGGATCATCAACGGCAGTGCAATGACGTTCTTCAACGTGCGCATTCCGGGTGTGCCGTTGACGGTGATCCAGGCCGACGGCCAGGATGTCGATCCCGTTACCGTCGACGAGCTGCAGATGGGCGTTGCGGAAACCTACGATCTGTTGGTCGAACCCGGCGATGGCGCGCATACCTTTGTTGCCGAGGCGATGGACCGTTCGGGGATGGGTGTAGCTACACTGACCTCCACTCCAGGTCGGCGGTCGCTCGTTCCACCACTGCGTGCACCGGTAACGCTGACAATGGCCGACATGGGCATGGGTTCCATGCACTCGGGCGGTGGCGGAATGGATCATTCCGGCCACGGCGCGATGCCGGGAATGAAGATGGACGATCAGGCAATGGGGGGCACGACGCACGACATGTCGATGCGAGACATGTCGAAATTACCCCCCGATGCGCAGGGAGCTGGCGTCGAAATGGTTGCCCCCATGCCAGTCGACCGGATGGATTTCCCCGGCCTAGGGCTCGATCATGTCGACCACAGGGTGCTGCGATATACGGACCTGAAGTCAACGGCACCCAATCCGCTGCGCCCGCCAGATCGCAGTCTGGAGATCCACCTCACCGGCAACATGGAACGCTACATGTGGTCGTTCGACGGTGAAAAGTTCGATGCGGTGACCGATCACCCCATCCGCTTCGGATACGACGAGCGGGTGCGCGTGAAGCTGGTCAACGATACAATGATGGCGCACCCGATCCATCTTCACGGGCATTTCTTCGAACTGGTGAACGGTGCCGATGCGACGCACCAACCGCGTAAACATACGGTCATCGTCCAGCCGGGCGGAACCGCGACCTTCGACCTGACCGCCAACGAGCCGGGTGACTGGGCGTTCCACTGCCACCTGCTCTACCACATGCACGCCGGGATGTTTCAGGTGGTGACCGTGCGCCCCCTGCCGGGGGAAGAGGCATGATGCGCGCACTTCTTCTGGCTGCCGTTGTTTCGGTTGCAACGCCTGCGGTCGCGCAGGAGGCTGCCCATACCGTGGGTCATGCTGACCATCCCTCGATGGAGGAGAAGGCACCGGACACATCGCGAGCCGATGCACATGCCAGGCATGGAGCGATGGACCACTCCACGATGGACATGAGTGCGAAAACCCAGGGTGCGATGGCATCAGGCCAGATGTCGAAGGCTGCTGCGCCCGGACCGCCATCGCGCGCTTTCGACGGTCCGGACCATGCTGCCGATACGGTCTACGGCTCAGATGCGATGGCCCCTTCGAGAAGGGAGCTTGGCCCGGCGAACGGCGGCTGGTCCGGGGGCACATTCATGCTCGACCGGCTCGAAGCGCGCATCGGCAAGGGTGAAGACCTTTACCTCTGGGATGCTCAAGCGTGGCACGGCAGCGATACCGACAAGCTATGGCTCAAGAGCGAAGGCGAGGGTGCTTTTCAAGCGTCTGTCGAGAAGGCGGAAGTGCAGGCCCTGTGGAGCCATGCAATCGGCCCCTGGTTCGATCTGCAGACCGGCGTGCGCTATGACTTCGAGCCTGGCAGCCGCGCTCAAGCCGTGCTCGGCGTCCAGGGCCTAGCGCCTTACATGTTCGATGTGGACGCTGCAGCTTTCCTGTCCGATCGGGGCGACCTAACGGCGCGTATCGAGGGTGAATACGACCAGCGCATCACCCAGCGCTTCATTCTCCAGCCGCGTGTCGAACTCTCCCTGGCGGCGCAGGATATCCCTGAACTCAGGATCGGGGCGGGTCTCGCTTCCGTCGAGGCCGGGCTTCGTCTGCGCTACGAGATCGTGCGCGAGTTCGCGCCATATGTCGGCGTTGGCTACGAGGCAAAGCTCGGCCGGAGTGCCGATTATGCACGGCTCGCCGGTGAGAGGCCCGACCGAGTTTCGTTACTTGTAGGTGTGAGGGCCTGGTTCTGATGGAACACGATCATTCCCATTGCGGTCATCGCGACCACGGCGGTGACGGCACCGCAACTGATCCCGTCTGCGGGATGAGCGTGACTATCGACGGCGCGAAGCACTTCGCCGAGCACGCTGGCGCAACCTACTATTTCTGCTCTGCCGGATGCCGCGAGAAGTTCGTAGGCGATCCCGAACATTACCTATCAGGCGCTCCCCGTAAGGCGGCGGATGAAGTGCCTGAAAGCACGATCTACACCTGTCCGATGCACCCTGAAATCCGCCAGGTCGGACCCGGCAGCTGTCCGCTCTGCGGCATGGCGCTTGAACCGGAGGCATTCTCCGCCGAAGACACGGGGCCAGATCCGGAGCTGGTCGACTTTACCCGCCGCTTCTGGATCGGCGCGGCGCTGGCAATTCCGCTGCTGGTCCTTTCAATGGGGCCGATGGTGGGGCTTGGCTGGATTCGGCAGGCGATCGGCCAGCAGGCTGCGCAATGGGTGGAACTGGCTCTTGGCACGCCTGTCGTCATGTGGTGCGGATTGCCGTTCCTGCTGCGCGGCTGGCGTTCGTTCCGCAGCTGGAACCTCAACATGTTCTCGCTGATTTCGATGGGGGTCGTCGCATCGTGGACGTTCAGCGTGTTCGCGGTAATCGTGCCGGGGATCTTTCCTGCCGGATTCCGTGACGCACACGGGACCGTGCCGGTCTATTTCGAAGCGGCGGCGGTAATCGTCGTCCTTGTCCTGCTTGGCCAGATGATGGAACTGCGTGCCCGCGAAGGCACCGGCAAGGCGATCCGGGCGCTGCTCGATCTCGCGGCAAAGACGGCGCACCTCATTCGCGCTGACGGAACCGAAGAGGAGGTTCCGCTGGAAACCATCAATGTTGGCGACCGGCTTCGCGTGCGCCCCGGCGAGAAGGTGCCGGTGGACGGCGAAGTGGTCGAAGGCCATTCATCCGTCGACGAGAGCATGATCACCGGCGAACCGGTCCCTATAGAAAAGTCCGCGGGCGACAGCGTCACCGGCGCAACGATAAATGGCAACGGCAGCCTTGTGATAGAAGCGAAGCGCGTTGGTGCCGATACCGTCCTGAGCCAGATCGTCGAAATGGTCGCGAAGGCCCAGCGTTCGCGTGCACCAATCCAGAAATATGCCGACAAGGTGGCCGGCTGGTTCGTGCCTGCCGTCATCGGCGTGGCAGTTCTGGCGTTCATCGGCTGGGCAATGTTCGGCCCGACCCCGGCGCTTTCCTATGCCCTGATCGCAGCCGTCTCAGTGCTGATTATCGCCTGCCCCTGTGCGCTTGGGCTGGCTACGCCGATGTCGGTGATGACCGCTACGGGGCGCGGCGCACAAGCCGGCGTCCTGATCCGCAATGCGGAGGCGCTGGAGCGGTTCGAAAAGATCGATACCCTTATCGTCGACAAGACCGGGACGCTGACCGAAGGCAAGCCGAAACTCGTCGCGGTCGAGGCGGAACATGGCTTCGATTCCGGCGACGTCCTGCGCCTGGCTGCGAGCCTCGAACGCGGTTCGGAGCATCCGCTTGCCGAGGCAATCGTGAACGGCGCGCAGGCAAAGGGGATTGCGCTTGGGAAGGCGGACGGCTTCGAGGCCGTGACCGGCAAAGGAGTGATGGGCAGCGTGGGTGGTCGCCGGGTCGCGCTCGGCAATGCCCGACTGGTGACTGATCTCGGGGGCAATCTTGGTGAGCTTGAGGAAAAGACCGACCTTCGCCGCGACCAGGGTGAAACAGTGATGTTCGTGCTGGTGGACGGGCGGCTGGCCGGATTCGTCAGCGTCGCCGATCCGATCAAGGAAACCACTCCTGCTGCACTCAAGCAGCTCCACTCTCTCGGCCTTCGCATCATCATGGCGACGGGCGACAACGAGCGGACTGCAAAGGCCGTCGCGGCGAAGCTCGACATCGACGAGATCCGGGCCGACGTCCTGCCGCAGGACAAGGCGCGCATCGTCGCCGAGTTGCAGCAGCAAGGTGCCAAGGTCGCAATGGCGGGCGACGGGGTCAACGATGCCCCCGCTTTGGCTCAGGCCGATGTCGGGATCGCGATGGGCAGCGGAGCCGATGTCGCGATCGAAAGCGCCGGGCTGACGCTGGTGAAGGGCAACCTCGACGGGATCGTGCGAGCACGGCGATTGGCACAGGCTGCGATGCGTAACATCCGCCAGAACCTGTTCTTCGCGCTCGGTTACAACGCCATCGGCGTGCCCATCGCCGCCGGGGTCTTCTATCCCGTCTTCGGCATCCTGATCAGTCCGATGTTTGCCGCGTTTGCCATGAGTGCATCGTCGATCTCGGTCGTCACCAATTCGTTGCGACTGCGTAGCGTGGAGATCTAGCAACAGCCGGATATCGCGCCTCGGGCATCACGTGTCCGAACAAGGGGAAATTGAATGCCGAACGGGGGTGCAAAACTGCACAAGGGGCTTAAGAGCTTTGGAGTGCTCCTCCTCGTCGTTGGCGTATTTGCTTTGGGGACTTTGCTGTTCGTCTTCTCGGGTATCTATGACGTCGGAGCCGATGCCCCTCACTGGAAGCCCGTCTACTGGGTGCTCGACAACCTGCGAGAGCATTCGGTCGAAGCGCGGGCTAAGGCACTTTCTGTGCCTAAGGACTTCTTGACTGAAAGCCGTATTTCCGCCGGAGCAGGACTCTATGCGGGTATGTGCACCGGTTGTCATCTCGCCCCAGGAATGGCGCCTACCGAGATTTCCCAAGGTCTCTATCCCTCGGCCCCTATCTTGGCGCGGGGCACCAAGCTCTCTCCCCAAGAAGAGTTCTGGGTCATCAAGCATGGCATCAAGGCATCAGGGATGGCTGCGTGGGGCAAGACCCACAATGATGAGCTCATCTGGGACATGGTGGCCTTCCTGCAGAAACTGCCCAAGCTCACTCCGAAGCAATACGGGGAGATGGTCGCTGCAGCGCCGAAGGATCATGACGAGATGATGGAGCAGTCGTCGGACGACTAGCAATGAATGGGAGCCAAACGTTGCCGCTGCGCAATGTCAGCCTGCCGCTCCATTTCAGTCATCAGCGACGTATGCCGATCGACTTTGTAGCGGACGCTCGCTGCTCGGTGGATGGGGGGAACGCCAGATGGGCGCCTGATTGGCACCATCCGGGTAAAGCAAACCGGCGCGAATTAGGACTTCTCGGTTTTGCTCCTCAACGACTAGGTCGCAGAGATCTGATCGCTCTTCAGCGCCCGATAAACGCTCGCTCGTGCGATCCCCAGCTTCGTTGCGATGTCAGTCGCTCCAAGCCCCTTGTCGCGCAGAGAACGCAATTGCGCGGCGTCTACGGTAGGCTTGCGACCCTTGTAGATACCAGCCGCCTTTGCGCGCTCTATACCTTCGCGCTGGCGTTCCTTGCGGATGTCGGTCTCGAACTCGGCGACTGCACCGAGTATCCCGAGGATCAGCTTCCCCATGCTCGTGGTAGTATCGACTGCTCCTAGTTGCACGCACCTGAACCCAACCCGCATCGCTGACAACTGCGCGATGATATCGTGAAGGTCCCGACAAGATCGAGCGAGGCGGTCAGCCGCGGGCGGCGTCGAACAGCTTCGATGCCGAAGATGCCGGAACTTGATCTCCTGCTTCAGGAGCTCGACACACGGCAGCGTGAAGAGGGGGTGACAACGCTGCTCGTAAACAGTCGCGGCAAGCCGTGGAGCGGCGATGGTTTCGGAGGCTCGTTCAATCGCGTTCGTGACGCGGCAGGGATCGTATTTACAGACCCTGATACTGGCGAGAAGAAGCGCAAGCACCTGCACGATGTGCGTGGCACCTTCGCCACTCGCCTCATCCTCTCGGGACTGACAGATGCAGAAGTCGCAGAGATCATGACATGGTCGGTCGAAAAGGTATCCGGCATCCGACGAACATACGTTGACCAGTCACATGCAATCGTGGCAATCGGCGATCGCATCATGAAGGCGGGTGTAAACTGACCTGTAAACCGTTCGATGCGGTTTCTTAGGTTTCCCTGCTTTCACAATGCTTTGCGGGTGTAGCTCAATGGTAGAGCAGCAGCTTCCCAAGCTGACGACGAGGGTTCGATTCCCTTCACCCGCTCCAGCCCTCGCGCAATAGCCAGCTTGCCAACCGCCGTTGCCGCAGCAATGGTGGCGTTTTGCAACCAAGTTCGGGGCGCACGCTTGACTGAAATCGCATCGCTTGATCCCAACTACGACGGCACGCTGCTCGGGCGGTTCGACGGCGAGAGGCCGCCGGCACCCGACTGGTTCAACGATGCCATCGCGCACGAACCCGCTCGTTCGACCATCGAGGTCGATGGCGCGGCGATCGAACTGCTGACCTGGGGCGAGGTCGGAAAGCCGGGCCTGTTGTTCCTGCACGGTAATGCGGCCCACGCAGATTGGTGGAGCTTCATCGCCCCACTGTTCGCGGACGATTTCCGTTGCGCGGCGATCTCGTGGTCAGGGATGGGAAAGTCCGGTTGGCGCGAACGCTATGCAATCCCGCACTTTGCGCACGAAATTCTGGCGGCGATCGACGCGGCGCAACTCGGTGCTTCAGGCTCGCCGCCGGTGATTGTCGCGCATTCGTTCGGCGGGTTCCCGACACTCTATGTCGCGAGCTTCCACCCGGAAGCCATTTCTGGTGCGATCCTGGTCGATTCCGCGCCGCCCAAGCCCGATGGCGGGCCTCCGCCGAGGCTGGCGCAGGGGCGGGCGGCTAATCCGCGCTACCATTCGCTCGAATCGGCGCTGCGCCGGTTTCGCTTCATGCCTGAACAGGACAGCGGGATTCCCGCGATCATCGACTGGATGGCGCGCGAGGCGCTGCACGAAGTCCCGGAAACCGAGGACGCGCCCGGGGGCTGGACCTGGCGGTTCGATCCGCAGTTCTGGACCCGTTTCGAGCGCGGCGACCTGGGGCCGAGCCCGAAAGTCCCGACAGGGATCATCGTCGGCGCGAAGTCCGCGCTGTTTCCTCCCGGTCGGCTCGAAGAACTGCAATCGATCATGCCCGATTGCCGCTTCACGAACGTGATCGAAGGCGCGCACCACCATGTGCTGGCGGACAAGCCGCTCGAACTCGTCGCGGCGATCCGCGAAGGTCTGCCGCTGCTACGCTAGCCGCTCACTTCGGAGGCATCCGGATGCCGCCATCGAGGCGGAACTGGTGCGCGTTGATGTAGTTGTTGCGCGCGATCTCAAGCACCAGCGAAGCAAATTCCTCCGGATGCCCGAGCCGCTTGGGGAAGGGGACGCTGGCGTTGAGCTGCTCCCACACCGCGGGGTTGCGATCCTTCATTCCCAGCATCAGCGGGGTGGCGAAGATGCCCGGCATGATCGAATTGACGCGGATGCCGAGGTCCATCAGTTCGCGCGCCATCGGCAGCACCAGGCCATTCACGCCGGCCTTGCAGCTGCCGTAGATCACCTGCCCGATCTGCCCGTCCTGCGCAGCGACGCTGGCGGTGAGGATGATTGCGCCGCGCTCCCCGTCTTCGTTCAAGGGTTCGGAGTTGGCCATCCCGAGCGCAGAGATCGACGCGACGCGGTAGCTCGAGACGAGGATGCCTTCCGCGCCGTAGGCGTAGTCTTCGGTCGATAGCCGCTTGTAGCCGCGCGCTTCCTTGTCCCACCCGATCGTCTTGCCGCGGCGGCTGGTCATCGCGCAGTGGACCGTCAGCCGCTCCTGCCCGTTGGCTGCGCGGGCCGCGTCGAACCCGTCCTGCACCGATTGCTCGTCGGTGATGTCGACGTGGTGGAAGGTACCGCCAATCGCATTCGCGTGAGCCTGGCCGGCTTCGTCGTTGACGTCGAAAATGGCGACCTTGAAGCCTGCATCGGAGAGCGCCTGCGCGCTCGCCTTGCCAAGGCCGGACGCCCCGCCGGTCACCACTGCCGCCAAACCTTTTTCCAGTTTCATCGCTTGTTCCTCTCGCCGGTTAGAATCGGCTGTCATCGCCGTGCGGATTCGCTATCGCAGGTAAGAGTTGCCCCTGCCAAGGCCCCGAAGTGAGAGGAGCGCGCATTGGCCAGCCTGTTGTTTGCCTTCGTCGCCGTGCTGGTCGTGTCGACCGGAGGGCGCGACTGGCTGCTGGCATCGCGGCTTTCGCAGCGGCTGGGCAATACCACCGCGCTTCTGGTCGCCGGAGTGATCGCGTCCGGTGCGACGGCGGCCCTGATGGCATTTGCCGGATCGCTGATTGCCGCCCGGATGCCCGGCCCCGCGCAAACGATGCTGGTCGCGATTGCGCTGGTGGTGGCCGCATTGGAACTGTGCTGGCAAGTGCGGAAAGCGCTGCCGGAAGAGCCGACCCGCTCGTTCGTGCCGATCGTAATCGTGCTGGCGGCGCGGCAGGTCGGCGACGCGGCACGGTTCCTCGTGTTCGCCTTCGCGGCGGGTGGATCGGCGGTGCTGGCAGGGTTCGGCGGCGCGCTGGGCGGGGCGGCGGCGCTTGCGATTGCAGTCCTTTCCGGGCGCGAGATCGAGAGTGCGGTATCGCTCCGGGCAATCAGGATCGCACTGGCTGCGCTCTTGCTGGCGGTAGCCGCGTGGATGACGCTCGATATTCGCGGGGTAATCGGGTGATCCGATTAAAAATATCGCATTAATTTAGTAAACCGATTGAATGACTGGGTGTATGGTGCTCACCATCAAGCGGCAACGCCGCACCATGCATAAGGGAATCAGTCTCATGCCCACCACCGGCGACAATGCGCGCAAGGCGAACATCGCAGCGCTCAACGGAGCGCTGGCCGATCACCTGGCGCTCTATCTCAAGACCAAGAACTTCCACTGGCATGTCGGCGGGTCGCGCTTTCGCGACCTGCACCTGCTGTTCGATGAGCACGCGACCGAACTGTTCGGCAATGTCGACTTGATCGCGGAACGGATTCGCAAGCAGGGCGGCCTTGCGCAGACCTCGATCGGCTCGGTCGGCAAGACCACTGCGATCGCCGACCAGGACGATGCGAGTCTATCCGCAGATGCGATGGTAGCGGAACTGCGCGACGACAACCGCAAGCTGCTGGCGCGGCTGAAGGAGGTCAAGGAAGCGTCCGACCAGGCAAACGACTACGCCACCAACGGGATGGTCGACGAATGGATCGACCAGGCCGAACAGCGCGTGTGGTTCCTCACCCAGACGTTGCAGTAATCGTAGCGCCGGAACGTCCACGAAAACGTATCCACTCGGCCCGCCCGGTCTTTGCCGCGGCGGGCTTTGTGATATGCCGGGTGGCGATGGATAACCTGACGATTATCGAAGGAGCGGACGACGCGCAGATCGCCGCGTGGATCGAACAGCACCTTGCCGCCGCGCTGGTGGCTCACGGCGGCCCGGTCGAAATTGCCGTGCCCGGCGGTTCGACCCCGTTCCCGATCCTCGAGCAACTGACTAGGGCCGATCTCGACTGGAGCCGGATTGTGGTCTGGCCGGGCGATGACCGGATTGTGCCGGAAGATCACCCGGCCTCGAATACGGGCCGCATCCGCGTGCTGCTCGAACCTGTCGGGGCCGAGGTCGTGACGCTCACCACGATGGAGGAGATCCCGCACTTCGCGCTTGCGTGGCTCGGGATGGGCGGCGACGGACATATCGCCTCGCTGTTTCCCAACACCGATCCGCAGGTCGACGACAGCTCGCCAATCCGTCGCCTGACGCCCGATCCATTGCCCCCCGAAGCGCCGTTCGACCGGATCACGCTGACGATCCCCTCGCTGCTCGACAGCGATGCGCTGATGTTTGTCATTCGCGGGGCCGACAAGCGCGCGGTGTTCGATGCCGCGGTGACGGGCGAGAACAACCTGCCCGTGGCGCGATTGCTGGGCGCGACGCACCAGCCGGTCACGTGTTTCGCCTGATCGAACGGTTTGTCCCGGCGGCGCTGCACCGCCGGGCGTTGCAGGTCGCGCATGGGCTGCGTCACCGATACCGGATGCGATTCCGCCCGCAGCTTTCCGGAGTGATGGTGTTCGTACGCGATAGCGAGGAACGCATCCTTCTGGTGCGGCACAGCTATGGCTCGCAGGCCTGGGCAATTCCGGGCGGCGGAATGCGGCGCGGCGAGGATCCGTTGCTGGCAGCACGGCGCGAGATGGCGGAAGAACTGGGCATCGTGTTGACGGAACTTGCCCTGATACGGGTGGAGGAGGAGGTACTGTCGGGCGCGCCGCATAGTGCTTACCTCGTGTCTGCGCGCACTTTAGACCAGCCGCAGCCGGACAGGCGCGAAGTGGTCGAAGTGGATTATTTCGCGCTCGATGCGCTTCCCGAACCGCTCGCTCCGGTCACTCGGCGGCGACTGGACGCGCTAGAGCAACGATAGCTGCGCGTCGTCGCGCTGAGGTTCCTCTTCCGCGCCTTCACGTTCGAGGTTCGACAGCGTCAACCCCATCAGCCTGATCGGCAGCGGCAAAGGCAGCGCCTCGTCGAGCAGGCCGCGGGCGACCGCGGCGAACTCCTGCTTGTCGGCGATCGGCTTGGTGACCGAGCGTGAGCGGCTGGCGATCTGGAAATCGGTGTACTTCATCTTGAGCGTCACTGTGCGCCCCTTCGCCTCGGCACGCGCGATCGAATCCCACACGATGTCGATGATATTCTCCAGCGTATCGCGCAGCGCATGGCCGCTGGAAATGTCCTCCGCGAAGGTCCGCTCCCCACCCACCGACTTGCGGATGCGATTGGCGCGCACCGACCTCAGGTCGATGCCCCGCGCGGCGCGGAACAGGTATTCGGCAAAACTGCCGAAATGCTGGCGCAGGAACGCGATGTCCTGTGCGGCGAGGTCCGCTCCGGTCTCGATCCCCAGCCGCGCCATCTTCTCAGCGCCTTTGGGGCCGACCCCGTGGAACCGACGGACCGGGAGCCCCGCGACGAACGCCGCGCCTTCGCCGGGGCGGATCACGCAGATTCCGTCGGGCTTGTTCTGGTCGCTGGCGAGCTTGGCGAGGAACTTGTTGTAGCTCACCCCGGCGCTTGCGGTCAGCTGCGTCTCGGCGCGGATCCGGCGGCGGATTTCTTCCGCGATCAGGGTGCCGCTGCCGATGCCCTTGAGGTCGGCGGTGACGTCTAGATAGGCCTCGTCGAGGCTGAGCGGTTCGACGTGCGGGGTGTAGTCGCGGAAGATCGCGCGGATCTGGCGGCTTACTGCCTTGTAGACATCGAACCGGTGGCGCACGAAAATCAGGTCGGGGCATAGCCGTTTCGCGGTGATCGAAGGCATGGCGCTGCGCACCCCGAACTTGCGCGCTTCGTAGCTGGCCGCTGCGACCACGCCGCGTCCGCCCGATCCACCGACTGCCACCGGTTTGCCGCGCAGCGACGGGTCGTCGCGCTGTTCGCAGCTGGCGAAGAACGCGTCCATGTCGACGTGGATGATCTTGCGCAGTCCCTGCGCTTCCTGATCTTCCTCTTCCTCGCTCTCGCTCATGCGCAGGAGGTTACGCCCGCGACTGCGGTGTGGAAAGCACGCTTGGGGCCATTCGTATGCAATCGGCGACGCGGGGACTTCCCATGCTGCGCCGCGGCGGGCATTGGCACTGGCATGAGCGGGCCTATCACTTCCAGCGACGGCAGCGGACGCCACATCGGGCGCAGCGAATTCGTTGCGCTGATGGCGGCGATCATGAGCCTTGGCGCACTGGCGATCGACGGGATGCTCCCGGCGCTCGACGCGATCGCGCACTCGTTCGGGGTCGTCGATCCCAACGAGCGGCAGCTGGTGGTCGGGGTCTATCTCGTTGCCACTGGGGTCGGCTGCCTGGTGCCGGGAAGCCTCGCGGACCGGTTCGGGCGGCGGCCGGTGCTGTTCGTCGCGCTCGGTTTTTACGTCGTCATGTCGCTGATGTGCGCGCTCGCACCCAGTTTCGACGCGATGCTCGTGCTGCGGGTGATCCAGGGGTTCGGCACCGCGGGGCTTGGGGTGATCCCTGCGGCAGTGATCCGCGACCGGTTCGAAGGCGACGCGATGGCCCGCCTGATGAGCACGATCTTCATCGTGTTCATGGTCGTGCCGGTGCTTGCGCCGAGTGTTGGGCAAGCGGTGCTGCAGTTCGGCGAATGGCCGTGGGTGTTCGTGATGATGTCCGCGCTCGCGGCATCGGTCGCGGTGTGGGCGTGGGCGCGCCTTCCCGAGACGCTGCACCCCGAGGATCGCCAGCCGGTCGATTTCAAGACCGTGGTGCACAACCTGCCGCTGACGCTTACGACCCGTGGCGCGGTCGGCTACGTGATCGGCAGTGCGCTGACCTTCGGGGCGATGTTCGGCTACGTGAACAGCGCGCAGCAACTGGTCGGCGAGCACTTCGGTGCGGGCGAGAACTTCCCGCTGATCTTTGGCGCAACCGCCTCGACGCTGGCGGTGTCGAGCTTCACCAATTCGCGGATCGTCGAACGGTTCGGCGCGCGGCGGGTAAGCCATACCGCTCTGATCGCGTTCATCGCTGTGTCCGCACTACAGGTCTGGGCATCGCTTTTCCACGAAGGCTCGCTCCAGCTGTTCGTGCCGCTGATGAGCGCCAACCTCTGCCTGCTGGGGTTCATGGGGGCGAACTTTGGTTCGATCGCGATGCAGCCGTTCGAGCACCTGGCAGGGGCCGCGAGCAGCGCGCAGTCGTTCATCCGCATGACGCTCGGTTCGGCAGTCGGGATCGCGATCGGCCAGGCCTATGACGGCAGCGCGCGGCCGATCGCGTTTGCGCTGCTGACCTGCAGCCTCATGAGCCTTGCGCTGGTGCTGTTCAGCGAACGGGGCCAGCTGTTCACCCGCCCTGGCGACGTGCGCAAGTTTCCCGGAGGATACGAAGCGCACTGATCGGGCGGGGTCAGGCCTCCGCGGCGAGTTTCCGCCAAGCAAGGTCGGCAAATTCACACAGCAGCGGGCGTGTGTCGCGCGGGTCGATGATATCCTCGACGTTAAATCGCTCGGCGCTGCGGAACGGCGACGTCACTTTGTCGAGCCGCGCACGGATCGCAGCGAGCTCGGCCGCCGGATCTTCCGCCGCTTCGAGTTCGGACTTGTAGGCCACCTCCAGCCCGCCGGCGATGGGGAGCGAGCCCCAGTCGCCCGACGGCCAGCAATAGCGATACTGGAACCGGTCGGCGTTGCTCATCGCGCTCCCGGCGATGCCGTAGGCGCGGCGCAGCACGATCGAAGCGAGCGGCACGGTCGCCTTGTAGATCGCGTTCATCGCCTGGACGCCGTAGCGGATCGTGCCTTCCACTTCCGCCTGGCGCCCGATCATGAAACCGGGATTGTCGACCAGGTGGACGATCGGCAGGCGGAACTGGTCGGCCAGTTTGACGAAGCGTTCGACTTTCTCGCTGGTCTTGGCGTCCCACGATCCGCCGAGGTAGCTCGGATCGCTAGCGAGGACTGCCACGGGCCACCCGTCGAGCCGCGCCAGCGCCGTGATCGCGGTGCGGCCCCACATCCGCCCGATCTCGAACACGGTGCCCTGGTCGAACACCATCTCCATGCAGCGGCGCATCGAGTAGACCCGCTTTTCCTCGCGCGGGACAAGGCTGAGCAACGCTTCCTCGCGGCGATGAACCGGATCGGTGCACAGCGACCGGCGCGCGAGCTGGCCTGCGTATTCGGGCATGAAGGAGAGGAAATGCCGCGCGCGGGCGAAGGCTTCGGCCTCGCTGCCAACCTCGTCATCGACCACGCCGTTGCGGGTGTGGATCTCGCTGCCGCCCAGCTCCTCCTTGGCGCGCTGGTAATCCTCGGGCCCCTTGTAGCTTTCGCCGAGTCCGTCGACCACGGCGGGGCCGGCGGCGAAGATCTGGCTCAGTCCCTTGACCATGATCGAATAGTGGCTGGCGACGATACGCGCTGCGCCGAGGCCTGCGGTGGGACCGAGCGACAGCGCGACCACCGGAACGGTGTCGAGGTTCTTCACGACCTCGCCCCACATGTGAACCGCCGGGATATAGGTCGATCCGATCATCTCCAGCGTCTTGACCGAGCCGCCTCCGCCGGTGCCGTCGATCATGCGGATGATCGGCAGCTTGAGCTCGTGGGCCATCTTCTCGGCCTGCTCCATCTTGCGGCCGATCCCGGCATCCGCCGCGCCGCCGCGGATGGTGAAGTCGTCCGCCGTGGCGACCACCGGGCGGCCGTTGATCGTAGCTTTGCCGAACAGGAACGGGGCGGGCAGCACGCTTTCGAGATTGCCGTCTTCGTCGTAAGAGCCGCGCCCGGCGATCTTGCCGATCTCGCGGAAACTCCCGTCGTCGACCAGCGCCGCGAGCCGTGCGCGGGCATCCATCTTGCCGCGCGAATGCTGGCGACCGACCTTTTCGGGGCCGCCCATCTGTTCGGCCAGCGCCTCGCGGTGGCGCAGTTCCTCGAGTTCCTTTTCCCAGCTCATGCCGCCGCCTTCATTGCCGCCAGTCCTTCCTCGCGAGTGATCACCGGGGCATAGCCCAGCTCGCGCTTCGCCTTGCTGCCATTGAGCGTGCAGGTGCAGCTCATCACCATAGCGGCGTGGCGGGTGAGCGGCGGAGCGCCCGACAGGCCGAACGCGCGCCAGATGTCTTCACTCACTGCACCGACGATCCGCACGAGCCATGCAGGCGCGGATTTCTCCGGTAATTCCAACCCTTTCGATGCCGCCATTCCGCTAATCATCTCGTGCAAGCTCGCGTCGCCGTCGTCGAGGATGAAATAGGCCTCGCCGGGTGTGCCGTGGGTCAGCGCCAGGTCGATCGCGTGGACGAGGTTGGCGATATGCGTGGTCGAGGTCATCGCCGCGCCGTGGTCGATCCACGTCCAGTTGCCCGCCTTCGCCATCGCTTCGACTGCGGGCAGCAGCGTGGTGTCGCCCGGGCCCCAGATGAACCGAGGGCGCAGAACGATCGTCTCGAACCCCGGCGCATTGGCGGCGCGCACTGCCGCTTCGGCCTGCGCCTTGGTTGCGCAGTAGGGGAACGGCGAAGTGGGCGCGAGCGGGTAGGTCTCGTCCGCCCCGGCAATGTCCTGCCCGTAGACGATCGCCGCTTCGGTGCCGATGTGGATGAAGCGCTTGACCCCGGCCTCGCGCGCTGCGGCGAGCATTGCCTGCGTACCGAGCACGTTGAAGCGGTACCACGCGTCGTCCGGCCCCCACGCTTCGACGAAAGCGGCGGAGTGGACCACTGCCTCGGCCCGGTCGAGATCGCTGGCGGTCACGGTTTCGAGGTCGCAGCGTACCGGCGTGCCGCCTGCCTCGCGGATCTTCGCATCGGAGCTTTCCGAGCGCGACATCGCCAGCACTTCGTGGCCCTTGGAAACGAGGTGGCGCGTCGCCGCCCCGCCGACGAAGCCCGACGCCCCGGTCACGAAGATCTTCATCGGCCACCCTCCATCTCGCTGCCCGTGTTCCATTTTACCGGCCAACGCGTATGGTCCGGCCGATGGGCTTGTCTCGCAGTCTTAGGATGGTGCTGGCCGCGTGGCTACTCCTTGTGCCGCCTGCCGTTGCAGGGGCGCAATCGGACGGCCTCGCGCGCGACACCGTCGCCAAGATCGAGCAGCGCGCCTACCTGTTCCTCCCCGAGGCGGAAGGGCCGGTGCCGCTGCTGGTGGTGCTGCCGGGGACGGGCGGCGACGGACGCGAGATGATCGCGATGCTGCGCCCGGCCGCGCAACAGTATCGCTTCGCGCTCCTCGGGCTGAGTCCACGAGCAGGGCAGAATTTCGCCGCGATCGATCGCTTCTTCGACGACTACGAAAGCGGCGAGCCGAGCGCGCACGAGGCCTGGCCGAAGCCGCATTTCGGGGCGGATCGCGAGCGTCTGCTCAAGGTGCTGGACGAGCTATCAGCGCGCCACGCGATCGATCCATCGCATGTCGGGCTGCTCGGGTTTTCGCATGGGGGCAGCTTCGCGCTCAGCCTCGGCCTGTCCGATCCGCAGCGGTTCCACACGATTGCCGCTCTCTCCCCCGGGGTGCTCGTTGCCGATCCGGTAGCGGGCGAAGGGCAGGCGGTGTTCCTCGCCCACGGGCGGGACGACAAGACCCAGCCGTTTCACCGCACCGCCTGCGTGATGACCGCGGCGCTGGAGCGGGAAGGGCGCACCGTGGCGTTCTATCCGTTCGACGGCGGGCACACGATGACCCGCGTGGAAATCGCCGGCGCGCTCGCGCATTTCATCAGCAAGGGAGCGGAGTCGGTCGATCCCGGCCTGCTTGGCCCGAAACCGGGCGACTGCCCCGCGAATTAGCCCTCGGCGGGTTCGACCACCGCCAGCAGCGCCTCGACCTGCACCTGCGCGCCTTCGCTGGCGGAAAGGCTGGTCACGGTCCCGTCGAACGGCGCGGTGAGCGCGTGCTCCATCTTCATCGCTTCGAGGACGAGGAGGCGTTGACCTGCGGTGACGGTGTCGCCCTCGGCCACATCGACCGCAATGACCTTGCCCGGCATCGGAGCGATGATGTCGCCGTCATGGGCGTGGTGAGAGCCGGTGCCATCGTGGCGAAAAGGCTTCACTTCGAAAACTGTACCATCTTGATATCGGAGTTCGTCGTCCGCAAATCCAAAAAACACGCCGTCTTTGCCAGTTTGCTGGTCGCTCGAAATCAAATCAGCGTAGGTTTCTTCGCCACCGACCAACAAGCGTACTCTCGTTTCGGCCTTGGAATTCAGGCGAAACCCTTTGATTCCATCTCTGAAGTTGTACGCCGGTGCATATTTACCGCCGGATACAATCCAATCTGCCGCGTCGCGAAGGACGTTGGCTGCGATCCCTGGCGCTTCTGCAAGTGCCTCAATGTGCTCCTCAATCGTAGCCGTCGTCATCGCGCCAGTCTGAAATTCGTCCAGCGAGAATAGCCGGTGAAGGAACCAAGCGTTGTTCTTGACAGGCCATACTATGGTGACACCGCATGCGCGCCACATCCCATCGATCGCTGTTTCTCGATCTTCGGCATGATAGATGATTTTGGCAATCATCGGATCGTAGTACGGCGAAATAACCGACCCTTGATCCACACCAGTATCAATACGGGTGTACTCTGTTCCAAGGTCAAGTCGTTCCAAACGTCCCGTGCTCGGCAGAAACCCTTTCGCCGGGTCCTCCGCATATAGCCGCGCTTCGATCGCCCAGCCGTTGATCGACAGCTCCTCCTGCCGCAGCGGGATCGGCTCGCCGCTCGCCACGCGCAGCTGCCACTCGACGAGGTCCACCCCGGTGATCTCTTCGGTCACCGGGTGTTCGACCTGCAGGCGGGTGTTCATTTCCATGAAGAAGATGCGGTCGGCGCGCAGGCCCTCGCTGGCATCCGCAATGAATTCGATCGTGCCCGCGCCTTCATAGTCCACCGCTTTGGCCGCGCGCACGGCAGCGGCGCAGATTTCTTCGCGCGTCGCCTCGTCCATACCGGGGGCGGGCGCTTCCTCGATCACCTTCTGGTGGCGGCGCTGCAAGGAACAGTCGCGTTCGAACAGGTGGACGACATTGCCGTGGCTGTCGCCGAACACCTGCACTTCGATATGGCGCGGCGAGGTGATCCACTTTTCGAGCAGCACTTCGTCGTTGGAGAAGCTGGCCTTGGCTTCGCGCTTGCAGCTTTCCAGCGCGGCCTCGAAGTCCTCCGCCGCATCGACCTTGCGCATACCCTTGCCGCCGCCGCCCGCGACCGCTTTGATCAGCACCGGATAGCCGATCGCGTCGGCCTCCTGCTTCAAACGCTCGACCGACTGGTCCTCGCCCTCGTAACCGGGTGTCACGGGCACGCCCGCTGCGCGCATCAGCTTCTTCGCAGCGTCCTTCAGCCCCATCGCTTCGATACTGCTCGGCTTCGGTCCGACCCAGATCAGGCCGGCATCGATCACGGCTTGAGCAAAACCCGCGTTCTCGCTGAGGAAGCCGTAACCCGGATGGATTGCGTCCGCCCCGGTCGCCTTGGCCGCGGCGATGATCTTCTCGCCGACGAGATAGCTCTCGGCCGCAGGCGAAGGGCCGATATGCACCGCTTCGTCGGCCGAGCGGACGTGCAGCGCCTTGGCATCGGCATCCGAATAGACCGCAACTGTCGCGATCCCCATCGCGCGCGCGGTGCGGATGATGCGGCAGGCGATCTCGCCGCGGTTGGCGATGAGCAGCTTTTGTATCATGCGAAACCGGTTAGTCGGCTGGAGCCTGCGCGGCAAGCGTGGGGCGCATCGGCGCGATCGGGCCAGCTTCCCGAACCTCGGCAAGGATTTCGCCGCGAGTCCATTCGGGCGGCTCGGCAGGGGCGGCGGGGCTGTTGCGCAGCGCTTCCCACAACGCCGCCAGCGCATGGCCGAGCTTGGCGGGGCGCGAGACGATCACCCGGTGGTCCCACGCCGTCGGGCCCAGCGCCACGACCTTGCGCCCGATCGCGCCGTAGATGCGCGCGGCAGACAGCACGGCCCAGCGGCTGCGGAACGGCAGCTTCGCCGCGCCGAGCCGGGCCATCGCCTCGTGCTTTTCCATCCGCCGGACCAGCCGTGCGGCCATCGCCGCCAGTTCCTCCCGGTGGTGCGGCTTCATGTGCTGGCCGGGCTCGATATCCTCCTCGACCAGCCATTCGACCGGCAGGTAACAGCGGTCGGCGCGGTCGTCCTCGGCGATGTCGCGGGCAATGTTGGCGAGCTGGAACGCGATCCCCAGGTCGCACGCCCGGTCGAGCGTTTCGGTATCGTCTGTCGAAACGCCCATCACCACCGCCATCATCACCCCGACCGCCCCGGCGACGTGGTAGCAATACCGCGCGAGGTCCATGCCCGTGCGCGGGCGCCAACCTGCGGCATCGAGCGCGAAGCCTTCGATCACGTCATCGGCCATTTGCCGGGTCAGCCCGCATTCGCGCGCGACGAGTCCAAGCGCGTCGAATGCTTCATCACCTGTCGGCACGCCTTCGAACGCGCGCTCGGTCAATTGGCGGATCGTCGCGATGCGGCTGACCGGGTCGCCGTCGTTCGACAGTGCGCCGCCCATCACCTGCCCGTCTGCGATATCGTCGCACCGGCGGCACCATGCGTAGAGCAGCCACGCCCGCTCTCGTGTGGGCCGGTCGAACAGGCGGCTGGCGGCGGAAAAGCTCTTCGAACCTTCGGAGATAGACCGGTGGGCCGCTTCGACCAGCGCTGCGCGGTCTTGCCCCCCGCTGGAGCTCACAGGTCGCTGGCCTTCATCGCGAAGATCGGGGTGTGCGGGCGGTATTCGGACATCGCTTCGAGCAGGTCGGGCATGGTCTCGCGCGCGATAAGGATGCCTTGGTGCGCAGGGCGCACGAAGCCGACTTCGGCCATCCGGTCGTTGAACGCGATCAGGTGGTCGTAGAACCCGAAGGCGTTGAGCAGCCCGACCGGCTTGGTGTGATAGCCCAACTGCGCCCAACTCATCGCTTCCCACAGTTCGTCCATCGTCCCCACGCCGCCCGGGATCGTCACGAACCCGTCGGAGAGGTCGGTGAAGCGCTGCTTGCGTTCGTGCATCCCGGAAACGGTGAAAAGCTCGGTGCAATCGTGGTTGGCGACTTCACTGTTTGCGAGTGCATCGGGGATCACCCCGATCACTTCGCCGCCCGCCTCCAGCGCGCCGCTGGCGACTGCGCCCATCAGCCCGAGCCGCCCGCCGCCATAGACCACGCCGATTCCGCGTTCCGCCAGCGTCGCGCCGACTTCGCGCGCCAGCGCGAGGTAGCGCGGGTCTTCGGGTGAGGCCGATCCGCAATAGACGGCGAGGCGCTTCATTCGCTTAGGTCCCCGATCATCAGCCCGGCAGTCGCCTTGGCGCTGCCGACCACGCCGGGGATACCTGCCCCCGGATGCGTGCCGGCTCCCACCAGGTAGAGGTTGTCGATCACGTCGTCACGGTTGTGCGCGCGGAAATATGCGCTCTGCGTGAGGATCGGCTCGAGGCTGAACGCGCTGCCCAGGTGGGCGTTGAGGTCGCCGGTGAAATCGCGCGGGGTGTAGTGGAACTTGGTCACGATGCGATCGTCGATATCGGGGATCAGGCGGCGGCCCACTTCGGCCAGCACGCGCTGTTCGAGCAGCGGGCCGACCTGGTCCCAGTCGACCGTCAGCTTGCCCATGTGTGCGACCGGAACCAGCGCGTAGAACGTGCTCTTGCCCGGCGGCGCCATGCTCGGATCGGTTACCGTGGGGTGGTGCAGGTAGATCGAAAAGTCCTGCGGCAGCACGCCGTTTTCGTAGATATCGTCGAGCAGCCCGCGATAGCGGGGACCGAACAGGATCATGTGGTGCGGGATGCCCGGCCATGTGCCTTCGAGCCCGAAGTGGACCACGAACAGGCTGGGCGAGAAGCGCTTGCTCGCGAGCCGCTTGGCCTCGCTATCGCCGCGCTTTGTGCCGCCGAGCAGGTCGCGATAGGTGTGGACGATGTCACCGTTGCTGGCGACCGCGTGGAAACGCTCCTGCCAGCCCGAGGCGCATTCGACTTCGGTCGCGCGGCTGCCGATGGTGTGGATCTTCACCACCGGATCGCCGAGCCGCACGGTTCCGCCGAGCCGCTCGAAATGGCGCACCATCGCCGCGACAAGCCGGTTGGTGCCGCCGCGCGCCCACCACACCCCGCCGTCCTTCTCCAGCTTGTGGATCAAGGCGTATATCGAACTGGTGGTGAACGGGTTGCCGCCGACGAGCAGGGTATGGAAGCTGAGCGCTTCGCGCAGCTTCTCGTCCTTCACGTACTTGCTGACGATCGAATAGACCGAGCGCCACGCCTGGTGCTTGGCAAGCGCGGGCGCGGCTTTCACCGTGCTGGCGAAATCGAGGAACGGGATCGCGCCGAGCTTGCGATAACCTTCCTCGAACACGCCTTCGGAATAGTGCGAAAAGGCATCGTATCCGGCGAGGTCGAGCGGAGCGAGTCGTTCGATTGCCGCGCGAAGCTGCACCTCGTCGTTCGAATAGTCGAAGTTGGTCCCGTCGGGCCAGTTCAGGCGATAGAACGGCATCACCGGCATCAGCTCGATGTCGGCCGCCATGTCGTGCCCCGACAGCGCCCACAGCTCGCGCAGGCAATCGGGATCGGTGATGACGGTGGGTCCGGCGTCGAACGTGAATCCCTCGCGTTCCCACACGTAGGCGCGTCCGCCGGGCTTGTCGCGCGCTTCGACCAGCGTGGTCCTGATCCCGGCGGATTGCAGCCGGATGGCGAGCGCCAGTCCGCCGAACCCGGCGCCGATCACGCAAGCTGTCTTGCCTTCGGCACTCATGCCGCGCTCCTTCCGAGGGGATTTCCTTTCGAGGCGAGCGCCCCGATCGCGCTGGAAATGGGCACCGGGGGCTTGCCGCACAAGATGCGCGTCCGATCGATCCGGGTCGAACGCCCGGCATAGAACCGCTCTATCAGCGGCTCGCGAAGCGAGTAGAACCGGGCGAATACGCGCCAGCGTTCATCGGGCTTGGCTGCGCCGAACAGCATCCTCCCGAGGCGGCGATAGAATCGTGTCTTCGCCCAGTGGTTTCGCGCACGCGCCTCGAGCATCGCTGCCAGTTGCACTCCCGGCAGGTCCGCGTCGCGCGCGATCGCGAGCGCGGTCTCGACCGCGAACGGCAGCGAATAGCTGGTCAGCGGATGGAAGAACCCGCCGCGCGTTCCCGCGTTTGCCACGCCTTCGGTCCGACGCGCGGCCTGGAACGCGGCAAAGTTGCCCCCGGTCACAACCGGCAGCACGCCGGTCTCGAAGCCCAGCGGCCGCCCGCTCCACCCGGCGTATCCGCAATAGTGGTCGATCCGGCCCGAGAGGGCGCTGCGGTCGAGTGTGGGGCTGTCTGCGTAGTAGGTATCCTCGACGAACAGCTCTTCCGCGCCCAGCGGCAAGGTGTAGACGAAGCGATAGGCACTGTGCTGGGTGACGTCGGCATCCATGATCACCGGGTTTGCCAGCCCGTGCGGACGGTCGGTGCGAAGGTGTCGACCCATGAAGACCTGCCACCCGCCGGTGAGTTGGGGAGCGGCGGAAATTCCGCGGCAGTCGATCACCGCGCGGGCTTCGATCCGCTCGCCGCCCTTGAGGTCGATCCCGCGCGCATCGAGCGCGGCAACCGCACGATCGGTGCGGACAGCCTCTTCAGGCAGCTCGCGGCGCAGGGTGGCGTCGAAATCGACCGAGGACAGCGAGCGATACGTGGTTCCCAGACGCCTGATATATCCGGGGAAGTTGACGGTGTAGCCGCTCCACCGGTTGGTCCGGAACGGTTCGAGTAGCGCGGCACCCTCCGCCGACAGGTCGCTGGCAAACCACGACCAGCGATGGTTCCCGCCCAGCGTCTCTCCGCTTTCGACCAGCGTGAGGCGCAATTCGGGCCGCGCACGATGCAGCGCGAGCGCAACAAGTCCGCCCGCCAGTCCACCTCCGGCGATTGCAACATCGATGACGCGCCCGTTCATGTTGCGCCTGCCTAGGCGTGGAATCGCCGCTGGGCAATAATCTTGCGGGATGCAGCCGGTCTGTCATGATGCAGGTGATGAGCAGCCGCCTGATCCCGCACCGCAAAGCCGTGTTGCTGACCTTGGCGCTCGTGCTGGCCGCTGCCACAATCGAGTTCGCGATGGGGCGTCCGCCGATTTGTCCGTGCGGGTTCGTGAAATTCTGGCATGGCGTGGTCGAGTCCGACCAGAACAGCCAGCAGATCGCCGACTGGTACACCTTCAGCCACGTCACGCACGGGCTGATCTTCTATTTCGCCGGGTGGCTGCTGTTCGTGCGACTGGGATTGTTCGGCGGCAAACCAGCGCGCTGGGCGCTGCCGATCGCGGCGTTCGTCGAAGCAGCGTGGGAAGTGCTCG
The DNA here is from genome assembly GCF_002269345.1 of Tsuneonella mangrovi. NCBI lineage: Bacteria > Pseudomonadati > Pseudomonadota > Alphaproteobacteria > Sphingomonadales > Erythrobacteraceae > Tsuneonella > Tsuneonella mangrovi. The sequence continues at coordinate 2,383,967 of NZ_CP022889.1, forward strand.
AAAACACCCCGATGGTGATCGATCGCTATCGCGAAGTGACCGTCAGTTATGGATACGCAGGGGACTCGATGGTCAATTCCATCGCCGACATCGGCTGGATGATCGTCGGGTTTCTGATCGCCAGCAGGTTGCCCGCCTGGGCCAGCGTCTTGCTGGCGATCTTCTTCGAGCTGTTCACCTTGTGGGCGATGCGCGACAACCTGACGCTCAACATCATTATGTTGCTCTGGCCGATCGAAGCGATCCGCCAGTGGCAGGAGGGAGCCTAGCGATCCGTCAGCACGGTCGGCGAAGCGCCCCGGCCGGGCCGACAAGCCGCATCGAAGCACGCGGATCGTCACCGGCGCCGTAAGTCTCGAGCCGCGCGACCCGACGGCGGCTGCCCCTGGCGAGGAGCTCGTCGACTTGCGCCAGCAGCATGTCGGGGTCGACCGGCTTGGCAAGGTAGCCATCGGCGCCCTCGAATTCCGCGATCTGGCGATCTTCGGGCTGGTCGCGCGCGGTCAACATCAGCACTGCCATGTCGGTCAGCCCTTCGCCGCGACGCAGGATGCGCAGCGCTTCGATCCCGCCCATGACCGGCATGATACAGTCGAGGATCACCAGCTTCGGGCGGCGAAAACGGATTGCTTCGAGAGCCTGCAGCCCGTCGGTGAAGTGCGCCACCGCATGGCCGGCGTCCATCAAAGATTCGATCGTGATCGCAGCGGCGAGTTCGTCGTCTTCGGCCAGCACAATCAGGCTCATCGCATCTCCTTCCTCCCGCGAGCAGGCATGGCTCCCGGTAAATCCCGGATATCCGATCGACGCGAACGGGACCCTGACGTGCCCCTGCGTAATTGCCCCTATTCGGCAGCGATCGCGTTTTGCGCGGCAGCGGCCAATTCATGGAGCGCGGCCATGTGCGCCCTGAACGCCTTGGCGCCCGCGCGGGTCAGCGAGGCCCAGGTGCGCTGCCGCCCGTCGAGCGGGGCTTTCCGCAACTTCACGTAGCCCGCGTCGCCGAGCGCGGAGAGGTGCTTGGATAGCACGCTGTCGCTTACATCGACGATATCGCGCAAGGTGGCGAATTCGGCTTCTTTGACGCGCGCCAGCACAGCTGCGATCTGCAACCGTGCCGGAGCGTGGAGCGTTGTGTCGAGCGCTGCGGTCATGCGCTGTGGTCCGTCAGCTGGCGCAGGTACACGCGCTGCCGCACCACGCTGAAGATCGTACCCATGATAAAGGCGATGGCAGCAAGGCCAGCCTTGCTCAACGGGGCGAAACTCGCCTCGCGCATTTGCACTGCGGAAACGACGAGCACCATGAGGAGGCCCAGGAAACCGAGCGTCACGGGCAGGGTCTTGTCGCGGCGAAACCCGGTGATCAGCAGCCCGCGCCGCCGCCGGTCGTAGTATGCCATCAAGGCTGCGGCGAGAATCACGATCCCGGAACCGACCAGTTGCACCTTGTCCGAGATCGTGATCGATCCGATCAGGACGAGGAACAGTGCCCCGTAAAGCGCGTGCCGCCAGGGCGGGCAAACCCCGGCGCGTTCGGCGAGGCGGTTTTCGCTGGCATGGACTCCGGCGAGCGCATCCAACGCGCTGCGACTATCTTCGGTCATTGCGGTCACCTTTCACTTTCCAATGTGGAAAGAGATAATCCTCACTTTCCGATTCGGCAAGTGATAATCTTCCAAAGTGGAAAGTGAGGAGTGCTGGACCGCACGTAAGCGGCTGGTTAGAGATTGCGCAAAGTCCCCGGAGAAGCCGATGCCCGATACTGCGACCGCCCTCGATCACGATGCACTGAGGCGCAAATATGCCGAAGAGCGCGACAAGCGCCTGCGCGCGGACGGGCTGGGGCAGTATATCCGGCTCGAAAGCGAATTCGCCGACCTGGCGACCGATCCGTATATCCCGATTACCCCGCGCGATCCGGTGACCGACCATGTGACGTTTGCCTTCATCGGCGGCGGGTTCTCCGGCCTCGTTGTTGGTGCCCGTCTCAAGGAGGCGGGGATCGAGGATTTCCGAATCATCGAGAAGGGCGGGGACTTCGGCGGCACCTGGTACTGGAACCGCTATCCAGGTGCGCAGTGCGACACCGCCAGCATGATCTACATGCCGCTGCTCGAGGAAACCGGGCACATGCCGAGCGAAAAATACGCCCATGCACCCGAAATCCGCGAACACTGTTCGCGCATCGGCAAGCAATACGGTCTTTACGAAAACGCGCTGTTCCACACGCAAGTGACCGGCCTCGCGTGGGACGAAACGCGCAAGTTGTGGGTCGTCACCACCAATCGCGGCGACGAATTTACCGCCAAATATGTCGGGATGGCCACCGGGCCGCTGCACGTCGCCAAGCTGCCGGGATTGCCGGGGATCGAGAGCTTCAAGGCAAAGAGCTTCCACACCAGCCGGTGGGACTATGCTTACACCGGCGGCGACCCCGAAGGCGCACCGATGACGAAGCTGGCCGACAAGCGGGTGGCGATCATCGGCACCGGGGCAACTGCAGTGCAGTGCGTGCCGCACCTGGCGCGCAGCGCGAAAGAACTATTCGTATTCCAGCGCACCCCGTCGTCGGTCGACGAGCGCAACAACGCGCCGCTCGATCCCGACTGGTTTGCGCAGGTTTCCGAACCGGGCTGGCAGAAGAAGTGGCAGGAAAACTTCGTCGGCAACCTCGGCGGCGGATTTGCTGCGGAGGACCTCGTGCAGGATGGCTGGACCGACCTCGGCAAGCGCATCCGCAACGAGATCATGGCGTTGCCGATGGAGGAACGCACCCCTGACAAGATCATGGCGGCGTTCGAAGGTGCCGATAACGAGAAGATGGAGGAAATCCGCCAGCGCGCCGAACGGATCGTTCGCGATCCCGAGGCGGGGCAGAAACTCAAGGCGTGGTATCGCCAGCTGTGCAAGCGGCCATGCTTCCACGATCAATACCTGCAGGCTTTCAACGAACCGGGCGTTGCGCTGGTTGATACCGACGGGCAGGGGGTTGAACGGATCACCGAGAACGGTGTGGTTGCTAACGGCGTCGAATACCCGGTCGACTGCATTGTCTACGCTTCGGGTTTCGAGGTCGGCACCGACTATTCCTCGCGCGCCGGGTTCGAGCTGACCGGACGCGGCGGGGAAACCGTGAGCGAACATTGGAAGGACGGGATGCGCACGCTCCACGGCCTGCAGCTTTACGGCTTTCCCAACGCGTTCATTGTCCAGCACACGCAAGCCGCGAACCTGATCGCCAACGTGCCGCACAACATCGTCGATCACGCCGATACCGTTGCAGCGATCGTGTCCGAAGCCGAACGCCGCGGCGCGGCGACGGTCGAGCCGACGGCGGAGGCGGAGAAGAGATGGGTCGACCTGCTGCTGACCGGGTTCGGCTCGCGATTCGGCGATACCACTTGCACGCCCGGCTACTACAACAACGAAGGTGAAGGGCTGGGCAAGGAAGCGCAGCTCAACGTCGGTCATCCGGCGGGCCCGCTGGGATACTTCAGCCACATCGCCGCGTGGCGCGCTTCGGGCACATTCGAAGGGCTGGATTTCGGCGGTTGAGCGGCCCGTTGATGCTTGTCATGCACATTTGATTTCAATCAAGGACTGATTGTAGGTTCTCGGGCAGCTTCCCAGACTGAAGGAGAAGTGTGCCATGAATGCCGTGAGTCCGGTCGAACCGTCGAACGCCGAAAGCCCCACCCATGTCGACGTGCTGATCGTCGGGGCGGGAATTTCCGGGATCGGCTCGGCCTATCACTTGCAGGACCAGTGCCCCGGCAAGAGCTATGCGATCCTCGAGATGAAGGACACGTTTGGCGGGACGTGGGAGACGCACAAGTATCCGGGCGTCCGTTCGGATTCGGACCTCTACACGTTCGGCTATCGCTTCAAACCGTGGGTCGGCACCCCGATCGCCACCGCCGAGGAAATCCTCAAGTACATGGGCGAAGTGATCGAGGAAAACGGGATCGGCGAGCATATCTTCTATGGCCACCGGATCACCCGCTGCGCGTATTCGCGCGACACCGCGCAGTGGACCGTCGAAGCAACCCGCCTGGCTGATGGTGCGCAAGCGGTGTTCACCGCCGGCTTCCTGTGGATGTGCCAGGGCTACTACGATCACGAGAAGCCCTACGTTCCGCCCGAATGGCACGATCGGGGCCTGGCGGACTTCAAGGGCGATTTCGTTCACGCCCAGCTGTGGGATCCGGAATACGACTACACCGACAAGCGCATCCTCGTGATCGGCTCGGGCGCGACCGCCGCCACGATTGTCCCCGCGTTCGCCGAGAAGGCTGCGCACGTCACGATGCTGCAACGTTCGCCGACCTACTTCATCTGCCGCGAGAACAGGAACGAGCTGGCCGACCGGCTGCGCGAAGTCGGGATCGATGAGCCGACCGTCCACCGCGTGGTACGCCAGCAGATCCTGCACGACCAGGCGAGGTTCACCCAGCGCTGCATCGACGAGCCGGACACCGTGTTCGAGGAGCTCAAGGAACTGGTGCGCGCCTTCACCGGCAAGCCCGATTTCGAATTCGAGCCGCACTTCACCCCGAAGTACCGCCCGTGGCAGCAGCGGCTGGCGTTCTGCCCCAACGGCGACGTGTTCCGCGCGGCGGTGGCGGGCAAGGTTACGGTCGTTACCGATACTATCGAGCGCTTCACTGAAACGGGCGTTCGCACGGCATCGGGCGAGGAGATCGAGGCCGACCTGATCGTTGCCGCCACCGGCTTCCGCCTGTCGGTGATGGGCGGCATCCCGTTCGAAGTCGACGGCGAGACGGTCGACTGGCACGACACCGTTACCTATCGCGGGATGATGTTCACCGGCGTGCCCAACATGGCGTGGGTGATGGGCTATTTCCGCGCCAGCTGGACCTTGCGGGTCGATATGCTTGGCGATTTCGTCTGCGGCCTGCTCAACCACATGGACGAGCTGGGCGCGCGCCAGGTCGAGGTCGCCTTCCGACCCGACGACGCGAGTATGGACATCGGCCCGTGGATCGATGCCGATAACTTCAACCCTGGCTACCTGATGCGCGGCCTTGGCCAATTGCCGCAAGCCGGCGACAGGCCCGACTGGCGTCACAACCAGGACTACTGGGCCGAACGCAACGAAATCCCCGCGATCGATCTCGATGGCACCGAGTTCGTCTACGATGGCAAGCGCGCCGATGGTCCGCCAGCCAATCGCGAGATGGCGAAAGCGGGCTGAGACCCGCTCGACATTCGCGCCGCCAGCGCCTAGACCTGCGGACATCCCCGGGGAGCCAGTGCTGGCCCAAGCGATCTTTCGCGAAGGCCTGACAAGAGCGGCTGAGAGGCAGGTGTCACGCCCTGCGACCCGTCGAACCTGAACCGATTAATATCGGCGGAGGGAGTGGGCGTGCGGCAACCGACATGCGCCCTCCGCTTACATGGAGTCACGCGCACATGGCCGACATCAACAGCAAGCTCGAAATCGGCGTTACCACCGGGCCGATCCGCGGCAGCCGCAAGATCCACGTGGGGCCGCTCAAGGTCGCCATGCGCGAGATCGACCTCGAGGGCGACGAACCGAGCGTGCGGGTTTACGACACGTCCGGCCCCTATACCGACCCTGCCGCAAGCATCGATATCCGCGCCGGCCTGCCGCAGCTACGCCGCGAATGGCAGCTCGCCCGCGGCGATGTGGAAGAATACGCTGCCCGCGAAGTGAAGCCGGAGGACAACGGACAGCTCGGGCCGGATCGCTCTGGCGGCGTCCCCGCGTTCCCCAATGTCCGCAAGAGCGTGCTGCGCGCCAAAGCGGGCGCGAACCTCTCCCAGATGCACTACGCCCGGCGCGGGATCATCACGCCCGAGATGGAATACGTTGCAGAGCGCGAGAACCTCGGCCGCGAGCGCCTGCGTGAAATGCCCGAGGGCAACTCGTGGGGCGCATCGATCCCCGAATACGTCACCCCCGAATTCGTGCGCGACGAAGTCGCGCGGGGCAGGGCAATCATCCCCTCCAACGTCAACCACCCGGAAGCCGAGCCGATGGCGATCGGGCGCAACTTCCTCGTCAAGATCAACGCCAACATCGGCAATTCCGCCGTGGCATCGGACGTGGCGAGCGAAGTCGACAAGATGGTCTGGTCGATCCGCTGGGGCGCAGACACGGTGATGGACCTCAGCACCGGCCGCAACATCCACGACACCCGCGAATGGATCATCCGCAACAGCCCTGTCCCCATCGGCACCGTGCCGATCTACCAGGCGCTGGAGAAGGTCGGCGGCATTGCCGAGGACCTGACCTGGGAGATCTTCCGCGACACGCTGATCGAACAGGCCGAGCAGGGCGTCGACTATTTCACCATCCACGCCGGGGTGCGACTGCCCTACGTGCCCATGACCGCAAAGCGCGTCACCGGCATCGTCAGCCGTGGCGGCTCGATCATGGCGAAATGGTGCCTCGCGCATCACAAGGAGAGCTTCCTGTACGAACGCTTCGACGAGATCACCGAGATCATGAAGGCTTACGACATCGCCTATTCGCTGGGTGACGGCCTACGCCCCGGCTCGATCGCCGACGCCAATGACGAGGCGCAGTTCGCCGAGCTCTACACGCTGGGCGAGCTGACCAAGCGCGCGTGGAGCCAAGACGTGCAGGTGATGATCGAGGGTCCCGGCCACGTGCCGATGCACAAGATCAAGGAGAACATGGACAAGCAGCTGGAGGCGTGCGGCGAGGCGCCGTTCTACACCCTCGGGCCGCTCGTCACCGATATCGCGCCGGGTTACGACCACATCACCAGCGGCATCGGCGCGGCGCAGATCGGCTGGTACGGCACCGCGATGCTCTGCTACGTCACGCCCAAGGAACACCTCGGCCTGCCCGACCGCGACGACGTGAAGGTGGGCGTGGTGACCTACAAGCTCGCCGCCCACGCGGCGGACCTCGCCAAGGGGCATCCTGCGGCCAAGGTCCGCGACGATGCGCTGTCGAAAGCCCGCTTCGAATTCCGCTGGCGCGACCAGTTCAACCTGAGCCTCGACCCCGACACGGCCGAGCAATATCACGACCAGACCCTCCCCGCAGAAGGCGCCAAGACGGCGCACTTCTGCTCGATGTGCGGGCCGAAGTTCTGCAGCATGAAGATCACGCAGGAAGTGCGCGACTTCGCGGCGAAGCAGAACAGCGCCCCCGACAAGTTCATCGCCGTCGAAGAAGCGGAGAAGGGGATGGAAGAGATGAGCGAAAAGTACCGCGACGGCGGCGATCTCTATGTTCCGGCCAAGTAGCCGGGGCATCGCCGCTGCCGCGCTCATCGTGGCTTTCACGATGCAATCGCCTGCGCTTGCCGATCCGCATCCCGATGCTGCTGCGGTTGTCCGAGCTCAGCGCGAGGTGTTCAACCGAGCGCTCGCGCAAGGCGACGCTGCTAGGATCGCTGCGGTGCTCGCCGATGATGCGATCCTCGTCAGCGGCACTGAAAGCCACGTCATTCGGGGTAAGGCCGCGCAAGTTGAATTATGGGAGAAGAGCTTCTCGAACGCTAACCGCACCATATACAAACGTACGCCGTCGAGTATTACGCTCTCGCCGATCTTTCCGCTGGCTCTGGAGGTCGGCACATGGCGCGGCGGAAAGGTCGACAGTCCGGGCGATTGGGCTGCTGGCAGCTACACCGCCAAGTGGCGGCGAGTGAACGGGACATGGAAGCTTGAGGTTGAGACATACATGACCACGGCGTGCGGTGGGAGTTTTTGCCAAGGTGCTGCTTTGGGGAGTTAGTTGGCCGTCGCCGTAATTCACCTTATTCGGTGCAGCGCCGTTTCGACAGTCCGGCCAGTGCAGCAAGATCTTTCTTGTAGACCCCCCATCCGGGCCTTACCTGCGTTCGTTAGCGCACCGCGCGAACCAAACCTTATTTGAGCCCCATTCGCGCGATCAGCGAGACGAAGAACGCGGTCGACCAACCGAGCAGCAGCACGCCATTGACCCCCTCGATCGCCGCGACCAGTTGCCACGCACGGCTAAGCCCCGCGTCGTCATATCCCACGGTGCCGTACGTGATGGTCGAGAAATAGACCGAGGTCTGCAAGTCGGGCAGGGCGCCCGCCGCAAGGTACAGCGCGGCATAGAGCCAGATCTCGATCCCGTGGATCGCGAACAGGCCCAGCACCACCGCGAAGGTGAACGCGATGCCCTTGGGGCTGACGGCGGAGATGTGCTCCGCGCGTTCCTCCCGCTGCTCGATCCGCAACATGCGGCTGAGCACCAGTAGTCCCGCACCGTGGATCGCGACGGTCAGCAGCACCATTGCCGTCGATATGGCGAGTTGTCCGATCATCGTGGCCCCAATTGTCCAGCCCTGGCGCAGAGCATACGCCATGACGCGCGGCGCGCCCAAACCTTTCCTACACGCCTCCATCTGCGGCATGGTTTGCGGGATGATCTCGCGTGTATCCTCTTTGCCTGCCGCATCGGCGATCCGCAGCAAACCGGTCGATCATCTCGCCCCGGATTTTCTTCTCCAGGACTGTGTTCCATGTGTTCCACCATGTCGCATTCAGCGACTCGCCAACCGGCCAATCGGCTGGCACAACGGCGCATCACCGCTCGATCGGCGGAACCGGGAAAGGAATGCGCCTTGCTCAAGCTCACCTTGTGCGTCCACCGCTTGCCCTCGCTCACCCGCGAAGAATTCCAGAAGCATTGGCGGGAAAATCACGCCCCGCTGGTGCGCGCTGCGGCAGAGGCGCTGGGGATTCGCCGCTATGTCCAGTCGCACACATTCGAGCACCCGATTGCCGATGGAACTGCGCAGGCGCGCGGGATGGTGCATGGCGACGATGTCGATTTCGACGGGCTGGCAGAATTGTGGTTCGATTCGGAAGAGGCGCTGCTCGCCGCCCGCGCCACCCCCGAGGGGCGCAAGCATGGCGCGATCCTGCTGGAAGACGAGGCGCGGTTCATTGATTTCACGCGCTCGTTCGCGTTCGTCAGCCACGAGAATGTGGTGATCGGGTGATGAGTGAAGCGGCGGCGAGCGAGAAACCCAAGTACCGCGTCCCGTTCGTCGAGCGGACGGGGATGCAGCGGCTGGAGGAAGCGCGCGGGCATTCGAAGCTGCTGATGCCGCTGGGGCCGAACGAAAACCATGTCGGGGTGATGTATCTCGGCGCGTTTACCGTGCTGGCCGAAGCGGTGGCGGCAGGGCCGGGGATATCGATTCTCGACACCGCGAAGTACTTCCCGATCATCAAGGATATCGCGGTCGACTTCCACCGTATGGCGGCAAGCGACGTGACCGCCGAATATACCCTGTCCGATGCCGAGATGGACGGCCTGCTGGCCGATCTCGAGCGCAAGGGCAGCGCGACTTACGTTGCCGAAGTGCCGATGCTGGATGCAGGCGGCACGGTGGTCGCCACAGGGCGGGTGACGGTCAAGCTGCTGTCGCACGACTGGAAGAAGCCGGACTGAAGGCAAATGACGAAACACGAGGAGAGCGATCGATGACCACCCCCAAGACCGGCGGCTGCCTGTGCGGCGCAGTGCGCTACAGCTTTACCGGCGAACCGCTGATGCAGGCGGTGTGCCACTGCAAGAACTGCCAGCGCCAATCGGGCAGCGGGTGGTCGATGCTGGTCGGCCTGCCCAAGGCGGCGGTCGAGATCGAGGGCGAAGTAACCACCTACACCGATCACGGCACCAGCGGCGACGAGGTCTACCGCCAGTTCTGCCCGACCTGCGGATCGCCGGTGTTTACCCGCGTGCCCTCGCAGCCGGACATGATCTTCATCAAAGCCGGCACGTTCGACGATACATCGGACTTCGCCCCGCAAATCCAGTTCTGGACCGCGAGCAAGCAGGACTGGATCGAGCTGGAAGGCGTCCCCGGCGTCCCCGGGAACCCGGGCTAGGGCATTCCTGCCGCAAGGGCGCTCAACGCTTCACCCAGCTCTTGGCCTGCTCCAGTTCAGCCAGCGGGAAGGCGTGGAACGCGAACGGCATCAGCGGCGAAAGCAGGCGGCCCGCCTTGGCGATCCAGCCGATGTCGGTCACCAGCGCACAGCGTTCGAACGCGATCGGGTGGCGTATACCCAGCTTGAGGTCCTCCCACGCGGCATGGCCCGAGTATCCGATGAAGTCGTCGTCGAGTACCACCAGGCACTTGATGTGGTCGTGCACCTTGAGCTTTTCCTCGACCAGCGGGACGAGCGTATCGGCATAGTCCTGCGCGGTGATGACCCCCACCGCGCGCAGGGCGATGACGTCGCGCGGGAGCCCGTCGATCAACTCGAAGCGTCCGGGATCGTCAGCCTCACTGCGGGCCCACGCCTTCGCTTCGTCGAGGCGGCTGGCGGGAAAATGGCGGACCTTGGCGGAAACGAAGCGGTCGGCGATCTCCGGCCCGAGCGAGAGCAGCGCCGAATCGCCGACGATCGCGACTTTGCGCACGACCTTGCCGTGAACCTTCACGAACTCGAAGTGCCGCGCCATCGCGCCCAACCCCTCCCAGTGCGGCAGGTGGTCGAGCACGATCACGAGGTTGGGGACCTTGTCGGTCTCGTTGATCCGGGTGTCGACAATATCGGCCAGCGTATCGAAGTCGCTCTGGCTGAGCGCCCCATGCGGCGACAGGACCACGAAGTCCGGGTCAGAGGTGTCGATGTCGATCATGGCAAACTCCTTTGCGAGCATGTCTCAATCTATGCCGCTGCGGCGGCGATGTCATTGATCGAGGTCAACGGGCACAGGGCGTTCGGACTGACCGGGCCACGCTGAACCTGCCGCATTGGCGGGGTTGGCAAATGGCGCAGGCAGGCTATGCCCGCGGACATGAGCCTGATCGTCGGAATTGGCGGAACCACGCGCCCGGATAGCAGCACCGAGCAGGCGCTGCGCCTTGCTTGCAGCGAGGCCGAGCGCGCGGGCGATGAGGTGCGGATTTTCGATGGCAGCTATATGACTTCGCTGCCGTTCTACCACGGACCCGGCTGGACGCCGGATTCGGGGCGCGAAATGGTCGATGCGATCCGCGACTGTGATGCGCTGGTGATCGCGTCACCGGGCTATCACGGCACGATCTCCGGCGTGCTCAAGAATGCGCTCGATTATATCGAGGAACTGGCCGGAGACGAACGGATTTACCTCCACGATCGACCGGTCGGGCTGATCGTCACGGCGCACGGGCACCAGGCAGCGGTGACGGCGATGATTACGCTCCGCACGATCGTTCACGCCTTGCGCGGCTGGCCCACGCCGTTCGGTGCGGCGCTGCGGATCGGGCCCGATACGTTCGATGATGCCGGGAGCTGTGTCGATCCAGAGGTCGCCAAGCAACTGCGGATCGTCGGAGAGCAGGTGCGGTTCGTGTTTTCGCAAGGCCGCGCAGAGGGTTAGGCGCTACGGAATTGGGGACTGGCCGTCAGGCCTTCTCGAGCGTGCATTGTAGCGGGTGCTGGTTCTCGCGCGCGAAATCCATCACCTGGTTCACCTTGGTCTCTGCAACTTCATAGGGAAACACGCCGCAAACCCCGACCCCGCGCTGGTGAACGTGGAGCATCACCCGCGTTGCCTGCTCCAGGTCCATGCGGAAGAACCGCTTGAGCACGATCACCACGAATTCCATCGGGGTATAATCGTCGTTGAGCATCAGCACCTTGTACTGGCTCGGCTTCTTGGGCTTGGCCTTGGTCTTGGTGGCAATGCCGACTTCGCCGTCGGTACCCAGCGTATCGTCGCTGTCGTCGCCCTCGTCGGCAGCGCGGACAGCTGCGCCGCGGCGGGTCGGGTCAAAGGCAAGGCGGTGCTGGGACATCATGGTCCGCAATATCGTATGCAATCGGGCGAGGGCAAGATGCGAGAGCGAAGATGCACTCTCGCTGGTTAATTCCCCGCAAACGCGAACGGGCCGGACGGTTTGCACCGTCCGGCCCGCCGGGACCGCAGCCGGGCTAGAGAGGAGACCCGGCTGACGTTTGATCGGGTCAGGCGACCTTCGAGAACTTCTCGGCAGCCAGGCTCATGCGGCTCGAGATCGGCGCGAACGCGTCGTTGGCGAGCTTCATGGTGGCTTCGGCGTTCTTCGAGTAGTGCGCAACCGCAGCGTCGAAGTTGCGGCGGGCGATCTCGCCCTGCAGCTTGAACAGGTCGGTCGGGCTCTTGATGCCGGCGAACGCCTTCATGTCGGCAGTGGCGGTTTCGTAGGCCGACTTGGCAGCTTCGACTTCGCCGCGCGCCATGTCCTGCACGCCGCTGGCGAGGATCTTGGTCGACTCGACGGTCGCGTCGAAATTGCCCTTGCTGAACTCGGCGACGTCGGTCGCGTAGGTCTTGGCCTTTTCGAAGCCGGCCTTCGCCTTGGTCTGCAGGTCGGCAGCGGCTTCCTTGACGGTCTTGGTGAAATCGGTGGTCTTGGTCATGATGGCTTCCTTGGGATTGAATACGGTGGGCTTGCTGGTCGTGACGGGTTTAGGAGCGGCGGCTGCCTTCTTGGCGGGGGCCTTGGCGGCTGGCTTGGCAGCAACCTTCTTTGCAGCGGGCTTCTTGAGTGCAGCCTTTTTCGCGGCGACCTTCTTCACGGTCTTGGCCGGAACCTTCTTGGCGACCGGCGCAGCTTTGGCGGCGGCGGCCTTTGCAGGGGCAGAGGCGACTGCCTTCTTGGCTGCCACTTCCTTGGCCGCTTCAGCGTAGGCTTTCTCGGCTGCGGCGTCCGCTTTCAGCTCTTCAGTCTTCGGATCGGTGGCATTGGCCATCGCACTTCGCTCCTATGTTGCACTGCACAAAATAAGCCTCGCAAGCGCGAAGTCAAGCATTTTTTGTGCAGTGCAACATAAGTAGGAAACGGTTCGTCGCACCCGCCATTTGTGCAGCGCGGAGCCAGTACGCTAGCGGGTCTTCACATAGCGCCCCGGTGCGTCCTCGATCACAGTGTCCTTTTTGCTTCCACCCGGCACGCGCCTTCCCTTGGCCTTGACGCGCGTGGCATCGAGTCCTTCGAGCCAGCCGAGCCAGTGCGGCCACCAGCTGCCGGGATGCTCCTCGGCCCCCTCGATGAATTCGGCGAGAGAATTCGCATGGCTGTCGCCGGTCCAGTACTGGTACTTGCCTGCAGCGGGCGGGTTGACCACCCCCGCGATGTGGCCGGAACCTGCGAGCAGGAAGGTGGTTGGCCCACGCACGTGGCGGGTCATGCGCCACACGCTTTCAGCGGGGGCAATGTGATCCTCGCGACCGGCCTGGATGTAGATCGGGGTTTCGATCCGGGTCAGGTCGATCGGCGTGCCGTCGGCAGACATGCTGTCGGGCACGACCAGCCGGTTGTCGCGGTAAAGATCGCGCAAGTAGTCATTATGCCATTTCGATGGCAGGTTGGTAACGTCGCCGTTCCAGTGGAGCAGGTCGAATGCCGGATAGTCTTCGCCCAACAGGTAGTTGTTGACCACGTAGTTCCAGATCAGGTCGCGCCCGCGGAGCATGTTGAAGGTAGCGGCGAGATAGCGCCCATCGAGATAGCCTTCGGGCGAAAGCTTGCCGATCATGTCGAGCTGGCCGTCGTCGATGAAATGCTTGAGCTCGCCGGCTTTCTCGAAGTCGACCTGCGCAGTGAAGAAGGTCGCGCTGCGGACCTTGTCGGCCTCTCCGCGCCGGGCAAGGATCGCCAGCGTCGCGGCGAGCGTGGTGCCCGCCACGCAATAGCCGATCGTGTGGACCGACGGGACATCGAGCCTTTCGCGCACGTGGTCGATCGCATCGATCTGGGCGCGGATGTAATCGTCCCACACCACGTCCTTCATGCTCGCGTCGGCCGATTTCCAGCTGACCACGAACGTGCTGATCCCCTGGTCGAGCGCCCATTTGATGAAGCTCTTCTTTGGTGTCAGGTCGAGGATGTAGAAGCGGTTGATCCATGGCGGGAAGATCACCAGCGGCACGTCGAGCACCGTCTCGGTGGTCGGAGTGTACTGGATCAACTGGTAGAGCGGGGTTTCGTGGACCACTTTGCCGGGGGTCGCGGCAATGTTTTCGCCCAGCTTGAACGCTCCCGAATCGGTGTGGCTGAGTTGGCCGCGCTTCAGGTCCTCGATCAGGTGCCCCATTCCCTTGACGAGATTCTCGCCCTTCGTTTCGATCGTGCGCTGGAGCACCACCGGGTTGGTCAGCACGAAGTTGTCGGGACTCATCGCCTCGACCAGCGCGCGGGTTGCGAAGGTCAGTTGCTCCTTCTTCTCGGGATCGACTCCCTGCACGTCGTCGGCTGCCTGCACGAGGTATTCTGCCAGCATCAGGTAGATCTGGTGGAGCAGCGCGAACGCCGGATGGTTGCGCCACGCAGGATCAGAGAACCGCCGGTCCTTGCGCGGCAGCTCGGGTTCTTGCTGCTGTTTGCCGCCCAGCGCCGAGCCGAGCACGCCCTGCCACAACTTCAGCCCGTCCTGAGCGAACTTCTGTGCCGAACCGGGATCGAATGTTGCCGATTTGGCCCACCCTTGCGACATCAGCATGAACTGGGCCGGATCGATGGGTGGCGATTGGGTTGTGGTTTCGCGCGCCTTTTCGGTCACGAATTCGAGCCACATTGCCTGCAGCTTCTGTGCAGTCCCGGCCCATTCGCCGATCTCGTTCCAGTTTTGCAGCGGGGAAGGGGCTCCACCCGGCAGAATTTGGCCCCACAACTCGCGCATCGCTTCGCCTTGCATGTCGAAGAATGCAGCGAACGGGTCGGTCTGGTTGCTCGTGTCGTCGGCCATCGGCGGCACCTCGCGAATCTTGCGCAACTATCTTTGCATGATCGGCTGTTTCGCCGCAAAGAAATATCGCATATGGCGATGCCTACCCGGCGGCATGGTGCCCCGGGCCTAGCCAGAACCTGGGAAAGATGGACGACGAATTCTACCGCATCAAGCGCTTGCCGCCCTATGTCATCGCCGAAGTCAACGGGATGCGCGCGGCCGCTCGAGCGGCGGGCAAGGACATCATCGACCTGGGCATGGGCAACCCCGACCTGCCGCCGCCCGATCATGTGATCGACAAGCTGTGCGAGGTCGCACGCAAACCCGATGCACATGGCTATTCGCAGTCGAAAGGCATCCCCGGTTTGCGTCGTGCGCAGGCGAACTACTACGCTAACCGCTTCGGGGTCGAGCTTGATCCGGAAAGCGAAGTCGTGGTCACGATGGGCTCGAAGGAAGGGCTCGCCAGCCTCGCAACCGCGATCACCGCGCCGGGCGATGTCGTGCTGGCGCCCAACCCGAGCTACCCGATTCACACTTTCGGGTTCATCATTGCCGGGGCGACGATCCGCTCGGTGCCGACCACGCCCGACGAAAATTACTGGCGCAGCCTCGACAAGGCGATGCACTTCACCGTGCCGCGCCCGAGCGTGCTTGTGGTCAATTATCCCTCCAACCCGACCGCCGAGGTGGTCGACCTGGCGTTCTACGAGCGGCTGGTCGCGTGGGCGAAGGAGAACGAGGTCTGGATCCTGTCCGACCTCGCCTATTCGGAGCTTTACTACGACGGCAATCCGACCCCTTCGATCATGCAGGTCAAGGGGGCGAAGGATGTCGCGGTCGAATTCACTTCGTTGTCCAAGACCTATTCGATGGCCGGCTGGCGAATGGGCTTTGCAGTCGGCAACAAGCATTTGATTGCGGCGATGACGCGGGTGAAGTCGTACTTGGACTACGGCGCGTTCACTCCGATCCAGGCAGCAGCCTGTGCGGCGCTCAATGGCCCGCAGGATATCGTCGAGAAGAACCGCAACCTCTATCACAAGCGGCGAGACGTGATGGTCGAGGCGTTCGGCCGCGCCGGATGGGATATCCCGCCGCCGCCCGCAAGCATGTTCGCCTGGGCGCCTCTGCCGCCGGCGCTCAGGGACATGGGCAGCCTCGAGTTCTCCAAGCAGCTCCTCACTCACGCCGAAGTCGCGGTTGCCCCAGGGGTCGGATATGGCGAGGACGGCGAAGGCTATGTGCGGATCGCGCTGGTCGAGAACGAGCAGCGCTTGCGCCAGGCCGCACGCAATGTGAAGCGCTACTTCCAGTCGCTGGGGATCAACAGCTCGGCAGCTTGAACCGTCCCTGGCGGTCGGACGGTTTGCCGATGATCGGCAGTTCGACTATGTCTGCTAATCAGGAATGTAGCAGAATCGCATGCCAGAACTGATCGATCGCGAACTCACCGAGCGGCAACGCGCTGTCCTGGAAGGAATTGACCGGCGCCAGCCGCTCAAGGCGATCGCTGGCGACCTCGGCATTTCCGAATCGCGCGTCAACCAGCACGTAAAGGCACTGAAGGATGCCTTCGGGGTGAACAGCCTGTCCGATCTGGTCGAGGCATGGAGGGCCGACGAGACTTATGAGCCTTCTGTCTCCGGAGACGAACATCTTTCGGAGGCCTGCAGGAAACCTGCATGGAGAAATCCTCAGGTTCCAGATCCCGCCGGCAGCGGAGAGAACCGTCCCAGGGTCGCACCCGGGGAATTCGTTCTTTCCGACGCAGCGCCAATTGCGATCGAGGCGCCGTGGTTGGTGAAGGACGAGCCCCGGGTAGTCCCTGGAGTGCTCGATGGCGACAATGCCGTCCTCCTCCGCCTGGCCGTCATCATTGGCTTGGCATTCGGCATGATTGCCGCTGTCGTGCTGGTGGTGACGGCTTCGCTCTCGCTGAGCAAGGTGTTCGAAGGGCGAGTCGTCATCTCCGAAGCGAATTCCCAACCCCCCGGATGAGCACGGCGGGTTCGACCCGCCGGAGGCTGATCCAATGTCAGAGAAAATTCGCAACGACGCGATCGGAATTCGCAAGCTGGTGCGCGAGGCCGAAGCGGTCAGCGACGAAGCGATGATTGCTTGTTCCAGGCTCAAGCAGGCCATTGTCCGCGCGCGCCAGAACCCGCAACTTTCAGTCGACGCCGGCCAGAAGGCGCTACTGCGGCTGACCCAAGCGGAGCAGCAGGCGCTATCGCTTTCGACAAACCTGCTTCGAGTCCACGATGAGCTCAGTCGTCTGGCGCGGGAGACTCTGGGACCGGACGACGATTCCGGCACGCAAATTGCTCCGTCGGCAATCGCCGATGACTTCAGCGCTTCCGTTCCGTCGCCCGAATCCGTATCGCAAGCCGATGTGGTTTCCGCCCGGTGAATTTCGTGTCTGGTTCCAGACGGCAACGTTTGCGCTCGTGGCACTGGCAGCGTGGCGTTGGGGCGGCGGCCCCGAGCGGGCACTGGCCGGCATCCTTGTCTGGTTCAAGGTTGCCGACATCTTCAACCATGCACTGTTCGGTGGAATCGCTGTCGACAGGGTCCAGACCGGGCACCTTGTCATCGACATTGTCGGCACACTTGTGGCCGTGCCGGTCGCGCTCTACGCCAACAGGATCTATCCGCTGTGGTTCGCCGCTCTCCAGGTGATCGCGCTGATGGCGCACCTTGCGAAGGACATGGTCCAGCAGATTTCACTGCTGGCGTACTCGATGATGTACGTCATCCCATCCTATTTGCAGACGTTTCTGCTCGCAGGGGCGATCTGGGCGCATTACCGTCGGGTTCGCCGGTACGGGCCGTATCCCTCGTGGCGGAGCTTCTCGAGCCATTCGCGGGTGATGCCGCGGTCGAGGTCGCGCAACGGCTGATCGACAGGTTCGGTTCGCTCGAACGACTGTTAGGCGCCAGCCTCTCGCAGTTGCGCCACGCCGCCGGCGGCCACGAACGGGCATGTGCCGCGATCTTCGCCGCGCGCCGACTGGTCGATGCCGCGCTGCGCGAAGAGCTGGTCGGAACGCCTGTCGATAGCAGTGACCCGCTGCTTCACCGCTATCTCCGCCACCAGATCGGGGGAATGCCTGCAGAGCGGCTGCTGGTGATCTATTGCGATCGCGAGCGTCGCTATCTGGGTGACGAACTCGTTGCCGCGGGCAGCCTGTCGCGGATCGAAGCCCGCGCACGACCGCTGGTCGAACGCGCGCTCGAGGTGGGGGCGGCGGGCCTGCTGCTGGCACACAATCATCCCTCCGGCGATTGTCGGCCCAGTGCGCTCGATGTCTCGGAGACCAAGCGGCTCAGCACGATAATCGAAGCTCTCGAACTCCACCTGATCGATCACCTTGTGGTGACTCGCACGCGGGTGTTCAGCATGCGTAGTGGGGGCCATCTCTGACCCTTGTCATGTGTGCGCCAGCGATCGGATCCGGGTTGTCCGTTCCCCCAAGAACGTTCCGTGTCGGCCCGGTCACGCTCGACCTGATGCATCGCGATGCCCGGGTCGGGGAAACCTGGCTGCGCTTACGACCGCGCGAGTTCGCCGTGTTGTGGCGGCTGGCCGAATCGGCCGGCCAGCGGGTCAGTCGTTGCGCGCTGATCAGCGACGTATGGCGATTGCGGCACATTCCCGAAACCAACAGTCTCGAAGTCCACGTTGCACGTCTGCGCGCCAAGCTGGATCGCTTTGGCCTGCGCGGCCTGGTCGAAACCGATCCGGCCGGCGGGTACCGGCTGGGCCACTGACCGTTTTGCAACTGGACTCGCGCGCGGTCATGCGCGACGGTCGCGCGAGACCGCACCAGTCATGACGAGGAGCTGGAAGCATGGAATTTCGCAAGAACGATCGCGTTTCGATTGCTGTCGACGACGACGGCGTTGCCCAGGTCCGAATGATCCGGGCGGACAAGATGAACGCGCTCGACCCGGATATGTTCAGTCGCCTGATCGAGGCGGGGCAGTGGCTCCACGACGCCAAGGGCGTGCGCGCAGTCGTGCTGGCTGGCGAAGGCCGGGCGTTCTGCGCCGGGCTCGATCTGGGCCGGTTCGCCGCCTCGCGCGAGAACGAGCCGCCGCTGACCGAGCGGACTCACGGCAACGCCAATCTTGCGCAGCAGGTTGCGATGCAGTGGCGCAAGTTGCCGGTGCCGGTGATCGCGGCGGTCCACGGCGTATGCTTTGGCGGCGGGCTGCAGATTGCCAGCGGAGCGGACATCCGGGTGGTTGCACCCGATACGCGCATGGCGATCATGGAGCTCAAATGGGGGCTGGTTCCCGACATGGGCGGATATGCCCTGTGGCGCGGGCTGATCCGCGACGATTATCTGCGCGAGCTGACCTACACCAACCGCGAATTCACCGGCGCGGAGGCCAAGGAATTCGGCCTCGCAACGCATGTCGATGAAGATCCCTTGACCGTCGCGATCGGAATCGCCCGGACAATTGCCGACCGCAGTCCGCACGCGATCCGCGGCGCCAAGCGGCTGGCCAACGCAATGGCCGACAAGTCGACCGATGCGCTGCTGATGGACGAGAGCCTCGAGCAGCACCAGCTGATGCGCTCGAAGAACCAGGTCGAAGCGGTGATGGCGGGCATGGAGAAACGACCCGCGAACTACGTCGACGTCTGAGGTGCCTGAGGCTCGCTAACCGAAAATCGCCGCCGCTTGCATCCCGGCCAGGATTTGTTCGCCGTCGGCGTTCCACAGCCGAAGACGCTCGCTCGAGTAACCGTGATCGGCGTGGTCGCTGGCGGATTCGGCGAGATACCACCCGTCGCGCGTCACGGGTGCGGGATCGAGCAGGTTGAAGCTCCAGTTGATCGAGCTGAGTGGCCCCTGACGTTGCATCGCCCGCATCGATCCGGGCGGCAGCGCGTCGCCCAGCACGAGCGCTTCGATCACCGGGTCGATCCGTTCGCGGTCCTTCAGCCGGACCCAGCGACGAACCAGAGGTGTGCCGGCACCACGTTCTTCCTGACCTCGCCGAATCTCGAGGTTGTGGATGAAATAGCTCGGGTCGGCTTTGTTGGGGACCTCTTCGGCATCTTCGGGTGGCCCCGGCCATGGATCAGCACGCCCCGCCGGGTGCAGCGCGTTGGGTTCTCGCTCGGCCCCGAACAGCATCAGCGCGGTAAACGCCAGAGCCCCCTCGCACACGATGTCGCTGCGCACCTGGGTCACGTTGCGACCCTGGCGCACCATTGCGACCCGGAAAGCCATTTCGGTGCCTACCGGTGCCACGAAGCCGACCTGCGCCGCTCGAAACGGCGGCAGTTCCGGCATCGCCTTGCGTACTGCCGTGAGCGCCAGTGCAGCGGACGCGCCGCCGAACAAAGTGCGGCCCTGCATCCAGTTTTCGGCGCCGGGGAGGGTGACGGTGCGCTCTTCAGAGGGGACCGCTTCGACCAATCGGGAAAAGCTCATGGCGGCCATCCCATACCGAAGCGACGCGAAAGCGCCAGAGGGTAGCCGATCGGCGGGTGAAGGCGATTGCCATGCCGCGCGCGAGCGGCTAGGGGGCCGCTTCCCCGTTACGGCGGGGGCGAGGCCCGATGGCGGAGTGGTGACGCAGCGGACTGCAAATCCGTATACGCCGGTTCGATTCCGGCTCGGGCCTCCACATCCGTGCAACGGCAAATTCCGTTGCAGCGCACCTCGCTGCCGCATAAGGGCAGCGCGCAGTGCCGCTTTAGCTCAGTTGGTAGAGCACATCATTCGTAATGATGGGGTCACGTGTTCGAGTCACGTAAGCGGCACCATTTCCTCGTTCCCATCGGCTAGCCCGGCTCTGGCTGAATTTGGCACACCCGCAAGCCAGCGCTCACATTCGCTTGCTTCGCCCGCGTCATCGGTTATCCTACTGACATGTAAGGAGCGTCGGCCTGCAGCGCATGGCTCGCGAACGACTCGACGGGGGCAAATTCCAACGTTGGACCGGAGGTGAAGGGCCGCTGGCCCGTATGATCGGATTATGCCAGCTTCGAACGCAATCGAACTGTTCAAGCAATTCTGGAGACGCAATACCGGGTTATTCTGGGTGATCGTCGTTTCCAGCATGTTGCTCAACGTGCTGGCCTTTGCCGGCTCGCTCTACATGCTGCTGGTCTATGACATGATCCTGCCGAGCAAGAGCCTGCCGACCCTGCTTAGCCTGTTCGCGATGCTGGCGGGCGTTTACGCATTCCAGGTATTTTTCGAGAACCTGCGCTCGCGAGCGCTATCGCTCGCAGCCCGGCGGCTCCATCGTGACGTGTCCCCACGGGTGCACTACGCGATTTCAAACCGCCAACTCGAACGCGGCGCCATGCCCGGCGACGGAATGCAGGTCCTGCGCGACCTCGACCAGGTCTACAGCTACATGAGCAGTGCCGGACCAGCTGCGCTGATCGACCTGCCGTGGGTGATCGTGTTCCTCGGCGTGCTGACCGCGTTGCATATCTGGCTCGGTGTTGCGGCACTGGTCGCGGTGATCATGATCGGCACGATCGCGTGGGTCTCGAACCGCAAGACAAGGGTTGGATCGAGCAACCTGTCGCAAGTGACCAGCGAACGCCAGCGCCGGGTACAGGCCGAGATCCGTTTTGCCGAAACCGCCCGCGCGCTCGGGATGGCCGACCGGATGCAAGGCCGGACCGAAGAGCTGAGCGAGGAATTCCTCGATACCCAGTCGAACCTCTCGGGAATCATCAGCCGCTATGGTTCCGCCGGACGCGTGTTCCGCATGTTCGTGCAGTCGTTGGTCCTCACCATCGGCGCATTGCTGGTGCTCGACGGTCAGGCGAGCGGCGGCATCATCATCGCGTCCTCTATCCTCGCCGGGCGTGCGCTCGCACCGGTCGATCAGGCGATCGGTAACCTGAGGGCGATGGTCGCTGCGTCGAGCGGCTGGCAGCGCATTTACCTGACGATAGCCGAAACGGCTCCGGCGGGAAGCCGCGCGACCGAACTGGCGCTACCGTCGAAGGACTTGACGCTCTCGGACGTATGGGTCGTGCCTCCGGGTGCCACCGATCCGGTGGTCGAAGCGGTCAGCTTTCGGCTCGAAGCGGGCGAGGCGCTTGCCATTCTCGGGCCGAGCGCTGCGGGCAAGACTTCGCTCGCCAAGGCAATCATCGGCGTATGGGCCCCGCGTCGCGGTGAGATCCGGCTCGACGGAGCGCCGCATTCGCAATGGGACCGCGACCGGTTGGGCCAGGCGTTCGGCTATTTGCCGCAGACGGTCGATATTGTCGGTGGGACGATCGCGCAGAACATCTCCCGGTTCGATCCCGATGCTACCTCAGAAGCTATAATCGAAGCGGCGCAGGCGGCTGGCCTGCACGAAATGATCCTCGCGATGCCCAATGGCTACGACACCTCGCTGAGCGACGGCGCAAGCGAACTTTCGGCCGGCCAACGCCAACGGGTGGGGCTTGCCCGCGCGCTCTATGGCAATCCATTCCTGCTAGTGCTCGACGAAGCGAACTCGAACCTCGATGCCAACGGCGATTCGGCGCTTGCCCGCGCGATCACCGTCCATCGCGAGCGCGGCGGGATCTCGATCGTGATCACCCATCGCCCGGCCACTTTGCAGCCGATGACTCACGTTGCAGTGATGAACAACCACCGGATCGTCGATTTCGGGCTGCGCGACGATGTGCTCAAACGCACGCTCAAGTCGGTAGGCGAACAGCCTGCCCAGGTCACAGTCGGCTGAGGGGGGCGAGGCAGATGGCAACCCGACCCTCACCGACCATGCCCGACCTGTCCGATATCTGGACCAACTGGGACGAAGAGACCACCGAACAGGAGGCATCCCTCCGGACTGTCTGGCTCGCGGGTAGCGGATTGCTGCTGGCGATCTTCATCCTCGCTCTGGTCGTTCCGATCGGTACCGCAGTGATCGCGCACGGCTCGGTGGCAGTCGAAGGGCGGGTCAAGAAGATCGCTCACCCGACCGGCGGCGGGATCGCCGAGATCCTCGTCAAGAATGGCGATCACGTGAAGAAAGGCCAGCTGCTGCTCAAACTCGAAGACAACGTGTCGGGCGCCGCCGCGGAATATTCGAAAATGACGGTCGAGCAGTTGCTGGCGCAGCGCGCCCGGCTCGATGCCGAGCGGCTGGGGCAGCCGCGCATCTCGTTCCCTCCCGAACTGCTCAACGATCCAAGCGCCAATGCCCGCGACGCGATGGCCGACGAGACCAAGCTGTTCCAGATCAGGCGTTCCGAAGAAGCGCAGCTTCGCGCCCAGCTGAGAGCACGCATCGCGCAGAGACAGCAGGAAGCGAGGGGCTACCAGGCGCAAATCGATTCCAACCGTAAGCAGGAAGGGCTGATCAAGCCCGAACTCGAAGGGGTCCGTAAGCTGTGGGAGCAGGACCTGGTCACGATCAACCGATTGAACGAGCTCGAGCGAACGCAGGAAGGCTTGGCAGGCAATATCGCGGCGCTGCAGGCGAATATCGCGCGTACCAATGCGTCGATCACCGAGGCGCAAGAGCAGCTGATCCAGATCGGACAGTCGCGCCGGGCCGATGCGGCAGCGCGCTTAGCGGAACTCAATACGACGCTCAACGACCAGCAGACCCGCAACGTTTCGGTCGAGGACCAGCAGGTCAACCGCGAAATCCGCGCGCCATATGCCGGGACGGTCGAAAAGCTCGCGGTGTCTTCGATCGGCGAAGTCGTCCAGCCGGCCAATCCGATCCTCGAGATCGTCCCCGATGGCGACCAGCTGATCATCGAAGCTGCGGTTTCGCCCAACGATGTCGACCAGGTGCTCGCCGGGCAATCGGCGCGCGTTCGTTTTCCCGGTTTCAATACTGCGGCGACGCCCGAGGTCGATGGCATGGTGACCTACGTTGCCACCGACCGGAGCCGCGACGAAGCGAGCGGGGCGACGTTCTTCCTCGTCCGGATCACGCTCGACGCGAAGGGGATCAAGCGCGAGAAGCTCGACTTGCGCAGCGGAATGCCGGCCGAGGTCTACATCATCACCGGCAAGCGGCCGATGATCTCCTACCTGTTCAAGCCGCTGCACGACCAGTTCGAGCGGGCTTTCCGCTATGATTGACCCGCTGGCGAAGGCGGCACTGCGGGCGATTGCGATATCCGGACTGGTAGCGGCGCATCCGGCCATGAGTCAGGACGTTGCAAAGGCAGGGCCCGGCGCGGCCAACACCGCGTCCGTGGCGTCGGTCGGTCCGCCGGCAGCGCCGGGCGAGGAAGCGATGCCGCTGCCGAGCGATCAGCCGGTCACCACGTTGGTCGAAGCGATCGCGCGGGCGTTGGCCTACAACCCAACCCTTGCCACCGAACGGTCCACCACGCGGGCGACGAAGTATCGCATCCCGCAGGCCAAGTCCCAGTTCGGCCCGCAGCTCGATTACCGACTGACCTACGGCTTTCGGCGCGACAAGGTCGACCAATTGTTCCTGCCCAACCTCAACAGGTCGGGTTGGACCCACACCATGGTGGTGACGCTGACCCAGCCGCTGGTGACTTTCGGCAGGCTCGAATCGAACCTGCGGCAGGCGAAGGCACAGGTCGACTACCAGAACGAAGTTTTCGATTCGGTCGAGCAGCAGGTGCTTTATTCCGCGATCGACGCCTATATTTCGGTGCTGCGCGATCGGACCGGATTGCAACTGGCGCGCGACAACGTCGATTTGCTGACCAAGGAATTCGACAGCTCCAAAGAGCGCAAGAGCGTACGGGAGATCACGTCGGTCGATCTCGACCAGGTCGAATCGCGCCTTGGTCTTGCGAAGTCGGATCTCGCATCCGCCGAAATTGCACTCGCGCGAAGCGAAGCGAAATTCGTGTCGGTGGTAGGGGCACCGGCCGGCGACCTGACACCTCCGAACCCGGTGCGGATGCCGGTCCAGTCGCTCGATTCCGCCTATGCCTATGCCGGCACGGGGAGCCCGGTCCTCGCGGCGGCCCAGGCCCGCGAGCGTTCATCGCGCGCGGCTGCCGATGCAGCGCGGGCGGCGCTTCGCCCAAGGATCGACCTGGAGGGGCAACTGGGCCAGAACCCGGTTTCGCCTTATCGCGACGATTTGCGGCAGACCGGGGTGAGCGGCCTTGTGGTGCTGTCCGGGCCGCTGTTCGACAGCGGCTACCGCGAGGCGCGCACGCATGAATATGACGAGCTGCACGAAGCCGACGTCCACCGGGTTGACCAGGTGCGCCGCGATGTCGTCTCGCAGGTTCGCGGGGCATGGCAGGAGTGGAAGTCGCGCGAGGATGCTGTCGGCGATCTCGAACCCGCCGCGCAGGCTGCCCAAGCCGCCTACGACGGTGCTTCGCAACAGCAGCGTGCCGGGATGCGCACGACGCTCGACATCCTGATTCTTGCGCGCGAGCTGAACACCGTGCGGATTACCCTAAACCAGACCAGCGCGGCGGCCTATTTGGCGAAGGCACAGACCTTGCTGGCGATGGGTGCCCTCGACCCGGCGGATTTCGGGCAGGCACGGCCTGAGCAATACGGGCCAAACTAGGCGCTTCACAGTATCGTATCCAGGAGGTCTGCGGGCGTTCCCGCTCGATTTCACATGCGCGAATCAGATTGACATTCGGATATAAATATATCTTTATGTGAGATGTGACTGTTGACCTGCTCATCCGCGCGTTGGCCGATCCCACGCGCCAGCGCATCGTGCGCCTCGCGGCGGCGATGGAGCTCGCCGTGGGCGAACTGGCGCAGGTCCTTGGGCAGAGCCAGCCGCGGGTTTCGCGCCATGTCGCGATCCTGTGCGATGCGGGCCTGCTCGAAAAGCGCCGCGAAGGAAGCTGGGTGTTCCTGCGACGCACGGCTGCGGGCGGGGAAGGGCAGGCAATGCTCCGCGCGGTTGACCGACTTCTGGCGGCTGCCGAGGCGGAAGACGAAGGGTTCGCACAGACCTGCGCCAAGGATCGCCGCCACCTTTCCGATATCCGCGCGAGCCGAGAACGCGCCGCAGCCGAATACTTCGCTGCCCATGCGTCAGAGTGGGACCGGCTGCGCGCCCTGCTGTCTCCCGCTGAAGCGATCGAAGCGGCGCTGCTCGATGCGTTGGGCAAGCGTCCGCTCGGCGCGGTGCTCGATATCGGTACTGGAACGGGTCGGATCGCCGAGCTTCTCGCGCCCTATGCCGACCGGGTGACAGCGCTCGACAAGAGCCCCGAAATGCTACGGCTCGCGCGGGTCCGATTGCAGGATGTGCCGGCGGACCGCGTCGCGCTGATCCAGGGCGATTTCGGCGCGTTGCCGTTCGACGCGGAAAGCTTCGATACCGTGGTGTTTCACCAGGTGCTGCATTTTGCGCAAGAGCCGCACTACGCGCTGTCGGAGGCTGCGCGGGTCTGCCGCGAAGGCGGCAGCATTGCGATTGCGGATCTCGCGGCGCATTCGCGCGAGGAGCTGCGGCGCGAACACGCCCACGCGCGGCTTGGGTTCGCGGATGAGCAGATGGCGGAAATGCTTGCTGAACATGGGTTTGCTCCTGCCAAGACGCTGGCGTGCGAAGGCGGTGAGCTGACCGTGAAGATCTGGACTGGCGTTCGCCGCGATCCCGGAATTGCCTCCATCGGGCAGGCCGCAACGGTGGCCGTAGAACGAAAGGCTGCCAGCCGATGAACGGAGCAATTGAAGACCGTCCACCGTTCGCGGCGCTGCCGGGTGACATCGGAATATCGTTCGAATTCTTCCCGCCCAAGAGCGAGAAGATGGAGGCGCAGTTGTGGGATTCGATCGAACAGCTCGCGCCGCTGCGCCCGCGGTTCGTGTCGGTCACCTACGGCGCAGGCGGTTCCACCCGCGAGCGCACCCACGCGACTGTCACCCGTCTCGTCAAGGAAACCGACCTGGTGCCCGCAGCGCACCTCACCTGCGTTGGAGCGAGCAAAGGCGAGATCGACGAAATAGCCGATGCCTATTGGGATGCCGGCGTGCGTCATATCGTCGCACTGCGCGGCGATCCCCCGCCCGGCAGCGAGGGGCGGTTCGTGCCACATCCCGACGGCTATGCCGGGGCCGCCGCGCTGGTCGAGGGGCTGCGCAAGCGGCACGATTTCGAGATTTCGGTCGCTGCCTATCCGGAGGTCCACCCCGAAGCCGTGAGCGCGGAAGCCGACCTCGATAACCTCAAGCGCAAGCTCGATGCCGGGGCGAGCCAGGCGATCACTCAGTTCTTCTATTCGACCGACGCCTATTTCCGGTTCCTCGACAACGCGCGCGCTGCCGGAATCGAAGCTCCCATAGTGCCGGGCATCATGCCGGTGACGAACTTTGCGGCGATCCGCCGGATGAGCGCCAACACCCATATCCCGGGCTGGATGGAGGAACTGTTCGAGGGGCTCGACGAACGGCCCGGTCCGCGCGCGCTGGTGGCGGCTACCGTCGCAGCCGACTTCTGCCGCCGCCTTTACGATGGCGGCGTACGCGAGTTCCATTTCTACACGCTCAACCGCGCCGAGCAGGCTTATGCCGTCTGCCACTTGCTCGGAGTGCGCGCCACAGGAGACACCCAATGAATGCCCGCGAGGAATTTCTCGAGCAGGCCGCTCAGCGCATCCTGATCAACGATGGCGGTTTCGGCACCGAAATCCAGCGGTTCGCACTTAGCGAAGCTGATTATGCCGGATCGCTGGGCCTCGCGAAGGACCAGAAGGGAAACCACGACATTCTCGCGCTGACCAGGCCCGAGGTGCCCGAGAGCGTCCATCGCGCCTATTTCGAGGCGGGGGCCGATATCGCCTCGGTCAACACCTTCTCTGCCAACCGCATCAGCCAGGCCGACTATGGCGCGGAGCATCTTGTGCGCGAGATCAACGTTGCCAGCGCAAGGTTGGCGCGCAAGGTGGCGGATGAGTTCGCCGCCCGAGACGGCCGTCCGCGCTTCGTTGCCGGGTCGATAGGTCCGACCAACAAGACCCTCTCGCTCAGCCCCGACGTCGAAGATCCCGGCTATCGCGAAATCGACTGGGATTTCCTCTTCGAGGTTTATCACGAACAGGCCGCGGCGCTGGTCGAGGGCGGGGCGGATTTCATCCTGATCGAAACGATCTTCGACACGCTCAACTGCAAGGCCGGGATCATGGCGGTGCGCCAGCTCGAACGCGAGCTGGGCCGCGAAGTACCGATCATGCTGTCGATGACGCTGACCGACCTGTCAGGCCGCAACTTGTCCGGCCACACGGTCGAGGCGTTCTGGAACGCAGTGCGCCATTCGAAGCCGCTAACGGTGGGCCTCAACTGCTCCTTCGGCGCCGAGCAGCTGCGCCCGCATATCCAGTTGCTCAGCCGGATCGCCGATACGCTGATCATGGCCTATCCCAACGCGGGCCTGCCCAACGAACTCGGCGAATATGACGAAGCACCTGACACCACCGCGGGGATGCTGCGCCAGTGGGCCGAATCCGGCTGGGTCAACGTGCTCGGTGGGTGCTGCGGGTCGACACCAGAACATATCGCTGCGATCGCCGAGGCGGTGAAGGGCGCCAAGCCGCGCGCGATCCCGACCCCGCCGGTCGCCACCCGCCTTGCGGGAATCGAACCGTTCACGATGGCCGCGTGAGCGCGCCACTTACCGGATATTCCATGACTGATACCTCCACCGTCCCTTCCGGTTCGCAATTCGTCAACGTCGGCGAACGCACCAACGTGACCGGCTCTGCCCGGTTCAAGAAGCTGGTCATGGCGGGCGACTATGCCGCCGCGGTCGAAGTTGCGCGCCAGCAGGTCGAGAACGGCGCGCAGGTGATCGACGTCAACATGGACGAAGGCCTGCTCGACGCGGTCGAGGCGATGACCACGTTCCTCAAGCTGATCGCCGCCGAACCCGATATCGCGCGGGTGCCGGTGATGGTCGACAGCTCGAAGTGGGAAGTAATCGAAGCAGGCCTGAAGTGCGTTTCGGGCAAGCCGATCGTCAATTCGATCTCGATGAAGGAAGGCGAGGAGGCATTCCTCGATCACGCCCGCAAATGCATGGATTACGGCGCGGCTGTGGTGGTGATGGCGTTCGACGAGACCGGACAGGCCGACACCAAGGCGCGCAAGGTCGCGATCTGCCAACGCGCCTATGAACTGCTCACCGGCATCGGTTTCCCGCCTGAAGACATCATCTTCGATCCCAACGTGTTCGCGGTGGCGACAGGTATCGAAGAACACGATCGTTATGCGCTCGATTTCATCGAGGCGGTGGCCGAGCTTAAAGCAACGTGCCCGCACGCGCATTACTCGGGCGGGCTTTCGAACCTCAGCTTCAGTTTTCGCGGCAACGAAGTTGTTCGCCGCGCGATGCACTCGGTGTTCCTCTACCACGCGATCCCTGCCGGGCTCGACATGGCGATCGTCAACGCCGGCCAGCTCGACATCTACGATGATATCGACCCGGCGCTGCGCGAGGCGTGCGAGGACGTGATCCTGATGCGCCGCGCGGATGCGACCGAACGGTTGATCGAACTTGCCGAAAGCTACAAGGGCAAGAGCGCCGCTGACGAGAAGGCGGCCGAGGAATGGCGCGGCTGGCCGGTCGAGCGGCGGCTCGAGCACGCGCTGGTCAAGGGCATCGACGCCTATGTCGTCGAGGATACCGAAGAAGCGCGGCTGGCGGTCGAGCAGCGCGAAGGACGTCCGATTGAAGTGATCGAAGGCCCGCTGATGGACGGGATGAACGTCGTCGGCGATCTGTTCGGGAGCGGCAAGATGTTCCTCCCGCAGGTGGTCAAGTCCGCCCGCGTGATGAAGAAGGCGGTTGCCCACCTTATCCCGTTCATCGAGGCCGAGAAAGAAGCCGGTGCCAAGGCCAAGGGGCGGATCGTGATGGCCACCGTGAAGGGCGACGTGCACGATATCGGCAAGAACATCGTCGGCGTGGTGCTGCAATGCAACGGCTACGAAGTGATCGACCTTGGCGTGATGGTACCGTGGACCAGGATCCTCGAAGCCGCGAACGAGAACGAGGCGGATATCATTGGCCTTTCGGGGCTGATCACCCCCTCGCTCGACGAGATGGTGACCGTCGCCGAGGAAATGAGCCGCGCGCAAATGGCGATCCCTTTGCTGATCGGCGGAGCGACCACCAGCAAGGTCCACACCGCGCTGCGGATAGATCCGGCCTATGACGGCCCGGTGATCCACGTGCTCGATGCGAGCCGGGCGGTGGGTGTTGCCAGCCGCTTGTTGTCCGACACCCAGCGTGACGAGTTTGTCGGGACGACCGCGAGCGAATATGCCCATGTCCGTGATGCGCGCGAAGGCAAAGGCAAGAGCGTGTTGCTCAGCCTCGAGGATGCGCGGGCGAATTACTACGACGCGTTCCTGAGCGACAAGCCAGCACCGCCGTTGCAGCCGGGGGTCCACGCATTGGATGACTGGTCGCTGGCTGACCTGCGCGAATGCATCGACTGGACGCCGTTCTTCCGTGCATGGGAATTGCACGGCACTTATCCCTCGATCCTCGATGACGAAGTGGTCGGCGAGACCGCTCGGCAACTGAAGGCTGACGCGGATGCGATGCTCGACCGGATCGTCGCCGAGAAATGGCTGACGGCTAAGGGTGTGTGCGGTTTCTGGCCGTGCGCGCGCGATGGCGATGACGTGACGATCCATCGCGTCCGGCGCGAAGAGCACGTCACGATCCCGTTCCTGCGGCAACAGGTCAAGAAATCGCGCGACCGGGCAAATATGTGCCTTGCCGACTTCATCGATCCGGCGGGCGACTGGATCGGCGGCTTCGCGGTCGGGATCCACGGGATCGAGCCACATTCGGCGCGGTTCAAGGCCGACAAGGACGACTACTCGGACATCCTCCTGAAGGCGCTCGCCGACCGCTTTGCCGAGGCCTTTGCTGAACGCTTGCACCAGCACGTCCGCACTGATCTGTGGGGCTATGCCCCCGGCGAGCAGCTGACCAACGAGGCACTGATCAAGGAAGAATATCGCGGCATCCGCCCCGCGCCCGGCTATCCGGCGTGCCCCGACCATTCGTTGAAGCCGATCCTGTTCGACCTGCTCGATGCGGAAGCCAACGCCGGGCTAACCCTGACCGAGAACTTCGCAATGCTGCCGACCGCGGCGGTCAGCGGGTTCTATTTCGGGCATCCCGAAGCGCAGTATTTCGGTGTCGCCCGGATCGGTCGCGATCAACTGGAAGACTACGCCAGGCGCCGGGGCGTGGATATCGCCACTGCCGAACGCTGGTTGCGCCCCAATCTCGATTGACCGCGCGCGCCGAATCGCGCAGAGCCGTTCGCGTCGCCGGATGCGAATCCGAGACCTGCCGCGGGAGAGCTCCCGCGTCACACCGACGAGGGACGCCGAAGGAGCAACCGCCCCGGAATCTCTCAGGCCACAGGACCGTGGCAGGGCATGCGACACTCTGGAAAGCGGCGCAGCGGCTGGCTGTGCCCACCGAAGGGGTATGGCGGGCCACCGGGTTCGTCGAAGCTCTCAGGTTTCCCGACAGAGGGGGTAGCGGTTTTCAAGATGCCTGTCCGGGCATCGCCGCACGTGTCGGGATTCTGATTTGAGCGATATCGAAGAGACAGTCGAACTGGAGGCATTGCCGCTCGACGCCTGGCATCGCGCCAGGGGTGCGCGGATGGTGCCGTTCGCGGGTTATGAAATGCCGATCCAGTACGAAGGGATTCTGGCGGAGCACCAGTGGACCCGCGAGCACGCCGGTCTGTTCGACGTGAGCCACATGGGCCAGCTCGAGGTTTCCGGCGACGGCGTCGAGGCAGCAATCGAAGAGGTGCTTCCGATCGACCTGGCGACGCTCAAGCCGGGTCGTCAACGCTATTCGCTGCTGCTCGCCGAAAACGGCGGGGTGCTCGACGATCTGATGATCGCGAACCGTGGTGGCACCTACTATCTTGTCGTCAACGGCGCGACCAAGTGGGACGATATCGGTCACTTGCGCGAACTGCTTCCGGATCATGTGACGCTGAACCACCTTGCCGACCATGCCCTGCTGGCGTTGCAAGGGCCCGAAGCGGCGCAGGCGCTGCAAAGGTTGGACATCCGCCCGTTCCTCCCCGGATGGCCGGATGCGGCCGGCCTCACCTTCATGGATGCCGGCCCCTACATGTGGGGCGACGTGCCGCTGGGGATCAGCAGATCGGGCTACACGGGCGAGGATGGTTTCGAGATTTCCGTCCGCGAGGCCGACGTCGAGACATTGGCCGAGGCGCTGTGCGGCCTGCCCGAAGTCAAGCCCATCGGCCTGGGCGCACGCGATTCGCTGCGGCTGGAGGCGGGCTTGCCGCTCTACGGCCACGACATGACGCCCGATACTTCACCGATCGAGGCCGGTCTCGCGTTCGGGATCAACAAGCGCCGCCGCGTTGAAGGGGGATTCCCCGGCGCAGAACGCATCCTGCGCGAGCTGTCTGAAGGTACCGCGCGCAAGTGGGTCGGCCTTGCGCTCGATGGCCGGATGGCCGCGCGCGAAGGGGCGGAGGTCTACTCCGGCGATACCAAAGTCGGCACGGTCACATCGGGCGGCTTTTCGCCCACGCTCGGCCACCCGATCGCGATGGCTTACGTCGATGCGGCCCACGCCGCGCCCGAGACCCCGCTCGAAATCGAAGTGCGCGGCAAGCGCCTGCCCGCCAAGGTCGTGCCGACGCCGTTTGTCCGTCATCGTTATCACCGCCCCAAACGCAACCAGACCGGAGCTGCCAAATGACCCGTTATTTCACCGAAGACCACGAATGGATCGAGGTCGATGGTACCAGTGCAACCGTCGGCATCACCGACTACGCGCAGAGCCAGCTGGGCGACATCGTGTTCGTCGAAACGCCCGACGCGGGTGCAGCGCTGACCAAGGGCGGCGACGCCGCGGTGGTCGAAAGCGTCAAGGCCGCCAGCGATGTCTATTCACCGGTCAGCGGGACCGTGACTGAAGGCAATGCACAGCTCGAGGAAGACCCCGCGCTGGTCAATACTGCGCCCGAGGGCGAGGGCTGGTTCTTCAAGTTGACGATCGCCGATCCGGGCGAGCTCGATGGCCTGATGGACGAAGCGAAATACAAGGAATTCGTGGACGGTCTCTGAGCCGCTCCACCCAAGCTCAAGGACCGCGCATGCGCTACCTGCCCCTGACCGATACTGACCGCGAGGCGATGCTGGGTGTGATCGGCGCGCCGACGATCGACGCGTTGTTCACCGACGTTCCGTCTGATCTCTACCTCGACGGCCCGATCGACGGCCTGCCGCTCCACGCCAGCGAGATGGCGGTCGAAAAGCACATGCGGCACCTGTCGAAGAAGAACCTTGCAGCGGCCGATGCGGCGTTCTTCCTCGGCGCGGGGGCCTATCGCCACCATGTGCCCGCCACGGTCGACCACCTGATCCAGCGCGGCGAATTCCTGACTGCCTACACGCCCTATCAGCCGGAAATCGCGCAAGGCACGCTGCAGATGCTGTTCGAGTTCCAGACGCAGGTCGCCAAGCTCTATGGCTGTGCAGTCGCCAATGCATCGATGTACGACGGCTCGACTGCGTGCTGGGAAGCCGTCGCGATGGCCGGGCGCGTGACGAAAAAGAAGCGCGTGGTGCTCTCGGGTGCCCTGCATCCGCATTACGCGGAAACGGTCAAGACGATGGCCAGGTTCACCGAGGACGAGATCGCCGATGCGCTCCCATCGCTGACCCCGCAGCCCGACAACGCCGGCCTGATTGCGCGGATCGACGAGCAGACGAGCTGCGTGGTGGTGCAATATCCCGACATCCTAGGGCGCATCCCCGATCTCGCCGAGCTCGCTGAAGCCGCGCACGCCAAGGGCGCGCTGCTGATTGCGGTCAACACCGAACCGGTGGCGCTGGGCGCGATCAAATCTCCTGGTGAACAAGGCGCGGACATCGTGGTGGGCGAAGGCCAGTCGATCGGCGTGGGGCTGCAGTTCGGCGGGCCGTATCTCGGCCTGTTCGCGGTGCGCGATCCCAAGCACGTGCGCCAGATGCCGGGTCGCCTGTGCGGCGAGACCGTCGATGCCGAAGGCAAGCGCGGGTTCGTGCTGACGCTCTCCACCCGCGAGCAGCATATCCGCCGCGAGAAAGCGACCAGCAATATCTGCACCAATTCCGGCCTGTGCGCGCTGGCATTCTCGATCCACCTGACCTTACTCGGCGAGAAGGGATTGCGGGCACTGGCGGCGGAGAATCACCGCCTTGCGTGTATCGCTGCCGACCGGCTGGCAAAGGTGCCGGGGGCGAAAGTGCTCAACGACACGTTCTTCAACGAATTCACGGTCCTGCTGCCCAAGGATGCGCGCGAAATCGTCCGTGCGCTGGCGCACGACAGTGTGCTCGCCGGAGTCTCGCTCGGACGTTTGTTTCCGACCGTCGACGCGCTGTCGGGCGGGCTGGTCGTCGCTGTAACCGAAACCACCACCGAGGAGGACATCGAAACGCTGGGCAATGCGCTCGAGGAGGTTCTGGCATGACCACTCCCAACCAGAGCGGCTGGAGACCGACTTTGACGCTCGATCGCCGGGCGGGCGGAACCACCACCACCGGCAACAAGGCGCTGATGCTGGAAGAGCCGCTGATCTTCGAAATCGGCAATTGTGAGACCGCCGGCGTCGACTTGCCCGAACCGAGCGGTACCAAGGACCGCTTGGGCGGTTTCGCGCGCAAGGAGCAGATTGGGCTGCCAGGCCTTTCGGAGCCGGAAACGGTGCGTCACTACACCCGTCTCAGCCGTCAGAACTATGCCATCGACCTGGGGCTGTTCCCGCTCGGCAGCTGCACGATGAAGCACAACCCGCGCCTCAACGAGAAGATCGCTCGGATGCCCGGTTTTGCCGACGTCCACCCGTTGCAGCCAGTCGATACCGTGCAGGGTGCCCTCGGCGTGATCAACGAACTGGCGCAGTGGCTCATCAAGCTCACCGGAATGCACGGCGTGGCGATGACCCCCAAGGCGGGCGCCCACGGCGAGCTGTGCGGGATCCTGTGCATCCGCGCTGCGCTTGAAGCCAAGGGTGATGCGCGCGAAGTGATCCTGGTGCCCGAGAGTGCGCACGGCACCAACCCGGCCACTGCGGCGTTCGCCGGCTACCGGGTTGAGAATATCCCGGCGACGCCAGCGGGGCGTGTCGATGTCGCGGCGCTCAAGGCGCGGCTGGGGCCGGATGTGGCCGGAGTGATGATCACCAACCCCAACACCTGCGGCCTGTTCGAGCCCGACCTGAAGGAGATATCCGACGCGGTCCACGCGGCGGGCGGCTACGTCTATTGCGACGGGGCGAACTTCAACGCGATCGTCGGCCGGGTGCGCCCGGGCGACCTCGGCGTCGATGCGATGCACATCAACCTGCACAAGACTTTCTCCACCCCGCACGGCGGCGGCGGTCCGGGGTCGGGTCCGGTGGTGCTGAGCGAGGCGCTGTGCCCCTATGGCCCGTTACCGTTCAGCGAACTCCACGCCGACGGCACGCTGTCGCTGGTCGAGGAAGAGACCGCCGGAGAGCGCCACCCGCACAGCTTCGGTCGGATGAGCGCGTTCCACGGGCAGATGGGCATGTTCACCCGCGCGCTGGCCTACATCCTCAGCCACGGGTCCGATGGCCTCCGGCAGGTTGCGGGCGATGCGGTGCTCAACGCGAACTACGTGCTGCGCGCTTGCGAAGACGTGCTCGACGCGCCGTTCGCTTCGAGCGGACCGTGCATGCACGAGGCGCTGTTCAGCGATAAGGGTTTCGCAGAAGGCATGACCACGCTCGATCTCGCCAAGGGCATGATCGACGAAGGCTATCACCCGATGACGATGTACTTCCCGCTGGTGGTCCACGGCGCGATGCTTGTCGAACCGACCGAAACCGAGAGCAAGGCGGGGCTCGACCAGTTCATCGCCGCGCTGCGCTCGCTGGCCGAGCGGGCACGGGCAGGGGATGAAAGCCTCAAGGTCGCACCGATCCACGCACCGCGGAGGCGGCTCGACGAGACGCTCGCGGCACGAAAGCCGGTGCTGGCGTGGCACGAGCCGTCGCCCGCGGCGGGGATACCGACCCTGAGCGAGCAGGGCGGCAGCTAGGAGACGCACGATGTGGCAAGCGATGTTCTCGGTTACCAACGCGCTCGCGCTTGCCATGTGGGTTGTGCTGGTTGCCTTGCCGCGGCGGCCGTTTCCGCTTGCGCTGGTGCTCTACGGCGGGGTCGCGCTGCTGTGCCTCGCCTACACCGCAGGGCTGGCGCTCGTGGTATCGCAAGGCGGGCTGGATTTCGCCAGTTTCACGACCATCGAAGGGGTCCGTTCGATATTCGCGACCGACGCCGGGGTGGCCATCGGCTGGACGCACTACCTCGCGTTCGACTTGTTTACCGGGCTGTGGATCGCGCGCGACGCCGATGCGAAAGACTTCTCGCGGTTGGTGCAGGTGCCGTTCCTGTTGCTGACCTTCATGGTCGGCCCGGTCGGGCTGCTCGCATGGTTCGTGGCGCGCGAGCGCAAGGCGCGCGGCCCTGGCGGCTGGAGCCGCAAAGGCCGGAACTTCGCCGGATAACTACTAATCGGGCGAGCGCTGCTCGCAAGGGACGTCGCGCGATTGCCGCTAGTGCATCGCGTCCGAACCGGCCTGACCGACCGACTGGATATCCTTGCCCATGCCCTTCACGGTGTTGCATGCGGCGGTGCTCAATGTGATCGCGGCGATGCCCAGGGCGATCAGGATCTTGCGTGTCATGGGTTCTCCCCTTGGTCTCGACTAAGTTGATATAATCCAATCGCGCGAAAAACGTGCGAACAAAGTGGCGGTTCCCGCAACCGTTCCCATATCACTCACCGATGATCGCTGCCCTGCACAACCTAATGACGTTCGCAAGCGACGCGCAGATCGCCGCCGCGTGGGGCGGGGCTTTCCTGCTGGTCGCGGCGCTCGCGCGCGTGGCCGAGTGGCGCCGGATCAAGCGTGCACGGATCGACCGGGTCGGCTGGGTGCCGTGGACCGGGATATTCCTGACCTGCGCGGTGATTGGCGCGTCCTTGATGGCGCTTTCGGCGAAGGGGCTAGTCGCTCACTAGCGCCAGGGACCTTCGTCGGACGAATTAGAGGCAGGCCTCCAGATAGGCCTGGTCGAACCCGAACTGACGCGCCTTTTCCAGGGTATAGGGGCGCAGGCCGCTGGCGCGGAATTCACCGAGGATCTTGCCGTCTTCGCTCTCGTCGAGATACTCGAACTTGAACAGTTCCTGCGTAACGATCACATCGCCTTCCATGCCGATGACTTCGGTCACGTTGGTGGTGCGACGCGAACCATCGCGCAGGCGCTTGACCTGCACAATGATGTCGACCGATTCCGCGATCTGGCGGCTGATGGCTTCCTTCGGAATCTTGATGTCGCCCATCAGGATCATGTTTTCCATACGGCCGAGGCATTCGCGCGGGCTGTTGGCGTGAAGCGTACACATCGAGCCGTCGTGGCCGGTGTTCATCGCGGCGAGGAGGTCGAAACACTCCGCACCACGAATTTCGCCCAGGATGATGCGATCGGGGCGCATACGTAGGGCGTTCTTGACGAGGTCGCCGATGGTGATTGCGCCCTGGCCTTCGAGGTTCGGCGGGCGGGTTTCGAGCGGCAACCAGTGCGGCTGCTGCAAGCGAAGTTCGGCCGCGTCTTCGATCGTCAGCACGCGTTCGCCCGGGTCGATCATCTTCGACAGGGCGTTGAGCATGGTCGTCTTACCCGAACCGGTACCGCCCGAGATGACGATGTTCATCCGGCATGCGCCCGCGATTTTCAGCGCTGTGCACATTTTCTCGTTCATCGAGCCGAAGTCCTTGAGCATGTCGAGCGTGATCGGCTTCTCGGAGAACTTACGAATCGAGATTGCGGTGCCGCGAAGTGACAGCGGCGGGACGATGACGTTGACACGACTGCCGTCCTTGAGGCGGGCATCGGCCAGCGGAGTGGTCTGGTCGACGCGGCGGCCGACCTGGTTCACGATACGCTGCGCGATCTGGAACAGGTGCTGCTCGTCGCGGAAGCGGATCGGCGCGATGACCAGCTTGCCCTTCTTTTCGATGTAGGTCTGGTCGGGGCCGTTGACCATGATGTCCGATACGTCGGGATCGCTGAGTAGCTCTTCGAGCGGGCCGAAGCCGAGCAGCTCGTCGATCAGCACCTTTTCGAGCGCAAACTGCTCGCGGCGGTTGAGCGTGACCTTGAGCTCGGCCAGCACTTCCATGATGATCGGGCGGAATTCTTCCGACAGCTCTTCCTTCGAGAGTGTGGCAGCCGCCTCCGGGTCGACGCGTTCGAGCAGGCGCGGCAGCACCTGTTCCTTGATCTTGTGGACGCTGGCTTCGAAGCCGCCGACTTCCTGTTGCTCGTGAACCGCGTTCGAACGGTCGGCCAAGCGGCTCATCGCGTCGCCCTTGTTGGGCGCGGCTGCAGGCATCGCTTCAGCCGGGCTGGCTTCGCCGGGCAGCGGCGGGAATTGCTCGCCGCCTGAAGGGGACTTCTGGCCGCTGTCTGCCGAGCCGCCCTTCATCGGGCGCGCAACGCCGAACGACGGACGCGCTCCGGGCTGCATCCCACCAGGTCCGCTCTTGCGTCCAAATGCGCTCATCAATACCCCCCGGGCGATTCAATTCGATCTTGGCACCGATAGACCGGTGCCGCGGCAAACGGCCGCTTCCGAATGATGGTGAATAATTCGGAAAGCTTATTTTTTCCTAAAAATCGCATTCAGCATCCGGCCGATTTCGACCCGGTCGGGCCTTGCGCGATCCAGACCATATTATCGTTGACAGGAAATTAACGCGGACACGCTAGCGCGTCGGTGCATGACCGCTCGTTCGCTTTCCTGGCGCCCGTCGCCGTTGGCCTGGTTCACAGGCCTGGGCCTGGGCGCCCAGCTCGGCATCGTTTTCGGCCTCGTCATGCCGCTCGTGTCGGCCATGCTGTTCCCTACGTGGGTGCATACGATGCCGCTCAAATGGGAAGAGCGAGCACGCCTGCTCGAGCTGCATTTCGTGTTCAGCGAGATCGTAGTGGTGGCCATCGCCTATCGCCTCGGCATGGATCGCGACGCGATGTGGCGGATGCTGCCGCGCGATATCCGACGTGCCACCGTCGTGCTGCTTGCCGCGATGTTCACCAGCAGCACGTTCCTCGCAAAATATCCGTCCGACGCCTTGCTTCAGTCGATCATTACGGTCGCGCATCTCTATTTTGCGATCGCGGTCTTCTATCTCGCACGGTTGCGGCCCAGCGACGACTGGGACGATTTGCTACGCTGGCTCGCGGGCGGACTGATCGTGTTCGCCTTCCTCACGTGGTGGAAGTTTAGCTTCCCACCGCCTCCCACCAGCGTGCCAGGAGGCGCGATCGAGTGGAGCTTTGCACTGCCGGGCTACATAAGCGTTCGCTATCTCGGCACCTGGACCGGAGCGATTGCAGCGGGGCTCGTGGTTCGGCTGCTATATAGTGCCGACACGAACAGGTTGACCGCATGGCACCTGCTGTACCTGTTTGCCGCTGCCTTCACGGTGTGGACGGGAACCCGCGCCGCAATCCTGGGGATGTGCGGGGCAGTGGGCCTGTTCGCCGTGCTCAAGCCTGGCCTACCCGCACGCCGGCATGTCGGCATTGTCGCCTTGCTGACCGCGATTGCAGTGCTTCTTGCATGGATTTTCCGGTTCGATGATCCGGTGTTCTGGCTGTTCAACCTGGTCGATGTATCTTCAGTCAGCCGGTTCGTGAACCGGACGGTCTTGTGGCACGCGACAATCGTGCGGTGGCTCGATTCTCCGTGGCTTGGTTGGGGAACCGGTTCGGTATTCTTCGAAGTGTTCATCGGCTGGTCGCACACACAGCCGCATAATGCGTTCCTGCAGTTCCTGTTCTCGTGGGGCATCGTGGGAGCAATCCCGGCATGCTGGATCTTGGGTCGGGCGGTCGTCTCCGCACACCGGTCGGCGATGAAGGACAGAGCGCGTTGGCCGCTGCTGGCTATCGTTTACGCGCTGCTATGGATGAGCATGGTCGATGGGGCTCTCTACTATCCTCGGTTCGT
Source organism: Tsuneonella mangrovi (assembly GCF_002269345.1). NCBI lineage: Bacteria > Pseudomonadati > Pseudomonadota > Alphaproteobacteria > Sphingomonadales > Erythrobacteraceae > Tsuneonella > Tsuneonella mangrovi. Next base: position 2,423,704 of record NZ_CP022889.1, read on the forward strand.
CATCATGATCGTGGCTGGGCTGGCCATGCTGATCGCGGCAGACAGGCCGTCCGAACTCGCCTGAGCGACGCATTTGCCCTGCGAGCCTGATTCCCAGAGATAATGGAGATCTGGGTTGCTTTGATATATTGATATGATATCTATATATCATAATGGCCCGAATCCTCGCAGACCTTCCCGATGACGATATCCGCTGGCTCGACCAGTTGGCGCAGGAGCAGGGAAAGTCACGCGCAGCGGTCTTGCGTGAAGCGGTTGCTGCCTATCGCGGGAGTACGGGGGGCGAAGGGATCGAGCGTTTCTTCGGGATTTGGCGAGATCGCAGTGACGGTCAGACGTCATGACCGAGGCGGTGTTCGATACCGATATCCTGACTGACGCATTGCGCAACGTGCGGCCCGCGCAATCCGAACTGATGCGCTATTCGCAGCGCTATATCAGCCGGTTGAGCTGGATCGAGGTCATGATCCAGTCGATGCCCGACGATAGCGCTCGCACCGAAAGCTATCTCGATCATTTCCGGATAATCGAAGTCAGCGAAGATGTTGCCAGGCAAGCTGCGACCTTGCGTTCGCAGCGCCGCTCGCTCAAGGCGCTCGACGCTATTGTCCTGGCATCGGCCCAGACCACAGGCCGTGTGCTGGTCACCCGCAACACCGCAGATTTCCCGGCCGAAATGCCGGGGGTCCGCGTTCCCTATACTGTGAAGGACCTGTAATTCATGTGCGGCATCATCGGCATCGTCGGCAAGGATGAAGTGGCGGACCGACTGGTCGACGGCCTGAGGCGGATGGAATACCGCGGTTACGATAGCGCGGGCGTTTGTACGGTGCACGACGGGAAGCTCGTCCGTCGTCGGGCCGAAGGCAAGCTGGCCAACCTCGTGCGCGAGCTCGCGTCGAGCCCCGCTCCTGGCACGATCGGCATCGCTCACACCCGCTGGGCCACCCACGGCGCGCCGACTGCGGCCAACGCCCACCCACACGCCACCGAGTACGTTGCGTTGGTCCACAACGGAATCATCGAGAACTTCAAGCAGCTGCGCGATGAGCTGGTCGCCGCAGGTCGTACGCTGGAAAGCGAAACCGATAGCGAAGTCGTCGCACACCTGATCAGCCAGCAAGTCGAAAGCGGTGCTTCGCCGCAAGACGCGGTCAAGGCGGTCCTGCCACGACTGCGTGGCGCATTCGCTCTGGCGATTGCGTTTCGCGACGATCCCGGGCTGCTGATCGGCGCCCGACTCGGATCCCCGCTGGTGATCGGCTACGGAGAGGGCGAGGCCTACCTCGGCTCCGATGCGCTCGCACTCGCGCCACTGACCCAGCAGATCGCCTACCTTGAAGAAGGCGACTGGGCGGTAGTGACGCGCGACGGGGCGCAGATATTCGATGCCGAAAACAACCTGGTCGAACGCGAAGTGACAACTTCGGGCGCATCGGCAGCGGCGGTCGAGAAAGGCAACTTCCGCCACTACATGCAAAAAGAGATCTTCGAGCAGCCCACAGTCGTTGCGCAGACCTTGGCGAGCTACATCCGCCGTTCGGACAACACGGTCGCACTGCCGCAGATCGATTTCGACCTGTCGGCGGTCAATCGGGTAACGATTGTCGCCTGCGGTACTTCTTATTATGCTGGAATGGTCGCGAAGTACTGGTTCGAGACCTTTGCGCGGGTTCCGGTCGATATCGATGTCGCGAGCGAGTTTCGCTACCGCGACCCGGTGCTCGAGGAAGGCGGCCTCGCGCTGTTCATTTCCCAGAGCGGAGAGACCGCGGACACGCTGGCTGCGCTGCGGCACTGTAAGGCAGCAGGCCAGACGATCGGTGTGGTGGTCAACGTCCCCACCAGCTCGATGGCGCGCGAGGCGGACTTGTTGCTGCCGACCCACGCCGGGCCGGAGATCGGTGTTGCCAGTACCAAGGCGTTCACCTGTCAGCTCGCAGTTCTTGCGGCACTGGCGGCGCATCTAGCGGTGAAGAAGGGGCGGATGGACAGCGCAGAAGAACAAGCGGTTGTTCGCCACTTGCTCGAAGCGCCCGCCGCTCTCAACGCCGCGCTCGACCATGACGACGATATCGCAAGCATGGCGCACCTCATCGCGCCGGCGCGCGATGTGCTCTATCTCGGGCGCGGACCGGATTATCCACTGGCGCTCGAAGGCGCACTGAAACTCAAGGAAATCAGCTATATCCATGCCGAAGGCTATGCCAGCGGCGAAATGAAGCATGGCCCGATCGCGCTGATCGACGAAGCGGTGCCAGTGATCGTGCTCGCACCCTCGGGTCCGCTGTTCGAAAAGACCGTGTCGAACATGCAGGAAGTGCGTGCGCGTGGCGGCAAGGTCGTGCTGATTTCGGATGAGGAAGGGCTGGCCGAAGCGGGCGAGGGATGCCTGGCGACGATCGCCATGCCCAAGGTGCACTCGCTGATCGCGCCGCTGGTCTACGCGATCCCGGTTCAGTTGCTGGCCTATCATGTCGCCGTCGCGAAGGGCACCGATGTCGACCAGCCGCGCAACCTGGCGAAGTCGGTGACGGTCGAATAAGGCGAAATCCGATCATCTCGTATGGTTAATTCCGGGTTCCCGGCGGATCGAATTTTTCTGTTTTAGTTCTGCAGTTTACTGCCGAATAACTATTCTCTCGTAATGTCGCCCGGTGAACGAATACCGGCGTACCCCCGATGTCAGTCCGGACGGTCTTCCGTTTCTGACGATTCTCGGCCTGCGCGATGCGGAGGACGATGACTGGGGGCGCCTGCGCGGCATGCAGTATGCCCAGCTCCAGAAGACCATGTGGTTGCGGATCGTTGTCCATGCGATCAACGCGGCCATCATCCTTTCGATCTACATCGGCAAGGCACCCGCGACTGCACTGGTAGCCTTCGTCTCGGCGCTTGTCGTGGCGCTGACGATCAATGCACGGTCGGACAAGATGTTGGCCGATGCCGAAGGGCGCAGGATTTCGACCAACGAAGTGCGGCAAAAGTCGATGGGAGCGCTGTTGGTGGGGCTCGCCTGGTGCGTGCCCCTGATTGTGTTCGCTCAGTATGGCGGCCCAGCCGATCGAGCCGCCGCTTTCATGATCGTCGCTGGATTGCTTGCCGGGTCGGCGCTCATCAATGGGGTTGTTCCGCTCACGACAGTGATCTTCGGAGCGGTGACTGGACCTGTCGCGATAGGGGCTTTCGCTTGGTTCGGGGACTCGGGCCTTGCCCTGATCGCTGCAGGCTTCCTGTCGATGATTGCCATCGGCACGACGAAAGTGGCGCACGTCTATCTCAAGGCGTGCATCGCCGAAGCCGGGATGGCGGAAAAGAGCGAGGTCGTGTCGCTTCTCCTGCGCGAATTCGAGGAAAACCAGGCCGATTGGCTGTGGCAGATCGATACCAATCGGATCGTCCGTTCGGCCAGCCCGCGATTTGTCTTCGCGCTCGGCAAGCCGGTTGAAGAAATTGAAGGCAAGCCCTTCCTGCAGCTCATTTCGGGCGAAGCATGGGAGACCGGCCAGTTCGCGCCGAGCCTGCATGAGCTGGCCGAGCACCTGAAGCGTCGCGAGAGCTTCTCAAACCTGATGGTCCGGGTCACGATCGGGCGCGAGCATCGCTGGTGGGAGCTTTCGGGGACTCCGATGCTCGACGACAATGGAACCTATCTCGGCATTCGCGGAGTTGGATCCGACGTTACCGAACAGCGCGAATCGACCGAGAAGATCGCCTATCTCGCGCGCTACGATACCCTGACCGGGCTGCCGAACCGGCTCATGCTGACCGAGGCGCTGGGCGACGCCTTGCGCTTCGTCGAACAATGGCGCACCCGCTGCGCGTTCCTGATGATCGATCTCGACCGGTTCAAGGCGGTCAACGATTCTCTCGGACACCAGGTCGGTGACAAGTTGCTGGCGCAGGTTTCCGCGCGGCTCAACGAACTGGTCGGAGAAGACAAACTGGTTGGCCGGCTGGGCGGCGATGAATTTGCCATCGTGATCCGCGATGCATCCGACAAGGCCGTGATCGACGTAGTGGCCCGCCGCGTGATCGAACGTCTTTCGCAACCCTATCACGTCGACCAGCACACGCTCTACGTCGGGGCCAGCGTCGGTTCGGCTATCGGTCCGCGCGATGGCGGCACGGTCGAAGAAATCATGCGCAATGCCGACCTCGCGCTCTACCGCGCAAAGGACGAGGGCGGCGGCGAGCACTTCAGCTACGAGCCGGCCCTCCACTCCAACGCCGAGGAGCGCCGCCAACTCGAGTTCGCGCTGCGCAGCGCGCTCGAAAAGCGGGAACTCGAGCTCAACTACCAGCCCGTCGTGGATGCAGTGACCGAAGAAGTCGTCAGTTTCGAGGCGCTGGTGCGCTGGAACAGCGGCGACCATGGCTCGGTTAGCCCGGTGAAGTTCATTCCGCTGGCCGAGGACACCCGGCTGATCGTGCCGATCGGCGCGTGGGTGCTGGAGCAAGCGTGCCGAGAAGCGACCAGCTGGCCGGAACACGTGCGGGTGGCGGTCAACGTCTCGCCCGAACAGCTGTTCGAGCCCGATTTTCCAGCCACGGTCGTGCGTGCCTTGTCAGCCAGCGGGCTCGAGGCCGCTCGGCTAGAACTCGAAGTGACCGAGAGCATATTCGTGCGCGATTCAGGAGTTGCCGCCAACGCGCTCGAGCAGGTTATGGCGCTCGGCTGCACCGTCGCGCTCGACGATTTCGGGACCGGCTATTCTTCGCTCGGTTACCTGCGCAAGCTGAAATTCGCGACGATCAAGATCGACAAGACTTTCGTCCAGGGCGCGGCACAAGATTCCGCCGAGAGCATGGCGATCATCCGTGCGGTGGTGGCGATGGCAGACAGCCTGGGAATGACCACGACCGCCGAGGGCGTCGAGAACGCAACCGAGGCGGAATTGATTCGTGCGTTGGGCTGCTCGAAGATCCAGGGCTATCACTTCGGGCGCCCGATGAATGCCGAGGAAACGTTGAACGTGTTCCGGAGGAAGCGCCCTAACGACCGGCTAACCGCCTGACCGCGGGTCACTACCGGTTCGGCGCAGTCAGGAATCCACCAGGCCCTTGATCGCGCTTTCGAACAGTGCGCGGCCGTCGCTACCGCCCAGTTCGGGCTCGATCGCCCGTTCGGGATGCGGCATCATTCCCAGCACGTTGCCCGCCTGGTTGAGAATGCCGGCGATCGAGCGCTGCGACCCGTTGACTTCGTCGGCGTAGCGAAATGCGACGCGTCCTTCTCCTTCGAGCCGGTCGAGCGTCTGCGTGTCGGCGAAATAGTTGCCGTCGTGGTGCGCGACGGGGATGTTGATCGTCTGGCCCGCTTCATATCCGGCGGTGAACAGCGACTGGCTGTTCTCGACCGTCAGCGGCACGGTGCGGCAAGTGAACGTCAGCTGGGCGTTGCGCATCAGCGCGCCGGGTAGCAGTTCGCTTTCGGTAAGGACCTGGAAGCCGTTGCACACGCCGAGCACCGGAACTCCGCGGCCGGCAGCAGCGATCACCGCACGCATGATCGGGCTGCGACTGGCGATCGCTCCGCAGCGCAAGTAATCGCCGTAGGAGAAACCGCCCGGGATCGCGATGAAATCGACACCTTCGGGCAAGTCCGCGTCGCCGTGCCAAACCCGGATCGCAGGCTCGCCCGAGACCTTTTCCAGCGCAACCGCCATGTCGCGATCGCAGTTGGAACCGGGAAAGGTGATCACTGCGCCGCGAAATGCCATCACGCCGTCTCCAGCTTCTCGATGCGGTAATTTTCGATCACCATGTTGGCGAGCAGCTTGCGACACATGTCGTCGAGCGCCTCGTCGGTGGTGTCGTCAGCCACGTCCATTTCGATGAAGCGGCCGACCCGCACATCGTCGACTCCGGCGAAGCCGAGCCCTTCGAGCGCATGGTGGACGGCGCGGCCCTGCGGGTCGAGCACCCCGGGCTTGAGCGAAACATAGACGCGGACTTTCATCGGCGGCCTTTCGTGGCGGTAATAGGCAGGGCGCGGGACTCGCGCGCCCTATGGCGCGAACCGTCGCCAACGGCAAGCGCCCACGTATCAGTTGTTCGCAGGCGGCTCGGTATCGCCGGGCTTGGGCAGAGCGAGGATTTCGACCGCCTGATCGGGGCGGAGGAACCGTGCCGCAGCTGCTTCGACGTCGGACGCGGTCACTTGCCCGATCAGCCCGGGCATCTCCGCGAAGCGTGCAATCCGGTCTGGACGGGTCTGCGCCCGCGCGACCAGCCGCATCCACCCGCCGTTGCTCTTGAGCGCGTTGGCATAGCTTTCGAGCAACGGCTGGCGCGCGCGGTCGAGCGTATCTGCCGACACTGGCTCCCTCGCCAGCCGTTCGATCACCGCGCGGATAGCGGCTTCCGACACGGCGACATCCTTCACGTCGACCGACGCGTAGATCGAGAATGTCCCGTAATCGATCCAAAGGTCCGAGGGATCGCTGCTGGCGCCGGGGCTATAGGTCTTTCCGAGCCGCTCGCGCAGTTCCTCCTGCAACTCGATCTGCACCACCCGTTCGAGCATCTCGAGCCGCGCATCTTCTGCGGCGTTGCGGTCGTCGACCGTTGGCCAGACCATCGCGATCAGCGCCTGGTCCGCCTCACCGGTGTGATAGATCACGTGGCGGGTGCGTTGGTCGGTGAACGGCCTGTGGCGCAGCGCAGGAGCGTCGTCGAAGTCCGCTGCGCGAGACGGCAGCGCGCCGAGCGTTTTTGCCACAAGGGCGATGGCCCGGTCGGGATCGAAATCGCCGACCAATGCCAGCTCGATCGCGCCATGCTGGAGGTTGCCGGAAATCGCATCCTTGAGTTTGGCGAAGGTCAGCGCTTCGTAGGCGCTCTGCGGCTGGAGCGTGAAGCGCGGGTCCCCGCCGGACAGGATGCCACCGATCGATGTCCCGAGCGCGCTGCCCGGCGTTGCGTCCTTGCGCTTGAAGTAGTCGTCGATCGAGCGGTGGAAGCGCACTTGTCCTTCGATCCGGTAGCCCGGATCGGTGATCGCGGCGGCAAGCAGGTCGAGTTGCCGCGGGAGATCCTTGGGGATCGTTCCGCCGCTCATCACAAACGCATCTCCGCGATTTCCGATCGAGAATCGCACCGTGCGCCCGGCAAGAATCGATTCGATCTCGTCCTGCGAATGCTTGCCGAGCCCGCCCATTGGCAGGCTCGAAACCATCGCTGTCGCCAGCGGGTCCTGCTTGGTGTTGAGCAGGTCGCCGCCTGCGATCGCCAAGTGAAACGAAATACGGTCCTTCGCGAGGGTCGTCCGCTTGAGATCGAGCCGGACCCCGTTGGCAAAGCGGATTTCACGGATCCCCAGCTTGGGCGTCGTCACGTCCGAAACGACCTTGCCGGGGGTGCCGAAATCCGAATAGCCGAAGTCCTTGAGCGCCTTGGTTACGGGCGGGGCGAGCGGGGCGGCCATTGCGGCGGTCCACGTCGCGCGCAGCGCACCGGCACCTCCGTTGGGAGCGACGCGCCCTTCGAAGCGGATCATCGGATCGTCGAGCGGCGCGGCGTCGGCCTTGAGGGCAGCGAGCACCGCAGCCGGAGTGATTTGCGGCGCGAAGGCATTGAACCGTTCAAGCGAACTTTGCGGGGTCGAGGGGACAAGTCCATCCTCGATCAGGCTATCGGCCGCGGACACTAGTGCCGCATTGCTGCGGGTATCGGCAGAGCCGGCGGCGTTGACCTGTGCTGCGCGCTGGCGGGCGACCTGCTCGGCCACTTCGGCATCGCTGAAGCCATAGCTCATAGCCTGGCGATAGACCCGCGCCGCCGCTTCGAGGCCCTTCTGCCAGCCGCCGTCGACCGTGTTGATAACCAGGTTGGTCATCCGCCCGGATTCGAAGATGTCGCCGGTGCCGAACCCGGCACTCCGGAATGGCGGATCGTCACTCCGTGCGAGCTGGCTCAGCCGCCGGTTGACGATCGCATAGCCGATCTGGCGCAGAAGGTTCTGCCGCCGCTCGGCCACCGAATCCGGGCGGTCATGCCAAGCTTCCATCCGGGTGGCGGTGACCTTCTCCGACAGTGCCGGATCGAGAAACACGTCGGTCAGCCCCTTTCGCGCCGGATCGATCGGCCCGGTGACCGGTGGCGGAGGAGGCGGGGCAGCCGTCCAGCTCGCGAATTCGGCGCGGATTTTCGCCTCGACCTTGGCCACGTCGATATCGCCGACGACGATCAGCACGGCGTTCGAAGGCACGTAGTTGCGCGAATAGAATGCCCGCAGCCGCTGCGAATTGGCGGCATCGATCGTTTCGGTCGTGCCGATCGGCAAGCGCCGGGTATAGCGCGCGTCGGGCGTGAGGAATGCCCACTGGTCCTCTACGTCACGCAGCGAGTAATTTGTCCGGTCGCGCTTTTCCGACAGGATCACGCCGCGTTCGCGATCGATCGCATCCTGGGCCAGCGTCAGGTTGCTGGCGGTCTCTCGCATCAGCATCAGCGCGGTATCGATCATGTCGGGCGCGACGTTGGGCAGGTCGAGCTTGTAGGTGGTTGCTTCGAACCCGGTGGAGGCGTTGGTGTCGGCACCGAACGCCAGCCCCTTGCGCTCAAGCAGCTTGACCATCTCGCCTTCGGGAACGTGGGTCGATCCGTTGAAGGCCATATGCTCGAGGAAGTGCGCGAGCCCGCGTTCGTCGGGGGTTTCTTCCAGTGAGCCCGAGCCGATCCGCAGCCTTACAAGTGCTGTGCCCGCAGGGGTTTGGTTGTGCCGCAGCGCGTAGCGCATTCCGTTGGGCAGCGTGCCGAAAGTCCACGCCGGATCGACCGGGATATCGCTCTGCCGGTAGGTCCACTGGTGGTTTTCCGCCGGTCCGTTGTCGGGCAGCGTGGCCAGTGTCGGGGGCGTTTCCGCCTGCAGCGAAGGCGTGATGGCAAGGGCGAGGGCGGCGACCGCAACAGCAACAAAGCGCATGGCCAGCGCCTTTGCCCCTCAAATCGGGCGAAGACAAGGCAGGCAAAGCGAAGGATTTTTACCGATTTGCTCACTCGCCGGTGCTAGGGGCGGCGGCGATGGAGATGGACCTCGTCTACAACCCGATGGCGGGCAGTTTCAGCGAGCGCCGCTTGCTGGCGCTGGTGCGCGCGCTGGAGCGGCAAGGCGCGAACGTCAACCTGCTTCCGACCCGGGCGGACGGAGCCGTGCTTTCGGGCAAGGCCGACCTGGTCTGCGTACACGGCGGCGACGGGACCTTGCGCGATACCGTGCAGACATTGGGGGGTGATGCGGGCAAAGTGCCACTTTGCATTGCTCCGTCGGGCACGATCAACCTCGTTGCGCGCGAGCTCGGCTACGCCCGCGATCCGCGCAAGTTCGCGCGCCAGGTTTCCGAGGCATGGGCGCGCGGGCCCGATGGCTGGATCGATGCACCGCTCTACACGCTCGGCGGAATGCCGGTTGTCGCGTGCCTTTCGATCGGGGCGGACAGTCACGCGGTGGCCGAGGTGTCGGGTGCGCTCAAGAAGTGGATCGGGCGGCTCGCGTATGTCGTGGCGATCATGCGCCAGCTGCGCCGCTGGCCGCGCGAGAAGCTGGCGATCAAGGGTGAACTGGCCGACGGCACGCCGTTCGAAACCACCGCCGAAGCGGTGATCGCCAGCCATGGCGCGCTCTATGCGGGGCCCTTCCGCTTGTCGCCGCGCGCAGCCTTGCAGGCGGATTCGGTCGAGCTGATCACGCTCGACCGTTCGTCGCGCATGACGACGCTGGCGTTCGCGCTCGCGGCCTTGCTGCGCATGCCGATCGCGCGGCTGGGGCTGGCCGAAATCCGCACCGTTCGCCGGGTCACCTTTGATCGTTGCGTCAGCCCGGTGCAGGTCGATGGCGATCACATGCCCGATTGCGCCTATGCCATCGGGCCCAGCGGGATGAGCTTGCGCTACGTGATCTGACGGTTACTTTTTGGGCTTGGCCTTGCCGCGTAGCCGGCCGCGGTGAGCGGACAGGTCGAAGACCTCGCCCGGGCCGCCGTCGTCGTTCTGCAGCAGGCCGAGACGGCGAGCCACTTCCTGGTAGGCCTCTTCCTCACCGCCGAGGTCGCGGCGGAAGCGGTCCTTGTCGAGCTTCTCGCCGGTCGCTAGATCCCACAGGCGGCAGCCGTCGGGGCTGATTTCGTCGGCCAGGATGAGGCGCGAATAGTCGCCGTCCCACAGTCGCCCGAATTCGAGCTTGAAGTCGATCAGGCGGATGCCGATCGCGGCGAACATCCCGCTCATGAAATCGTTGATCCGGATCGCCATGCTGGAAATGTCCTGCATCTCCTCGTGGCTCGCCCAGTTGAAGCAGGCGATTTCCTCTTCCGAAACGAACGGATCGCCGAGCCCGTCGTCCTTGTAGCTGTATTCGAGCAGCGTGTGCGGCAGCGGTTCGCCTTCCTCGATGCCGAGGCGCTTGCACAGCGAGCCGGCAGCAACGTTGCGCACGATCACTTCGAGCGGAACGATCTCGACCTGGCGGATCAGCTGTTCGCGCATGTTGAGGCGGCGGATGAAGTGCGTCGGGATGCCGATATGCGCCAGCCGCGTGAAGACATACTCGCTGATGCGGTTGTTGATCACGCCCTTGCCGTTGATCGTGCCCTTTTTCTGGGCGTTGAACGCGGTCGCGTCGTCCTTGAAATACTGGATCAAAGTGCCCGGTTCGGGGCCTTCGTAGAGGATCTTGGCCTTGCCTTCGTAGATCTGGCGGCGGCGGGTCGACATGGGCGGTTACCTCAGGGGTGAAACACGATGCCCCGGCGGGCGAGTCGCGGGTGACTCGCGCGATGCCGGGGCGCAGCCGCGCCCATAGGCAAACGGGCGGTCAAAAGCAATCTGTGCGAGCGCGCCTAGTAGTCGCTACCCATGCCGATCTTCTCCGGTTCCGGTTCGACCGAGGGCAGGTGTTGGCGTTGCAGCCGTTCGATCATCTTGCCGAGCGTGGCGCGCTGGACGAGCACGGAGAACAGCACTGCAGCGAAAGTCGCTGCCAGCAGCAGGTTGCGCGTGCCGCCTTCGGGCAGCGACAGCACCAGCGCGATCGAGATGCCGCCACGCAGCCCGCCCCACCACAAAACGCGCACCGCGCCGGGAGCATCGAGGCTGACCCCGGGCACTGCCTTGACCATCGCCCCGACCGAGACTGCGCGGGCAAGCAGAGTGATCGCAATCGCGGCAATCCCCAGTACCAGGTGTCCGCGACCGGGTACGAGGGCGATCATCTCAAGTCCAATCAGCAGGAACAGCACCGAGTTGAGCATCTCGTCGACCAGTTCCCAGAACTTGTGGACGTAATCGGCAGTGGTGTCGCTCATCGCGTGGGCCACCCCCTGGTTGCCGATCAACAGCCCTGCCACGGCCATCGCCAGCGGGCCGGAGACGTGGATCGCGCTTGCCAGCGCATAACCGCCCATCACGATCGCCAGCGTGATGAGCACCTCGAGCGTGTATTCGTCCATGCTCGCCAGCGCCTTGTAGCCCAGCCAGCCGAACACGAGGCCCACCAGCACCCCGCCGCCGGCTTCCTCGGCAAACAGCTTGGCCCCTTCGGCGATGCTGAAGTCAGCCCCGGTCACCGCTGCGCCGAGCAGGATCGTGAACACCACGATGCCGACGCCGTCGTTGAACAGGCTCTCCCCCGCGACCGCCGACTGGAGCGAGTGCGGCACGTTCTCTTCGCGCAGCACGCCGAGCACCGAGACCGGGTCGGTCGGGCTGATCAGCGCGCCGAACACGAAATACCAGATCGGCGCGATCGGCAATGCCATCAGCGCACCAACGCCCCACATCAGCGCGCCGACGATCAGTGTCGAAATGATCACCCCGACGGTCGAAAGCAGCAACACCGGCGCCCAGTCGCGCTTCAACCGCTCCAGATCGACGTGCATCGCCCCGGCAAACAGCAGGAAGCTGAGCATCCCTTGCAGCAGGGTGTCGGTGAAGTTCATCTCGTGGAGCAGGTTCGCGACCCAGTCGTCGAGCGTAATCCCGGGGATCAGCGCATTGGCCAGCATCACCGAGAGCGAGGCGAATGCGCCCATTACCGTCAGGCCGATGGTGTGCGGCAAGCGGATGTAGTGGTGATTGATGTAGCCGAAGATCGCCGCAGCGACGACGAGGATTGCGGCGATATCGAACGCTTCGAGGGCTTGGGACGTTTCGTGCATCAGGCAGCCTTAGCGCGCGTGCGTAAGGCCGCCAACGCTAACCAATCGATCGCCGGGAAGGGTGTGGTGCCCAGGGGCGGGATCGAACCACCGACACTGCGATTTTCAGTCGCATGCTCTACCAACTGAGCTACCTGGGCAGGTCACCTGCGCGCGGGGCCAATTGCCGCCGGGCGGTTGGAGTGCGGCCCTATGGCCAAGCGAGCGCGGCTTGGCAAGGGGGGAATCGGCCCGCGCGCCCTGCTCAGTCGGAGTCCTCGCCGCGCACGATGTCGTCGGGGCTCGCTGGCGGGCCGGGGACGGCATAGCCATCGTTGAACCACTGCGCGAGGTCGCGGTCGCGGCAGCGCTGCGAACAGAACGGTGCGAACGCTTCTTTGCGTGGCTTCTTGCAGATCGGGCAAGGGCGAGGGGAAGTCATCGCGCCACTAGCTGGGCGTGCGGAGCCTCTATGGCAAGGGCGGGATCGGTCTCGATCCGCACCTCTCGGCCCGTTCGGCGCGTGAGTTCGGAGAGCCACTCCGGCGTGAACCTGGCGGCGAGTGCCGGGTGGACCGTCAGCAAGGTCGCACCCGCTCCGTCGAGATGCTCGGCGCGGCGCAGGGCGAGCCTTGCTGCTGCCGCCGCTCGCGAGGTGGCCAGCCGGTGCAGCAGCGACGGCCCTTCGAGCCGGGCGACCAGTTGGACGAAACCGAAGCCGTTCATCGCGGTGCGCTCGTGCGGCCAGTCAGCCAGCGCCTTGGCCAATGCCTCGTCCACCGCGCGCCGACCGGCCTTGTCGGCGATCGTCGGAAAATCGATCCCGATCGAGCCGCCGAGATCGAACCAGCGCAGCGCCTGTGCGAGCGGTTCGACCGCAGCCAGCGCGAGTTCGCGTGCGGGCAGGTCGCCGTCGATGTCGATCACTGTCATCGCCGGGGTGACGGACAGCAGCAACGCGGCGCCATTGAAAGCGATCTCGCTCGAAGCGGCAGCGCTCCAGACTTCTTCCCAAAGTCCATCAGGAAACCGCCGGACCGTCTTGGAACTGCCGAATACGGTGTTGCTGCGATTCGCGTCGATCGTATCCGCTGGACGAGCAGCGGGGAGCTTGTAACGCCCGCGCTCGGCGATCGCGCCGCGTGTGACCACGAGGGGCAGTGTCGCCCCTTCCTGGGCATCGCGCGGCAGGCGATCGATCAGCACTTGCCGTCCGTCGGCGGTCTCTCCCACGCCCTGCGAAGCACCTGCTTCCTTGCGGACCAATTTCGCTTCGATGGGATCCTCGGCGCAGAATTCTCCTGGCCAGCGGACCTTTGCGGACAGCACCCTGTCGTCTTCGACCAGCAGCGCGCGCTGTTCTCCGATCCCGTCTTCGACGAGCCACTCAGGCAATGGGAAATCCTGCGGCTCTAAGCAGCGCGCGGGTCTCGAAAAGCGGCAATCCGACAACGCCCGAATGGCTGCCTTCGATCCACGCAACCAGCCCTTCGGCAGCGCCTTGGATCGCATATCCACCGGCCTTGCCGTGCCATTCGCCGCTGGCGAGATAGGCATCCAGCTCAGCGTCGGACAGCCGTTTGAAGCGTACGGTCGTCTCGCTCAAGCGCTCGCGAACAGTGCCATCGGGCCCGCGCAAGGCGATCGCCGACAGCACGCGGTGCCGCCGACCCGAAAGCAGTTCGAGGCACTGGCGCGCGGTTGCTTCGTCTTCCGCCTTGGGCAGGATGCGGCGACCGGCGGCGACAACTGTGTCTCCTGCCAGCACGAATGCGCTGTCTTCGGCGGCAGCTTCGGACTTCTCGCGCGCCATCCGGCGGGCATAATCGCGGGGCAGTTCGGCCTTGTGTGGCGTTTCGTCGATATCGGCAGGGGCGACGCGATCGGGGGTAATACCCAGCCGTGCGAGCAGTTCGCGCCGCCGGGGGCTGGCCGATGCGAGGACGAGTGTGGGGTTATCGGGCACCGGGCCGTCCGGCCGCGGCGCTTACTGCGGCCCCGGGCCGCCGCGTCCCGGCATGAAGCGGTAAGTGATGCGGCCCTTGGTCAGGTCGTAAGGGGTAAGCTCGACCAGCACTTCATCGCCAGTGAGCACGCGTATGCGGTTCTTTCGCATCTTGCCGGCGGTGTGGCCGAGGATCTCATGGCCATTTTCGAGCTCTACCCGGAACATCGCGTTGGGCAGCAGTTCGACCACCTTGCCGCGCATTTCGAGGAGTTCTTCTTTTGCCATCTAGCCGTACGGCTCCTTCGGTTCGCAGTTGGGGTTCGGTTTCGTATTGGTCGCGGCCCATAGCCGTGCACTGCGCAAAAGGAAAGCGTTTGCCGCTGCGGCGAAATTGGCCCTGTTCAGCGCCGGGAAACAACCATGCGACAAAAAGTTACGCTTTGACCACTTGCCTCGAAGCGCTCGGATAGCCAGTTGCGCGATCAGGCGGAGACCACGCTCTATCATCGATGGAGGCTACGGCCACTTGCGAATTCCAGCTACCTGCATTTCGCTGCTTGCGCTTGCTGCTGCCGGTGCGCCGGCTGCGGCCCAGGAAGCTGCGCCCTTGGCCGGCACCTCAGCCGCAGCTGCAGCGCCGAACCAGGCACCGGTCGATCCGGTCGATGAGATCATCGTTACTGCAACCCGAATTCCTGGCGAAGTAGTGACCGACGTTCCGCCGGTGGTCGAGCTCAACGAGCAGGATATCGCCGCCTACGGAGCTTCGTCGATCGACGACTTGATCGGCCAACTCTCCGCCGAAACCAGCTCGGGCAGGGGCCGTGGCGGGCAACCGATCATCCTCATCAATGGCCAGCGGATTGCCAATTTCCGCGAGTTTCGCCGCTATCCGCCCGAAGCAATCCGCAAGGTGCAGGTCCTGCCCGAAGAAGTCGCACTCAAGTATGGCTATCCGCCCGACGCGCGAGTGATCAACATCATCCTCAAGCCCGATTTCGCCAGCAAGGATGTCGAGCTCGAATTCGGGATGCCTCCGCGCGGCGGGACCAGCACGACCCAGCTGCAGGGATCGATGCTCAAGATCGCCGGACCGAACCGGTTCAATGCCAGCGGCGAGTACACCACCACCAGCCCGCTGACCGAGGCCGAGCGCGGAGTGGTTCAGTCGCCGGACAGCGTGCCGACCGTCGCGACCGACCCGAACCCGGCGGATTTCCGCACACTGGTGGCAAACGACAAGAAGCTCGAGGGCAACCTCACCTGGACCAAGGGCCTTGGGCAGGACGGGCTGGGCGGGCAGTTCACACTCAACGGGCAGGTCCTGCACGACATCACGCGCTCGCTGTCGGGCCTCGATACCGTCCTGCTGACCGATCCGTCAGGCAAGACCGCGCTGCGTACGCTCGATGCCAATCCGATCATGCGGCGTACCCGGTCCGATACCTATTCGCTCGGCGCATCGTTCAACAAGGCGTTTGGCGGCTGGCAGTTTCAATCGACACTCGATGCTGTCAAGGGCGTGAGCGAGAGCGCTATCGACCGGCGGCGCGACACCAGCGCACTGGTCGCCGATGCCGCTGCAGGGACGCTGGCGATCGACGGACCGCTCCCTGCCGTCGCGGGCGCAGGCATCGATACCGCGACGAGCAATACCTACAGTATCGACTCGCAAACGACATTGATCGGCCATCCCGTTTCGCTTCCGGCAGGCGATATCGGCGTGACGCTGAAGGGTGGTTACAAGCTCAACGGGATCGAAAGCAGCGATACCCGAAGCGTTGGCGCGGATGTGTCGCTCGATCGCCGCAGGACAAGCGGAGAGCTTACGTTCGCCGTCCCGATCACCAGCAGGCGCAACGGATTCGGCGATGCCATCGGCGATGTCACGCTCAATCTCGCGGGCGGGGTCGACAAGGTCTCCGACTTCGGCACGCTGTGGAATTACACGGCGGGTTTGGTGTGGAACCCGACCGATCGACTGGGGTTGCAGGCGACGCGGATCATGCAGGAAATCGCGCCCGGCCTGTCCCAGCTCGGCAATCCGGCGATCACCACCTATAACGTTCCGATCTACGATTTCACCTCCGGACAAACTGTGCTGGCGACCGTGACCAGCGGCGGCAATCCGGACCTCAAGGCCGAAACCCAGCGCGACTGGAAGCTTTCGGCCAACTACGATCTCGACATAGCCGAACGCGCAAGCTTCCGGATCGAGTACTTCCATAACCACTCGACCAATACGACCAACTCCTTCCCTTTGTTGACGCCTGCGATCGAAGCGGCGTTTCCGGGGCGTGTGACCCGGGCGAACGACGGCACATTGCTGGCGATCGACCAGCGTCCGGTGACATTTGCCGACGAGAGCAGTTCGCGGATTCGCTATGGTTTCAATATCTTCGGGCGTTTCGGCAAGGCGAACGCACAGGGGCAGGGCCGGGGCGGCTCCGATGACCGCCCGGCTCCCCCACCGCCGCCTCCTGCCGCAGCTGGCGGCCCGCCGGCGGCAGCACCTCCTGTCGGCGGCGCGTTCGATCCCGCGCGGTTCGAGGCGATGCGGGCGAAGTTCTGCGCCACTCCGGTGGGCCAGACCCCGGACATTTCGCAACTGCCCGACCGCATGCAGCAGCGCCTGAAAGGCGAGGACGGCCAGGTCGATCCGGCCAAAGTCGCTGAAATGCGCCAGCGGTTCTGTGCGGCCGATGGCGCGAACGGTCGTCCAAGGTTCGATCCCGAGCGGTTCGCCAAGGTGCGGGCAGCGCTGTGCCCCGATCCGGGCAAGGAGCCGGACCTGAGCATCCTACCGCCTGAAGCACTCGACCGGCTCAAGGGGTCCGATGGCAAGATCGATCCCGCGAGGCTCAAGGCGTTGCAGGCGCGGCTTTGCTCGATGCCGATGCCAGGCGCACAGGGCGGAGCCGGGCAGTCCGGTCCACGTAGCGAAGGCTCGGCCAATAGCGATGGGAACGGTCGCGGCGGCGGCATGCTCCCGTTCGGGCGGCGCGGGAACGGCCAGGGACGCTGGATGCTTTCGCTCTATCATACGGTGGAGCTGACCAACCGGATCCTTGTCGCGCCCGGCGGTCCGGAACTCGACCAGCTCAATGGCGATGCCACCGGCAGCGGCGGCGTGCCGCGTCACAAGATCGAACTCGAGGGCGGCTTGTTCAAGAGCGGCATCGGTGGGCGCGTATCGGCAAACTGGCAAAGTGCGACGACTGTGAACGGGAGCGGCCTTCCCGGTTCGAGCGACCTGCATTTCGGTAGCCTGGCAACCTTCAATTTGCGCATGTTCGTCGACCTCTCGCAGCAGCGCTGGCTGACCGGAGGCGGCGACGATGCAGGATTCTGGAAGGGTGCGCGGTTCTCGTTAAGGGTCAACAACCTGTTCGACGCGCGCCAACGAGTGACCGACGGCAGCGGAGCAGTTCCGCTAAGCTACCAGCCTGCCTTGATCGACCCAGTGGGCCGGTTCGTCGAGGTCGAATTCCGCAAGATGTTCTGATCCGGAGGGCGCAGTGGACCGGGCGAGGTGCCCGGTCCGTGCACTGACGGGTCTTCGATGGCCGTTGGCCCCCGTCGGCGTGTGCGGTCGTGGGTTTGCCACGCCAAGGCAATGCACGACTTGCATTGGCAGGTCCGGTCTTTGGGATGGAACGGGCAGTAAGCGCGATCAGCCGACCGCGGCCGCCTTCCTGGGAGCTTCGACCCGCTGCGGAGTGAGGAATTCCTGCAATGCCTTCACATAGTTGGCGCGGGTCCGGCCTTGTATCCGCACGCGACGCTCCGCTGCCGCCTCGACAGGGTGACCGGGCTTATGGGGGAGGTCGAAACTGTCGACCAGGCGCGCGATTTCCCTGCTGTCGCCGGTGCGCGTGTTGCTGAGCTGCGGCAAGTGCTTGAGGTCGGTCGTCGCGAGCCCGAACTGCAGCAAGCCGCGATAGGCGACTCGTTCGCGCAAGCCGTCAACCACTCGAATCCCATATGCACCTGACAATTGGGCGATTGCGGCATCGATGCGCGCGAGTTGGGCGGTCTCGGCGGTTCTGACCCGGTTCTTGGCAACGACCCAATCTGCCAGCGCAATGTCTCGGCGGGCCTGCTCTTCGCGCAAGTCGATGACCGTGCGGGTGAACGCGCTCGGTTCGCGCAAGCGGCGCGTCACCGGGTCGAAGTGACCCAATCCGTCGAGGTCGAAGTACGACGCGTTGATCGGCGTCACCAGCGTATCGGCGATAGCGATCGCGCGGCGCACGATCGGCAAGTCGCGGCCGGGGGCATCGATCACGATCACGTCGCAGCCGCTCCCGAGCCGGGCGATTTCCTGCTGGACGATCGCGCTGCAATTGCTTTCGATCCGGCACGCGCGGACTTCGGGTAACCGGGTGCCGAGGCACCGGGCAGTCGCCTGCCGTGTCTCCAGCGTCCGCGCGAGGCTGCCCTGGCGCGCGTCTAGGTCGATTGCGAGGACCGACATCCCGCGCGAGGCGAGCGCGACGCAGGTATGGAAGGCCATCGTGGTCTTGCCCACGCCGCCCTTTTCGTTGGCGAAGGTCACTACGTGGCCGTGCGGATTGCGGTGGCGATCGATCTCGTCGAGAACCCGCGAAGGGGATTCCCCGTTGGTGTACGGTTCGCGGCCAATTCCCGCGCGCTCGGCAAAATCGTCTGGTTTCATTGCGACCCACCCCGGTATGCGAATCACTTCACAATGGACACATTCTTCCGCGAAAGTGACTTATCCACAAGTTATTCACCTTGCCAAACACAGGCAACCGGACGTTAACCATACTAGGGTTTTGAATTCGTTAACGAAGAATATCGCCGCGAAGGCCCGCCGACCCGAACTGGGCACTGGAGCCTTGCGGCCAGTCCAGAGGGCTACCCGCCTTTCTTGCGCAGTGATCGCTAGTGGAGCCGTGTCTTCGGGAACGCAAAGGCGCACAGGCCTTTCGCTTCGAACGGATGCCAGTCTCCGTCAGCCTGGGCCAGCCGGTCGGCCAGCGCGAACATCACCGAGGGGTTTACGCCGAGGCCGATATGGCTTGCATAGACTTCGATATTCTCGGTCTGCGCATGATCGCCAGGATGCTGGACCGACCCGCGCCAGTGGACCACGCCATCGCCGCGAGTGAGGATCGAGGTCGTCGGTACCGGCGGCGCTTCCGCCAGTTGGCGAAAATCGCCTTTGCGGATCGGCTCGGGTTCGCGCCCATTGAGGTATTCGAATAGCCGCCGCGCGTTGGTGTGATTGCGGTCGTCGCTGATCGGACTACCGAGCGTAATCACCTGGCGGACCTTGTCGGGCATCTTCTTCGCTAATTCGCGCGCAAAGACTCCGCCAAGGCTCCAGCCGACGATCGAAACCTTGCCTCCCGTGCGATCGTAGAGCGCTTCGACGCAGCACATCATCTCTTCGACCCGCGCATCGTCGACTCGCACGTTGCGCCCGAGGTTCCAGCCTTCGACCACGTAACCGAGCTGCCCCAGCAGGCGGCGCATAGGCCCGGTCGAGGTATCGCTGGCGAGGAAACCGGGCAGCACCAGCACGCCGTGGCCATCGCCCTTGGGGAGCGCGCCCATCAGCGGGCGCATCGCGAGGAATGCGGCGAATTCGCCCATTGCGCGGCCCGGCTCGGTAATTGCCAGCAGGCGGCTGGGCGGTCGCGCAGTATCTGCAGCGGCAGTGGTCATCTCTTGTTGCTCCCGGTCTTTTTTGTGCGCGAAGTCGTGCGCTTCGCCTTGGTTGTCTTGGGCGCTGCCTTCTTCGGCGCAGCACGGCGCTTTACGGGCTTTTCAGCCGGTTTCGGTGTATCGCCTGCGGCTCGAGCGGCATCGCGCAATTCCTCGAAACTTTGCTCGATACACTGTGCGTAGAATTCTGGATCGGGCATCAATTCGCGGCAAGCGGTGAAGCTGATCGTGGCCTCGTCGGTATACGACTGGACGACGTGGGCAAGGCCCATCCCGTCGGTCAGGCAAACGAGGCCCATCATGCTTTCAAGCCTCGCCCCGGTCGAATAGATCGGAACCGGCGGGCCTGGCACATTTGTGACGACGGTCGAGAAAATCGGCCCCACGCCGCGGTTGGCGAGGCCGAGGCGGGTATAGAGCTGCGCGCCGAGGCTCATCCACAACGCCGGACTGACCTTGCTCGCTTCGGTCATGTTGCGCGCGCCGATCGCTTCGGTCATCGCCTTCGAATTGGTGGTTTTCGAATGGACGTAGGCCAGCCGCTCGACCGGATCCTCGATATGCGTCCCGAGCGGCGCGACCATCGCCGCGACCTGGTTGCCCATGTCGCCTTTTTCGGACTTCGAGCGGACCGAGATTGGTGCCATCGCGGTCAGCGTCTTGTCGGGCAGGTCGTCCTTGGCCAGCAGATACTTGCGCATCGCCCCGCCAATGATCGCGAGGAACACGTCGTTTACCTTGCATCCGGGCGCAAGCGCACGGATCGCCTTGATATCGGCCAGCGGAACGCTGCGGCCTTCGACCACCCTGTGCGCCGAGATGACCTTGTTGAACCGGGTCTTCGCGCCGAGCATCTCGCCCGAGACCTTGAATTCCTTGGCCACCAGGCCCTTCAGCGCCTTGGCAATCCCCGGCGCCGCCTTGGCCGCGACTTCGAGCTGCTTCATCGGGTTGGTGACCGCGTTGAAGTAGCTTTTGCCGAGCAGTTCGGCGGGGTTGGGCAGCTTGTCCGGCTTCCAGGTATCGGGCTCACTGGGCGGCGGCTCGTTCGGATCGAGCGTGTGCATCGCCTCCATCAGGTCGATACCGCTCATCCCGTCGATCGCCGCGTGGTGGACCTTGGTCACCATCCCGAAGCAGCCCTTTGGCAATCCCTCGATCCCGTCGAGCCCTTCGACGACGGTGAATTCCCACGGCGGGCGGGTGAGGTCGAGCGGGCGGGCGAAGATCCGCGCAGCCTGGATGCACAGCTGCCGCCAGTCGCCCGGTTGCGGCAACGCGACGTGGCGTACGTGGTATTCGAGGTCGAAGTCCGGATCCTCGATCCAGTAGGGATAATCGAGGTCGAACGGTACCCGCACCAGCCGCTGACGGATCGTCCGGCTGAGCTGCATCCGGCTTTCGAAGAAAGCGAGGATATCCTTGAAGCGGACGAAGCCGCCCGGCGCAGTTGCAGGGTTGTAAATCAGGATCGACCCGATGTGCATCGGGGAGTTCTTCGTCTCCAACGCGACGAAGCTCGCATCCATCCCTTGCAATTGGCGCAAAGGCATCCTCCTGTCCCATGTGCACGCAACCGCCGTGTTTGTACGATTGTTGCGCAGGTCGGCCCGCTTTTGCAGGTCCATGACAAGGAGGTAACGTGCGCAGCGGCAAGGTCAACCTGCCGCCTGCGTAAGCGCTTTCCTTTGCGTCAGCGCCGTTGTTGCCGCGCAGCAATAAAGAACAGCAGCGTTCCGACACCGATCAGCACCCCGAACATCGTCCACGCCTCGGCGTTCGCGTGACTGGCAATCCAACCAGAAGCGGCAAAGGCAAGGATTGCAACGAGGAAGTGAAGTGGTGTGAGCGTTCCGTCTCGGCGCTCGACCACGGGCAGCGAAGCAGCGGTTATTAGGTAGGTCAGCATTCGGGCCAGTGTGCTGGCAGCTGCCAGCGCAATGAAGCCTGCCCAAAGCGAAAACAGGATCGCTGCTACGCCATAAAAAACGATTGAATTAGCGGGCGTGAGGTATCGTGGATTGATGCGTTCGAACCACTCGGGGAGCAGGCCTTGCTGCGCCATGCCATAGGCCATGCGGGGAACGGCAATAATGTTGGCAAAGTTGTTCGCGGCGATCGAAACACCCGCACCGGCGACAATGAGCACTGTCGCCCACTGGCCCAACGCGGCCTCCCCCGCATTGGCCAGCGCATTCGGATTTGTCCCTGGGGCCGGTGCAATCGTCAGGTAGGCCCAGATCACCAGCGCATAGATCAGAGTGACCGTCGCCAGCGCCGCGATAAGGACCCGAGGGATGTCTCGCTTTGGTTCGCGCGCCTCCCCCGCAGGGACCACTACCACTTCGAAGCCGATGAATGCATAGAACAACAGCAATACGACCGACTGGACCTGGCTGAACTGAGGCAGTGCGATCGGTTGCCCCTTGAACCCGCCAAATAGCGCTGCACCGACGATCAGTGCCAGCGGCAAGAGCTTGAGTACGGTCATCCCGCCCAGCATGTTTACCGAGCCGCGCATGCTGAAGACATTCGCCAGCGTGAACAGCGCGATACAGAGCACCACCGCGCTCGTCTCTACGATGTTATTGCCGAGCCACGGGAACAATGCGGCGAAATAGGTTACCATTACGTGGGTATTGGCAGCCAGCGCGACGACCCCGGATGCATAGCGACCCCAACCGGCCTGGAAACCGGCAAATGGGCCGTAGGCGTCCATGCCGTAGAGCACAGGGCCCCCGCTGCGATCGTATCGGGCTGCAAACCAAGCGAACACCAGTGCCAGCGGCAGGAACATGATCCCGCCCAGCACCATCAGCCACGGGGCGAAGCTGCCGACGGCGGCAACGAGCACGGCGGGCAGCGCGAAAATGCCCGATCCAATCATGCCGTTGATCTGGAACAGCGAGTTGCCCCAAAAGCCCACGGTGCGCGGCGGCGCTAACTTGTGATCCATCGAATCCCCTGTTTGACCGGCACGCTGCCCGCAAACCGGCATGGGTGCAAGCGATTGAGATTGCGCACGCCGCCGCCTATCACTCGCCCCGATGGCCCGAACCCCTGCCGGATCCCCGCCCGACCCGCGTGGCGCAGAGCGCTTCAACGAGGAGCGCGCGACCTATGTCGTGAAGGGATCGAGCCAGCCCGACCTCAACGCCGGGATCGCAGCGATCCGCGAAACGGTGAAGACGTTGAAGTCGGTGCCGGGGGTCTATCGGATGCTCGATGCCCGCGGCGATGTGCTTTATGTCGGCAAGGCGCGTGCGCTGAAGAACCGGGTGGCGAACTACACGCAGGTGCAGAACCTGACCAACCGGCTGCTGCGAATGGTCAGCCAGACGCGCAGCATGGTGATCGTCACGACCAACAGCGAAGCCGAGGCGCTGCTGCTCGAAGCGCAGCTGATCAAGCGCTATCGCCCGGCCTACAACGTGCTGCTGCGCGACGACAAAAGCTTCCCGTTCATCCTGCTGCGTGCCGATCACGAGTTCCCGCGGATCATGAAGCACCGCGGCGCGCGCAAGGCGAAAGGCAATTACTACGGTCCGTTTGCCAGCGCGGGGAGCGTCAACACCACGATCAACGCGCTGCAGAAGCTGTTCCTGCTGCGCAGCTGCACCGACGGGTTCTTTTCCCGCCGCGACCGGCCGTGCCTGCTCTACCAGATCAAGCGATGCAGCGCGCCGTGCGTCGGGCGGATCGACGAAGCCGGCTATGCCCAGCTGGTGCGGCAGGCGAAGGACTTCCTCGGCGGGAAGTCGGGTGCAGTGCAGGCGCAGATGCAGGCGGAGATGGAGCGAGCTGCGTCCGACCTCGACTTCGAGCGCGCGGCGATGCTGCGCGACAGGCTGCGAGCGGCGACCGCGATCCAGGGGAGCCAGGCGATCAACGCTGCGGGTGTGGGCGATGCCGACGTGTTCTCGCTCGCCAGCAAGGGCGGCCAGATCGGGGTGCAGGCGTTTTTCATTCGCGGCGGGCAGAACTGGGGCCACCGCGCGTTCTTCCCGAGCCACACCGACGGGCTGAGCGAGGAGGAGGTGTTCGCCGCCTTCCTCGCGCAGTTCTACGAGGAAGTGCCGCCTGCGCGCACGATCCTGCTCGACCGCGCACTGCCCGACCGCGAATTGCTGCAGGAAGCGCTCGCCGAAGCGGCTGGCCACAAGGTCGAGATTTCGGTCCCCCAGCGCGGTGATCGGCGGCGGCTGATGGAGCAGGCGCGCCGCAACGCAGCCGAGGCGCTCGATCGGCGGCTCGCGGAAACCGGCACCAAGGCGAAGATCGCCCGCGAACTCGCCGAATTCCTCGAGCTGCCCGAACCGCCGCAGCGGATCGAGATTTATGACAACAGCCATATCCAGGGCGCGAAAGCGGTCGGCGCGATGGTCGTTGCCGGGCCGGACGGTTTCGTGAAGGGCCAGTATCGCAAATTCAACATCAAGACCGCACGCACCGATGACGATTTCGGGATGATGCGCGAAGTGATGCAGCGCCGCTTCGCCCGCGCGCTGGAGGACGATCCCGACCACACCACCAGCGGGGAAGACGGCACCTGGCCAGATCTCGTGCTGATAGACGGCGGCAAGGGTCAGATGAGCGCAGTGCGCGACACTCTGGAGGAAATGGGCATCGAGGACGTGCCGCTGATCGCCATCGCCAAGGGGCCGCACCACGGGCGCGAAGGGCGCGAGGTATTCCATTTCCCCGACGGGCGGGAGAAGACCCTGCCGGTCAATTCGCCGCTGCTGTTCTACCTGCAGACGCTGCGCGACGAAGTTCACCGCTTCGCGATCGGCGCGCACCGGGCAAAGCGCAGCCGTGCGATCACGGCGTCGCCGCTCGACGAGATTCCGGGCATCGGCCCGACCCGCAAGCGCGCACTGCTGCTTCACTTCGGCACCGCCGGGAAGGTGCGGGCCGCTGCGCTCGACGACCTCAAACGCGCGCCCGGCATCAGCGACAATGTGGCGCAGAAGATCTACGACTTTTACCACGCGGGCGGGTAAAAGGTATCGAATAGCCACCTGTTTCGCTTGTCAGAGGCGCTGGGTCGGCTACCCTAGCACCATCGATCAACGAGGCAGGGCGCAGCGATGCAAATCACGATCAACGGCAAAAAGCAGGCGGTCGAGGCCGATCCATCCACCCCGCTCCTGTGGGTGGTGCGCGAGCATTTGGGGATGACGGGCACCAAGTTCGGTTGCGGCGCAGGATTGTGCGGTGCCTGCACTGTGCACCTTGACGGCGAAGCGGTCCGCTCTTGCCAGACGCCGCTGGCAATGGCCGACGGTAAGCAGGTCACCACGATCGAGGGACTGGCCGAGCCTGACGGTACGCTGCACAAGTTGCAGCAAGCGTGGATTGACGCGCAGGTGCCGCAATGCGGCTATTGCCAATCGGGCCAGTTGATGAGTGCGGCGGCGCTGCTGCGCGAAACGCCCAACCCGACCGACGCGGATATTGACGCGGCGATGAGCGGGAACATCTGCCGCTGCGGCGCCTATGGCCGTATCCGCAAGGCAATCAAGGCAGCTGCGGCGGTCAAGACCGCCCCGGTCGCCGCGAAGGCGGAGGGCTGAGCGATGGGCAAGTGGACACGGCGCGGGTTCATCGGTGCGGGCGTCCTGACCGGGGGCGCACTGGTGGTCGGGGTCGCGGTGCGGCCGGACAATCCGATCGGCGAAGTGCGCGAAGATGTCGCGAGCGGGCCGGGCGAGCAGCTGGTCAACGCATGGGTCAAGGTCGACAAGGACAACACCGTCACCGCCATCGTCCCGCATTGCGAGATGGGGCAGGGCGCGCACACCGCGCTAGCGCAGATGCTGGCCGACGAAATGGACGCCGACTGGTCGAAGGTCGCGGTGATGCAGGCTCCGGCCGACGGGTTCTATGTCGTGCCCGACACTGCGCGCGAATTCGTCGCCAAATGGTCGGTCGATGCGCCGAACTGGCTCGAGCCGACCTACAACGGGCTGTTCACCAAGGTTGCGCGGCTGGCCGATGCGATGATCACTGGCGGCAGCTCTTCGGTGCGCACCACCGGGCAGCACACGATGCGGATCGCCGGTGCGGCGGCGCGGCACATGCTGGTCGCGGCGGCGGCTGACGAATGGAATGTGCCCGCAAGCGAGATTGTCGCCAGCAACTCGCTGCTGACCCACCAGCCGAGCGGCAAGACCGCAACTTATGGCGATTTTGCAGAGGCTGCGTCGAAGCAGCACATGCCGCAAACCCCGCCGCTCAAGGATGTTTCGCAGTACAAGCTGATGGGGCGTCCGCTCCAACGGCTCGACATCCCGGCCAAGGTCAACGGCAGCGCGAAGTTCGGGATTGATGCGCAGATCGCCGGGCAGGCTCTCAAGTATGCCGCGATCAGGCAACCTCCGGTTCCCGGGGCCAAGATCGCGTCGGTTAGCTCCGCGGATGCCGAGAAGATGGCGGGCGTCCACAAAGTGCTCAACCTCGACGATTTCGTCGCGGTGGTGGCGGACAGCTACTGGCAGGCGCAGCAAGCGCTCAATGCGGTCGAGACGACCTACTCCAAGACCGACGATGACGGGCTCGACAGCGCGGGGCTCTACGCGCGGTTTTCCAAGACGCTCGATGATGCCGGAGACAGCGGCGGCAAATCGCTGCGCGACGATGGCGATGCCAACGATGCTTTCGCCAAGGCTTCGAAGAAGGTCACGGCCGAGTACCGCGTTCCGTTCCTCGCCCATGCGGCGATGGAGCCGATGAATTGCACCGCCTGGGCGCAGAGTGACAAGTGCGAGGTGTGGACCAGCACGCAGGTGCCGCTGATGGCGCGCACCGCGATCGCCAAGGCGCTCGACCTTTCGAAGGAAGACGTGATCGTCAACCAGCTCTACCTCGGCGGCGCGTTCGGGCGGCGGCTCGAGTCAGACTATCCGGTGCAGGCCGCACGCGTATCCAAGGCGATCGGCGCGCCGGTCAAGCTGATCTGGTCGCGCGAGGAAGACACCCAGCACGATTTCTACCGCCCTGCCGACATCAGCCGCTTCTCTGCCGGGATCGACGCTGCGGGCAAGCCGGTCAGCTGGAACAATGCGTTCACCCAGCTCAACGACCCGCCCGGATCGTGGGACGTGGCGCACTACGACATACCCAACGTGTTGGTCCGCCATGCCAAGGCGGGCCTGCACTTGCGTTTCGGCAGCTTGCGCTCGGTCGATCACAGCCAGCAGGGCTTCTTCATCGAGAGCTTCATCGACGAGCTGGCGCACGCCGCAGGGCAGGACCCGTTCGAATACCGCCGCACTCTCCTCGCCAAGTCGCCGCGCCACAAGGCGGTGCTCGAGCGGGTTGCGCAGATGGCAGGATGGGGCACCGCTCCGGCCAAGGGTACCGCGCGCGGGATCGCGCTGGTCCCGTCATTCGGGACGATCGTGGCCGAAGTCGCCCAAGTGACGCTTGAAAACGGAGTGCCGCGCGTGACGAACGTGTGGTGCTGCGCCGATGCCGGCTACGTGATGAACCCCGACGGCTTCGCCGCGCAAATGGAGGGCGGGATCAACTACGGGCTCAGCGCCGCGCTCCACAGCCAGGTGACGCTGAAGGACGGCGCGGTCGAGCAAGCCAATTTCGATACTTTCCCGGTCCTACGGATGAACGAAGCACCCGATATCGCAGTCGATTTCATCAACGGAAACAGCAGGGTACTGGGCGGAGCGGGGGAGCCGGGCCTGCCTCCGATCGCGCCGGCGGTGACCAACGCGATCTTCGCGCTGACCGGCAAGCGTATCCGCGAGCTGCCGATACTGGCGCATTTGGCATAATCGGCTGCGCCTGATGCGCCAGCGCCGGACCTCCAACTAAGGAGGCCCGGCGGCGCTTGTTCGGTCGATCGTCCCGGCTCAGTCGCCGTCGTGGCCGTAATAGCCGCGATTGCCACGATCGCCGTCGCGCCCGCGATAGTTGCCGCGGTTCTGCCAGCCATCACGGTTCTGGTACTGCCCGCGGCGTTGCCAACTGTCGCGGTCGTAGCGGCGGTAGCCGTCACGATCGTAGAAGTAGCCGTTGTTGTAGCGATAGCCGTCGTACCACCCGCCATTGGTGTAATACCCATTGTAGGCCGGATAGTACTGCCGGTTGTAGGCGGGGTAATAGCCTTGGTCGTAGTAGCGGCGGTCGTAGCGATCGCGGTCGTGATTGTCTGACGATGCAATGATCGCGCCGATCGCCAGGCCGACGATTCCTGCCCCGACAGCGACAGCCGCGGTGTTGTCGTGATGTTCGCGATGGCGATATTCCTGTGCCGTTGCGGGCGTCGCAGTGGCAAGCGCAGTCGCGGCAGCGGCCGAACCGAGCAGGGTCTTCGTGATCAGGTTCATTGTCTGTCTCCGCTGCCCCCTTTGATTGGAGCCGGGCGACTCGATTGTCGCCATGCGGTCCGGGGCATCGCAGTCAGGTTTAGAAGCTCCAAGATGAACGGAGTGAGCACGAGCTCCGCAGATTTCGTTCATATTTGTATCGAGTGGTAACTGTGGCGGTCAGAGCATTCGCGTTCAGTCGCCGCTGCGGGCAAACGCCTGCAACGCCGCCCGATCTGGCAGTGTCACCCGGCTGTATTGCGACTTGGCCAGACCCCGCGCCGCAAGCTTGCCGAAAGTGTCGTGCAACGTCTGGCGCGAACAGCCCATCAACTGCGCGATGCGTTCGCGGGTCAGGAACACCGTCCGGCTGTCGCCGCCGCTGGTGTCTGCAAGCACCAGCAACAAGTGTGCAAGGCGACGTTCGCGATCGGCCAGCGCAGAATTTTCGACCCAGTCGAGCAGCGAGCGGAAGCGGTTGCCTACTTGCCTGATGATCTCCGGATAGCATTCGGGGGTCGTTGCAACTGCATTCCTCACTGCGCGGGTCGGCAGCGCGAACAGGCGGGTTCCGGGTGCCGCGACGATTGCATGGCTGAGCGGGCTATCGTCGTAGATCGCCAGCCAGGTTGCCCAGTTCCCCGGGCCGATCGCTGCGATAGTGACTTCCGACCCGCCAAAGGAGTGCGCGGTCAGCTCGATCTGTCCGGCAGCCACAAGGTAGAGTGAGTCGGGACTGACCTCGTAGCCCGCCAGCACGGTGCGTTCGCGGCAGTGGATGCGCGAAGCGGTTTTGCCAAACGCGGCGCGCTCCTCGGGTGGGAGAAGCCCGAAGATAGGTGACGAAGAGAGCGCGTCGTCGAGGAATTCCGATTCGGATCGAGCCATGCCAAAAGTCTACCAAATGTCCTGAATTGGACAATCTGCTTGTTCGACATCCCCTAGGTGTCCCCTCAATGATCGAGGAGAGGACCATGTTCACGAAGGCATTCATGGCGGCGACAACTGTCGCCGCATTGGCGGTTCCGGCGACCGGCGCGCTCGCGGCCCCTGACAAGGACAGTGTAGAGGCGATCACCGGCATTCCCGGCCCGCGCACATGTTTCTGGTCGCGCGGCCCGGTCAGCGCCGATCCCTATATCAATATCGCCTACCCCGACTCGAACGTGTTCTACTGGTCGGCGACCTTCACTGTACCCGAAGGCGCGAAACTCCAGCTTGAAGGCAATTTCCCGCATTCGCGCTACATGAGCTTCATCAGCTACGACGGCCGGGGAAGGCCGATCGAATCGCTCGCGGATTACCTGATCTCGCCGAACCCGGGCGCGACCAACCCGTTCCGGTCCGGTTCCGATCGCGATGCCATCAAGCGCGGCTATACCGTCGATATTTCCGATGGCGACCCGGTCAACGGGATTAGCGACGGGATCGAACAACCCGGGGCCCAACGGCAAGTGCTGCACGCCCCGAAATATGGCCCGGGACAGCAGCAGGTCCTGTATCGCATCTATGCCAATGACACCGCTCACCCGGTTACCGGCGGCGAAGCTTTGCCTGAACCGGTGCTCACGCTGAAGAACGGTAAGGTACTTCGCGGAGCGGAAGTCTGCGGCGCACTAAATGCCAGCCAGTTTCCGATGCTCGACATCGGCGCGCTGGGCATCCCGGTGGCGCAGTATCGCAAGCTGGTGAACCAGCCGGGCAAGCCCGATACCTGGCCGGCACAGCCGAAGCCCGAATGGCATATCCAGCTCGATCGCCAGAGCTTGATCGGGATCTATACCGGAGAGATCGACCCCAATGCCAAGCGGACGCAGGGCGGGTTCTATCCCAACCCTGACAACAACTACATCCGCACGATCGTCAACCTGCGGTTTGGGCCGGTGATCGTCATGCGCGGCAAGGCGCCGACGACTCCGCGTACGCAGAGTGGGGAGGCCAAGATGGCCAGGGCTCAGCTGCGTTACTGGTCGATCTGCTCGAACCAGAGCTTTGCCAACACTCGCGTTAACGGCTGCCTCGACGACGAGCAGATCCCGGTCGACAAGAACGGCTACTACACGGTCGTGATTTCCAAGGCGAAGGATCGCCCGCGCAATGCCCGCCCCGAATGCGGCATCGGCTGGTTGCCTGTTGCCGACGATGGTGACGGGGTTTCGGATTCCGATGTCGCGGTGGTGCAGATCCGCCATATGCTCGCCGATCCCGGCTTCGCGCAGGCGATCCAGCGGATCCCGACGGACGACCAGATCGACAAGGTCATGGGTCCTTATGCGCCCAAGATGCGTTACTTGATGCCCTCGGTGGTCGAAACGCTGTTTCCCTGCCTGCCTTCGAAGTGAGGGCAAGCAGGCTCAGGCCGCTGCATTCGTCCTGAATGAGCCGCGGTTGTTGGTGGCCTTTATGGCCATCCCGGCGATCGCGGCCGGGGACATCGAAGAGTAAATTCGCGTGTAGATTGTGGCTTTGAATGCCCTACAACGGCGCGCGATGAAGCCGAAGATTCTCACGACACTGCAGGACTATTCGCTCCGCCAGTTCGGTGCCGATGCTCTTGCCGGGGTAACCGTTGCGCTGGTAGCGCTGCCGCTCAGCATTGCTATCGCGATCGCTTCGGGGGCCGAACCTGCCGCAGGACTGATTACCGCGGTCGTGGCCGGGTTCACCATTTCCGCGCTCGGTGGCAGCCGGGTGCAGATCGGCGGACCGACCGGCGCGTTCATCGTCGTCGTTTACGGAGTGATCCACGATCACGGATATGCCGGTTTGTTGCTGGCGACCTTGATGGCGGGCGTGATATTGCTGGTCGCGGGCTTCATGCGCGCCGGCCGGTTGATCCGCCATGTTCCCGAAACGGTGGTTGAAGGCTTCACTATCGGGATCGCCGTGGTCATCGCGATCAGTCAGGTGAAGGACCTTGCGGGGATGACCGGGGCGGCGCTTCCGGCTGATTTCGTTCCCAAGATCGAGGGACTGTGGGCGATGCGCGGATCGATCGATCCGGCGGCGCTGGCCACGGGGGTAGGCACCGTCGCGGCGATCCTTATCCTGCGGCGGTTTGCCCCGCGTATTCCGTGGCTGGTGCTGGTAGTAGCGTTTGCAAGTGTCATTGCGGCCATCGCGCTGCCTTCGGTCGTGACGGTCGCTGGGCGCTACGGTGCGCTGCCCCACGGCTTACCGCCACCCCACCTGCCGCCCATCGGCCTCGAACTGGCGATCGACCTGCTTCCGTCTGCGCTGACGATCGCGTTCCTAGCCGGGATCGAATCCCTGCTTTCGGCGATCGTGGCTGACAGGATGTTCGGCGGTGCACACCGTTCGAACGCGGAACTGATCGCGCAGGGCGCGGCCAATATCGTGTCTCCCCTGTTCGGTGGGCTCCCGGCAACCGGCGCGATTGCCCGCACGGCGACCAACGTCAACGCGGGCGGGCGCACTCCTGTGGCAGGGATGGCACATGCCCTGGTGGTGCTTCTGGCAATGATGCTGATTGCTCCATTGGCGGGCGCGCTGGCGCTCCCCGCGCTGGCCGGCCTGCTGGTGGTCACGGCATGGACCATGAGCGAGCCTTATCGCTGGAAAGAACGCCTCAAGCTCCCGCGCGCCGATCTTGGCTTGTTGCTGCTGACAGCTGCGATGACGGTGCTTGCAAACCTCACTCTCGCGATCGCTGTCGGCACGATGCTGGGGCTTGCGCTGCGGCTGTCGCGCGGGGAGATCGAGGCTCCGCGCTGGCATACCCCGTTTCGATGGGGAGGGCGCGGAAAGTTGGACAAGGAGTAGCCGTCAGGCGATTGCCCCGAACAGGTCGTGCGCGTCGGCGTCTTCGATCGTCACATCGACGATTTCACCCGTCGCAAGCGTAGCGGGCACATTGCGCAGGAACACCTGCCCGTCGATCTCCGGCGCATCCGCCTGGCTGCGTCCGGTCGCGCCGATGTCGCCGTCCTCGTCGGGCTCGCCGACTTCGTCGATGATGACCGGCAGCGTGCGCCCGACCTTGGCGGCGAGCTTGGCAGCGCTGATCCGCTCGGTCACTTCCATCAACCGGGTGTAGCGTTCTTCCTTCACTGCTTCGGGCACCGGATCGGGCAGGGCATTGGCTGCCGCGCCTTCGACCGGTTCGAACCGGAACGCGCCCACGCGGTCGAGCCGGGCTTCCTCGAGCCAGTCGAGGAGGTAAGCGAAGTCTTCCTCGGTCTCTCCCGGAAATCCGACCACGAAGCTCGAGCGGATCGTCAGGTCGGGCGCGATCGCGCGCCATGCCTTGATCCGTTCGAGCACCTTCGCTTCGTTCGCCGGACGCTTCATTGCCTTGAGCACTTTCGGGCTGGCGTGCTGGAACGGGATGTCGAGATAGGGTGTGAGCAGCCCTTCGCCCATCAGCGGGATCACTGCATCGACGTGAGGGTAGGGATAGACGTAGTGCAGCCGCACCCACGGAGTATTACCCTCTGCGGTTCGTAGCTGGCCGAGTTCGCGCGCAAGGTCGGTCATATGGGCGCGGACCTCGCGTCCCTTCCACGTGCGGCTCTCGTGTCGGGTATCGACACCATAGGCGCTGGTATCCTGACTTATGACCAGCAGCTCCTTTGTGCCCGCGGCGACCAGCTTTTCCGCTTCGCGCAGCACCGCATCGACGCGGCGGCTCGCGAGCTTCCCGCGCAGCTGGGGGATGATGCAGAACGCGCACGAGTGGTTACAGCCCTCGCTTATCTTGAGGTAGCTGTAGTGCCTGGGTGTGAGTTTCACGTCCGGTTGAGGAACCAGGTCGACGAAGGGCCCCTGGCTGGGCGGAGCGGCTTCGTGGACGGCTTCGACGACCTGCTCGTACTGGTGTGCACCCGTCACCGCGAGCACTTGCGGGAAGCGCGCGCGGATCGTGTCGGCTTCCTCGCCCATGCATCCGGTCACGATCACGCGGCCGTTTTCGGCGATCGCTTCGCCGATGGCGGAGAGGCTTTCTTCCTTCGCACTGTCGAGGAAACCGCAGGTGTTGACCAGCACCACGTCAGCCCCGGCGTAATCGGGGCTCATCGCGTAACCGTCGGCGCGCAGCTTGGTCAGGATGCGTTCGGAATCGACCAGCGCCTTGGGGCAGCCGAGGCTGACCATGCCGACGCGCTTCTGGTCGGGGATCGATTGATTGCCGGATTCTGACATTTCGCAGCGCCCCCTACACGCGGGCCGCAGATTACGCTACTGCACAAGCCACATAACAACACATAACCCGAAAGGTCGCCCTTGGGTCCCGTCAACTGGATCGCCGTTTTCGCTGCCGCGATAGCCGCAGCCGTTATCGCCATCGCTTGGTGGGGGCCGCTGTTCGGGCTCGCCAAGGCACGGGAAATCAAGCCGGGCAAGATCACCACCAACCGCAATCGCGGGCAACGGATTGTGCTGACCTGCATCCTCCTGCTCGTCACGTCGACGATGATGGGACACATGTTCGCCCGCGTAGGCGAAGCGACACTCAGCGCCAAGCCGTGGCTGTGGTTCATGATGAGCGGTGGGCTGGCGATCGCATTCGTGATCCCGTCGCTGTGGATCAGCTACAGCCACGCGCGCGTTCCGACCCGTATCGCGATGATCGATGCCGGGTATTGGCTCGCCAGCTACCTCGGCATGGGAACGGTGTTTTTCCTGTTTAGCTGAGCACGCTTGCCGCCGCGCTAGTCGACTGTCGGCAGGATCTCGACGACCATATCGCCTTCGCGCAATGACCCGGCTTCGGATTCCCAGAATCCCGCCGCGCCGCCGTTGCGGTAGACTCTGAGGCCGCGCCCGCCAGATACGAGTTCGTTGAGGCTGCGCCCGATTTCCTCGGGCAGGACCGGGCGTTCGACCAGTTGAACCCTGCCGCCGACCGATGCGAGGTCGGCGAGGTAATCGGAGATATGGCTGCCTTGCGCGCTGCCCGCGAGCAGCAGGCCCGTAAAGCGCACCGGGTTGATGACGTTGTCGGCCCCGGCCTGCCGCGCGAGAATTTCGTTGTCCGCCGCGCGTACCACCACGCTGATTGGCACTTTGGGCGCCAAGTGCCGCACGGTCAGGACGATCAGGATCGAGGCGTCGTCGCGCCCTGCGGAAACCAGCACCGCGCTCGCCTTGTGAATCCGCACTGCCACCAGCGTTTCGTCGCGGGTCGCATCGGCGGCCATGACGTTGCAGCCCATCCGCTCGGCCACCGCGAGCCGCTCTTCGCTCGGGTCGATCACGACGATCGTGCGCGGATCCGTGCCGCGTTCGATCAGCTCGCTGACTGCCTCGGAACCGGAAATGCCGAAGCCAAGCACCACGAAGTGATCGGTCAGCTTGTCCTGGATGCGGGCCATGCGCCATTTCTCCCAACTGCGCCTGATGACGAAATCGTAGGCCGCGCCCACGAAAATGAACAGCACCGCCAGCCGGATCGGAGTGACGATGATTGCCTCCACCATCCGCGCGCGGTCTGATACCGGGGTGATGTCACCGAACCCGGTGGTGGTGATCGAGATCATCGTGAAATAGACCACATCGAGGAACGAGACGTGGCCATCGGTGTTGTCGACCAGTCCGGTGCGATCCCACCAGTGGATCATCACCACGATCCCCAGCAGGCCGAATGCCAGCGCCAGCCGGATGCCGAGGTCCGCCCACACCGGCACTTTCAGCGCGCGGCGCAGCGGCTGGAAGCGCTTGCCCTTCAGCGCGACCCGGTCGTCGGCCTCGGCGCTATCGTGGGACGCCTCGCTCACTTGGGCAGCAATGGAGCCCGATCGCCCGCACCAGTCGCCAGCAGCAACACTGCGAGGGGCAGGGCGATGCGCTTCATCCCGAGAAGCGCTCCGCCAGTGCGCCGAGCGAGGAATGGTGGGTGAGGTCGAGCTGCAACGGCGTCACTGCGATATAGCCATCGTCGATTGCCTCCAGGTCGGTCCCGTGATCGAGCGTGTGCTCCATCGCCTCCAGCCCGAACCAGTAATACGGATAGCCGCGAGGGTCACGACCCTCGACCACCGAGCCGCGCGAATAGTCGTGGAAACCCTGGCGCACCACGCGGATGCCCTTGACCTTGTCCGGGTGCAGGGCGGGAAAGTTGACGTTGACCAGCGTGCGCTTGGGCAACGGTACCTCGAGCAGCGGTGCGAGCACCCGCTTGCCCCATGCGCGGGCGGCATCGAACGGCACCGAGTCCGCCATTCCTTCGGTCGAATAGACCTGGCTCAGCGCGATCGACCGGATGCCTGCCAGCGCACCTTCGATCGCTGCCGAAACCGTGCCCGAATAGGTGATGTCGTCGCCCAGGTTGGCGCCGCGATTGACGCCCGAGAGGATCACGTCGGGCGCGCCGTCCATGACCTTGCGCAGGCCCAGCGTGACCGAATCCGTCGGCGTGCCCGAGACCGAGAAGCGCCGCTCGCCATGCTTGCGCAAGCGCACCGGGCGGGTCAGGGTAAGCGAGTGCCCTGCTCCCGATTGCTCCTCGCTCGGCGCGCAGATCCAGATATCGTCGGAGATCGCGCGGGCGATTTCCTCGAGTACGGTCAGGCCCGGGGCGTTGATGCCGTCGTCGTTAGTGAGGAGGATACGCATCAGGCGGCAGGCTCCAATTTCTCGATCCCGCCCATCCACGGCTTGAGCGCTTCGGGCACGGTCACCGAGCCATCCTCCTGTTGGTAGTTCTCCAGCACCGCTACCAGCGTGCGTCCGACCGCGAGGCCGGAGCCGTTGAGGGTATGGACGAAGGCCGGCTTGCCCTTTGGCTCGGGGCGATAGCGGGCGTTCATCCGTCGCGCCTGGAAATCGCCGCACCAGCTGACCGAGCTGATCTCGCGGTACGCGCCCTGGCCGGGCAGCCACACTTCGAGGTCGTAGGTCTTCTTCGCGCCGAAGCCCATGTCGCCGGTGCATAGCAGCATCTTGCGATAGGGCAGCTCAAGCGCTTCGAGCACCATTTCGGCGCTGCGGACCATGTGCTCGTGTTCAGCTTCCCAGTCCTCGGGGCGGCAGACGCAGACCAGCTCGACCTTGTCGAACTGGTGCTGGCGGATGTAGCCGCGGGTGTCCTTGCCTGCCGCACCGGCCTCAGAGCGGAAACACGGGGTGAGTGCGGTCATCCGCATCGGCGCGGACAAGTCCTCGACAATGCTCTCGCGCACGGCGTTGGTCAGGCTGACTTCGGCAGTGGGGATCAACCAGCGGTCATCGGTGGTCCGAAACAGGTCCTCTGCGAACTTCGGCAGCTGCCCGGTGCCGAACATCGCTTCGTCCTTCACCAGCAGCGGCGGAGCGCATTCGGTGTAGCCGCGCTCGCCGGTCTGCAAGTCGAGCATGAACTGCGCGATCGCACGCTGTAGCCGCGCCATCTGCCCGCGCAGGAACGTGAACCGCGCGCCGCTCAAGGCCGCGCCGGTCTCGAAATCCATGCCTAGCGCCGGGCCGATGTCGGCGTGTTCCTGAGGGGTGAACGCGAAGTTGCGCTGGTCGCCCCAGCGTGTGACTTCGACGTTTTCCTCTTCGCCGCCGCCTTGCGGCACATCGTCGGCCGGCAGGTTCGGGAGGCTCGCGAGCAAGTCGTTAAGCTCGCCGGCAAGTGCGCGCTCTTCGTCTTCCAGCGCAGGCAGGTCGGCCTTGATCTGCGCGACTTCGGCCTTGAGCGCTTCGGCCTTGTCCTTGTCGCCCTGGCCCATCGCTGCGCCGATCGCCTTGGAGGCTTCGTTTCGACGGCTCAGCAATTCCTGCGCCTTCGTAGCGGCCGCGCGGCGGCGTTCGTCGAGTGCAAGCAGGTTCGCGGACTGCGGCTCGGCCCCGCGGCGGGCGAGGGCGGCGTCGAAACCTTCGGGATCGTCCCGGATCAGGCGAATATCGTGCATGGGGCGGGCCTATGCCCCAGCCCCCGCGGCGGCGCAATGAGCGATCACGTGCCGAAAGGGCGCGCCCGCCATCGCCGAACATACGTAACGCGACCTTAACCCATTTCCGGCCATATCCCTTCCGGACAGCGGGGTAGGGACGCATGGACGATCTATTGGCCGATTTCGTCGCGGAATCGCGCGAAATGCTTGAAGCGCTGGCCAGCGAAATGGTCGAGTGGGAAGCCAATCCCACTGATCGCGATCGTCTCGACAATATCTTCCGCTTTTTTCATACGGTTAAGGGAAACTGCGGGTTCTTCGACTTCCCGCGCTTAGAAGCCCTGAGCCACGCCGCCGAAGATGCATTGTCCGACCTGCGAACCGGTTCACGCAAGCCCGACCGCGCACTGGTCGATGCCGTGCTGGCAGTGATCGACCGGATTGCGCTGATGGTCGACGCGATCGACGCAGGCAAGGAATTCCCCGATGGCGGTGATGAAACGCTGATCGCCGCGCTGGCCGGAAACGGTACGGCTGCCGATGGCGAGCAAGTGGTCGACCTGCCGCAGACTTCCGGTGAAGGCGCAGGGCAAGGCGGTTCCGCTGCCGAACGAACCAGCGCCAACGCCCGCTCGATCCGCCTGTCGGTCGACCTGCTCGACCGGATCATGAGCGGCATCTCCGATATGACGCTCGCGCGCAACGAACTGGTCCGCCGGCTCGACACCCGCACCGACGACGACATCAATCGCGCATTGTCGCGCCTTTCGACCCTGCTCGACGACGTTCGCGAAGCGATCACCCACACGCGCATGCAGCGGATCGAGACGCTGTTTTCTGCGTTCCCCAGGCTGGTCCGCGACCTGTCGAGCGAACTCGGCCGCCAGGTCATGGTCGAGCTCGAAAGCGGCGACGTCGAGCTCGACCGCGAAATGGTCGAGCTGATCCGCGACCCGCTGGTCCACGTGATCCGCAATGCGATCGACCACGGGATCGAAACCCCCGCCGAGCGCCGCGCGGCAGGCAAGCGCGAGATCGGCATGTTGACGATCTGGGCGCGCCAGGCAGGCAACGAAATCCGTATCGGGATCAACGATGACGGGCGCGGGATCGACACCGACCGGCTGGTGGAAAAGGCCATCGCCGCCGGGGTCGTCACCGCTGACGGGGTTGCCGACATGAGCGAGGCCGCCCGCCTCATGCTGGTGTGCGAGCCGGGTCTTTCGACCAGCGATACGATAACCTCGGTGTCGGGTCGTGGGGTCGGGATGGACGTGGTCCACGCCAACCTCGCGCGGATCGGCGGTTCGCTCGAGATCCAGTCGACCCGGGGTAGCGGCACGCGCATCGTGCTCAAGGTGCCGCTCACGCTCAGCATCGTTCCTTCGCTGACCGTACGTATCGGCGATACCCGGTTCGCGATCCCGCGTTCCTATGTCGATGAAGTCGTGCGCATCCGGAAGGACGATGCAGGTCGCGCGCAGGTTGGTGACCGCCAGCTGGTCACCGTGCGCGATCGCCGCATTCCCTGCCTGCCGCTGAGCGAGGTGCTCGACACGGTGGATACCAGCGAGCGCGTGCCCGAAATCATGATCGTGATCCGCCTCGTCGGCGGCAACAAGTTCGCGCTCGCGGTCGATTCGATCCACGATCACGAGGAACTGGTGATCAAGCCGCTTCCGCCGTTGGTGATGGACTGCGGATATTACGCCGGCACCGCCCAGCTCGACGATGGCGAGATGGTACTGATGCTCGATGTTTCGGGTGTCGCCCGCAATTCGGGGCTCGACGACGATGTCGAGCGCGTCGACGGGATTACGGTCGAGCAGACCGAGCGGGTCGAGACGGCCCGCACCGTTCCCGCGCTGCAGTTCGTGGCGATGGACGGTTGCCGCAAGGTCATGCCGATGTCCGCAGTCCGGCGGCTCGAGACCGTCGGCGAAGGCGCGATCCGCGCCAGCTCTGGCGAAGCGCAGGTCGTGCTCGACGAAAAGATCGTGCCGCTCGTTGGCCTTGCTGACGGGAAGATGCCGGCCGGCAAGGTGCAGATCCTGCGGTTGCTCGACGGCTCGGGTTCGGAAGTCGCCTACGCCTTTGCCGAGATGATCGGCATCACCAGTATCGACGGGGCGCTGGCTCACGGCGGCGATACCAAGGCCGACGTTGCCGGGGTGGCGCTGATCGACGGCAAGCCGGTCGAAGTGGTCGATTGCCACGCGGTCTTCGCGGACCATGCCCGCGATCACGCGTCCGCAACAGCGCCGGTCTGCTTGCTGCCGGGCGACGACGCTTGGTGCCAGGATTTCCTGCGCCCGCTTGTCGAAGCGGCCGGCTACCGCGTGGTCGACAAGGACGACGCGCAGAAGGTTGATCTCGCGATTGCGTTCCACGGTTCCGATACCGAGGTTCCTGCCAACGCGGGCCGCTCGGTGATCCTGCGCCACGCCCGCGAGGCAGGCGAGGACGCTGCCAACACGATCTATCGCTACGACCGCGAGGCGTTGAAGCGCGCACTGCGCGCGGTCGCGGCTGGAGAAGCCGCATGAGCGCCCTTTATCTCATCGTCGTCCTCGGCGGCGAGCAGGTCGCGATTCCCGCGGTTGCAGTGGAATCGGTGATCGAGCTGGAGCGCTTGACCGCTGTTCCCCGATCCGCCGCGCACGTCGCGGGCGTGACCGCGCTACGCAGTCGCCCGCTGACGGTGATCGACTGCGCCCGTTCGCTCGAACTCGAAGGCGTGCAAACCAACCTGAAGGAGGGGCGGGGCGTTGTCGTTACGATCGACGGCCACCTGTTCGCGCTTGCCGTCGATGACGTGCAGGACGTGGTCGATATCGCCGACGATCCGGACAACGTGCCGGTCACGCTTGGCCCGCAGTGGGACCGGGTGGCAGCCGGTATGATCGAAACCGATCGCGGCGCGATCCTGGTGGTCGATCCGCAATCTATTATCACAGGACCCGCCACAGCGCGGGCCGCATGAATTTCGGGAACGCAAACATCATGACGAAGCGGGACAACGAGCGATGAAAAGCTGCCTGATAGTGGATGATTCGCGCGTCATCCGGAAAGTGTCTCGCCACATGGTCGAGACGCTCGGCATGGCTGTCGACGAGGCCGGCAACGGCGTGGAGGCACTCGAGCGGTGCGAGCAGGCCATGCCCGACGTCATCATCCTCGATTGGAACATGCCGGTGATGAGCGGGATCGAATTCATCCAGGTCCTGCGCCAGAAGCCAGGCGGGGCACACCCAAAGGTGGTGTTCTGCACCACCGAGAACGATGTCGCACATATCCGCGAAGCGATCGAAGCCGGCGCGGACGAGTACGTCATGAAGCCGTTCGACCACGACACGCTGCAGGCCAAGCTGCAGCTGGTCGGCTGCGTCTGAGCGGTGGAGGCGTGGCTCTCGACGATCCGATAGACACCGGGCGGTTCGCCGGACCGGGCCCGCGCGGAGGTACTATCCGGGTGATGGTGGTCGACGATTCGGTCACTGCCCGGGCGGTTTTTTCGCGCGTAATCGCACCCGAACCGGACATGGACATTGTCGCCCTCGCGAGCACGGCAGAGGAAGCGTTGGCGACACTGCCGAGTATCCCGGTGGACGTTATCCTGCTCGATCTCGAGATGCCTGGGCGCGGGGGGCTGGATGCGCTGCCCGACATGCTTGCATGCGCGCGAGGGGCGCAAGTCCTGGTGGTCTCGACACTGACCAAGGCAGGCGCCGAAGCGACGCTGAGAGCGCTCTCGCTGGGTGCCGCCGACACGCTTGAAAAGCCGCATCCCGGATGCTTCGACAGCGCCTATCGTGAGGAACTGGTCAAGCGCGTTCGCACTCTCGGCGCGAAGTCGGGCAAGACCGTTCCGCCATCCTCCCTGCCGATAAGGACGGCTGGCGGCCTCGCCCGGAAAAAGCGCCCCAAGATTCTCGCGATCGGTGCATCCACCGGTGGGATCCATGCACTGCGGGCGTTCTTCGACGAGCTTCCGCGCTGCATCGGCATCCCGATCTTGATTACCCAGCACCTGCCTTCCTCGTTCATGGCGCCGTTTGCTGAACAGATCGCCAGCTTCTCGCATCGACCGGCCGCGGTCGCGCAAGATGGTGCGGTGTTGCAGCCCGATGAAGTTTTGGTCGCGCCAGGCCATGCCCACATCACCGTGGTCGAGCGCCGCTCGCGGTTTGAAGTCCGGCTCGACGAGCGCAGCGCAGCCAGCGGCTGCCGTCCATCGGTCGATCCGATGCTTGCTTCGCTGGCAGCCGTTACGGATGGCCATGCGCTGGCAGTGATCCTCTCCGGGATGGGCCGCGACGGGGCAATCGGTGCAAGCGACCTTCATGCCGCCGGCGGTACGCTGATGGTGCAGGACGAAGCCTCGAGCGCAGTCTGGGGAATGCCGGGCGCGATCGCCCGTGCAGGGCTGGCGAGCCAGGTCCTGCCACCCGAACAGCTTGCCCGACAGGTCCCGGTCAGCGTGGACGCCGCCTAATGGAGCACAGCGAATTTTCGGTCCAGGTGATCGCCGACCTGCTGTTTCGGCGCACCGGTCAATCGCTCGGCAAGAACCGTCGCTGGCGGATCGGTACGGCGCTGGCCGGTTTGACGCGCGAGCACGGATTTTCCTCGATCGACCAACTGGTGGTGCAACTTACCCGGCCCGGACAGGCCGGGCTCGAACAGCAAGTGGTCGAGGCGCTGCTCAACAACGAGACTTACTTTTTCCGCGACCGTGCGATGTTCCAGCATCTCGAACGGCAGGTGCTTCCGCAGGTCGCTCGAAATCGCGAAGCGACCCGGAAAATCTCCATCTGGTCGGCAGGTTGTTCGACCGGACAGGAGGTGCTCTCGCTGGCGATGATTTTTGCCGCCGATCCGACGCGTTGGGACGGCTGGAATATCGACATTCTCGGTACCGACGTTTCTGGCGCGGTGATCGATGCCGCGCGCGTCGGGCGCTATGCCCATTTCGAGGTCCAGCGCGGCCTCGGAGTTATGGAGATGCTCAACAACTTCGACGAGACCCAGGACGGCTGGCGGGTCAAAAGCGACCTGCTGCGGCGCGTACGGTTCGAGCGCCACAACCTGCTCGACGGGCCGCCGACAAGCTGCAGGTTCGACCTCGTGCTGTGCCGCAACGTGCTGCTCTACTTCGAAGGGGAGACGCGCAGGAAGGGCGTTTCGCAGCTGACAGCAGCGCTCGCGGACGACGGTGTGCTGATGGTCGGCGGGGGAGAGACGCTGGTCAGCCTGACCGACTTGGTCGTACCCAGCCCGGACATTTCGGGGGTGTACCGAAGGCCGCCTGCGGCGCGCGCGGCCTGATGAGAGAAACGCGACAAATAAATATCTAATTATCAGAGTATTACGATCACCAATCGTGCTCAACCAATGCTTAATCGCTTGAGTGCATAAGGATCGTTGCAATTGCGCAATTGCGTTGGGGAAGATACGGGATGATGGCTCGCTGGCCAAGCGAACAGGTGAGGACGAAGGCGCTGGTGATCGCACCGGTCGTCGTGCTGAGCCTGTTGTTTACCGGCCTCGTGGCTGGCATCCTCATAAAGACAGACGCGGTCACCCGCGTTTCGCACGGCGAGTTGCTCGCCGCCGCGATGGTCTATGCCCTGGCGGTCTATGTTGTCCTCCGCGTGGGACATGCGGCAGTCCAGAGCCTTGAAAAAATCGGCCTGACCGACAGCCTTGCCGGGGTTCCCAACCGCCGGGCGCTGCACATCGACGCAGCGCGTCCGCACGCCCAGTCGCGCGAGATGGCGCTCGCGCTGATCGACCTCGACGGCTTCAAGATGGTCAACGACCATTATGGCCACAGCGTCGGCGACCGCGTGATCAAGGAATGCGGCCGCATCCTGGCGGAACTGTGCGGCAAAGAAGCGACTTCGTATCGCCTCGGCGGCGATGAGTTTGCGGTGATGGTCAGGGGGCCGATCGCCAAGAACATCCTCGAGAGCATTTGCCGGAACCTGCTCAACCAGTTGGCATCGCCGATCATGATCGACGATCGCACGATCATTCTTGGTGCGAGCATCGGGCTGTCGCACAGCACCGGCAGCGATGGGCTGAGTTCTTCGGAGCTGCTTCGCCGCGCGGACGTGGCGATGTACGTATCCAAGACTTCCGGCAAGATGCGCTGCACCTGGTTCAGCGCCGAATTCGATTGTCGCCGCGAAGAAGCACGCCAGATCGAATCTGACCTCCGCAAGGCGCTTGATGCCGATCAGTTCCGGGTCAAGTACCAGCCACTGGTCGACGCCAAGAGCGGCGAGATCGTCGTGGTCGAGGCGCTGTTGCGCTGGGAGCGACCCGACGGGATTCCGATCGGGCCGGACGTTTTTATTCCAATCGCGGAGGAGTCGGGGCTGATCGGTGCGATCGGCCTGTGGGTCTTGCGCCAGGCGTGCATCGATGCGCTCGCATGGGAAGGCATCAAGCTTTCGGTTAACGTCTCTGCCGCCCAGCTGCGCGATCCCGATTTCCCGTTCCAGCTCGGCATGATCCTCGAGGAAACCGGATTTCCTGCGAACCGCCTCGAGCTCGA
Source organism: Tsuneonella mangrovi (assembly GCF_002269345.1). Lineage (NCBI taxonomy): Bacteria > Pseudomonadati > Pseudomonadota > Alphaproteobacteria > Sphingomonadales > Erythrobacteraceae > Tsuneonella > Tsuneonella mangrovi. Next base: position 2,467,209 of record NZ_CP022889.1, read on the forward strand.
AGTGACCGAGACCTATCTCGTGGTGGATCCGAGTGTCGCGGCGCGCAGCTTCGACATGATCAAGCAGTTCGGCGTCGGCGTAGTGCTCGACGATTTCGGGACCGGCTACGCCTCGATCGGATTCCTCCGCAAGTTCCAGTTCGGCAAGCTCAAGCTCGACCGTTCGCTGATCGTCGAAGCGGCGACCGACGAAAGCTCGCGCGCGATGGTCGTTTCGAGCATCGCGGTGGCCCGGGCAATGAACATGGATGTCACTGCCGAAGGGGTGGAGACCGAAGCACAGCTGGAACTCGTTCGGGTTGCCGGCTGCGACCAGATCCAGGGCTGGTATTTCTACAAGGCGATCGACGCCGCCGAAGTCACCGAACAACTGGCATTGGCCGGGCGTCGGGACGATGACGGAACTATTGCAATTGGAGCTGCATGATGGACATGTCGGGTAAATTCGTTCCTGCTGATGGCGCAGATGCGGCCAGCATCTCGGACAAGCTGATACGGTTTTCCGGCCTTCGTGGCGGGACGATCGAGCAGCGGCTCGGGCGAATTCTCAAGCATTTCTTCATCACCGCGCTGCTGGTGGGGATTACCACCATGGGCTGGCTCGCGTTCTCCGACTACCAGTTCCGTGTCGCGACCGACCTTGCGCACACCGCCGACCAGCTGGTTCAGGTCAACAGCGACATGATGGTTGCCGATCAGCACTACCGCGATTTCGTCAAGACCGGCGACGATACGGCGCTTGCCGATATGACGAGCGCCGTTTCCGCAGCGAGCAAGGACGCGCTCGTCCTCCAGAAGGCAGTTGGTCCGGAGGGGGTCATCCCGGCCGCCGATACGGCAAACCTCGTCGCAGTGACCGGCGATTTCGCGCGCCAGTTGGCTGCCGGCAGGACCGATCCGGCGACGCTCGAAGCCGGGATCGGCAAGACCAGAGAAGCGAGCGTTGCCATCCAGGGCATCGCGCAAACGATGCTCAAGACGCAGGTTGCCAAGGGTCTCGAGGGGATCGGCGCATTCCGCTACCTCGCGATCCCGTTGATCCTGTGGGCGTTGATCGCGATCGCCTACAGCAGGGCGGCGGTCCGTGTTGTCCAGTCGGACATCGTCAAGCCGCTGGCCGAAGTCACACCGATCTGGGCGAAGCTGATCAACCGCGAGCCGGTCGATCATATCCCCTATACCGACTTCGACGACGAGATTGGCGACCAGACCCGGGCGCAGGAGTTCTTCAAGACCGGGGTCGAGGAGTACGACGACATTCGTGCCAAGCGCGGCGAGCAGCGCAAGAAGCACGACGAACAGATCAAGGACCTGTCCGACAAGTTCGAACGCACCGTCGGCGACGTAGTTAGCGGCGTGGCTGCAGCAGCAAGCCAGCTACAGACGACCGCCGCCTCGATGGCGAGCACCGCGGAACAGTCCTCGTTGCAGACCAGCGAAGTCTCGCGCAGCTTGGCCGAAGCATCGGCCGGGGTGACTGCCGCAGCTGCAGCGTGCGACGAGTTCGCGATGTCGATCGGCGAGATCAGCCGCCAGGCAGCGAATTCGGCCGAACTGGCACGCACTGCTACGTCGGCTGCAGCAGACGCCGATTCGACGATTTCGGCACTGTCTGACCTGGCCGCTCAGGTCGGGAGGATCGTCGAGCTGATTTCCACGATCGCCAAGCGTACCAACCTGCTGGCACTCAACGCCTCTATCGAAGCGGCGCGCGGCGGCGAGGCAGGGCGCGGGTTTGCGGTCGTCGCGTCCGAGGTCAAGGACCTTGCGACGCAGACCGGCAAGGCCACCGATGAGGTGTCCGCCCAGATCAAGGCGATCCAGGACACCACCGGGGCGAGCGTCGATGCACTGCGCTCGATCGCCGGACAGATCAAGCAGCTGGAAACCACTGCGGTCTCGATCGCTGCCGCGGTGGATCAGCAGTCGGTCGCCGGACAGGACCTTGCGCGCAGCATCGATCGCGCCGCGCGCAGCACCGAAGACGTATCGGCCAATATCTCGATGGTCCGCGAAACCTCGCTGGCCACCGGCAGCGCGGCGAACCAGGTGTTGACGTCTTCGACCGAGCTCGAACAGCAGGCTGGCACACTGCGCGCGCAGGTTGGCGAATTCCTCGCCCACGTGCGCACTTCCTGACGGACGACAAGCCCGAACCGGGAAACGAAAAGCCCGCCTGCTCAAATCGAGCGGGCGGGCTTTCGAGATGGTGGGCGCGACAGGGATTGAACCTGTGACCCCACCCGTGTGAAGGGTGGGAAAGCGGGCATCAGCGGCTTTACGCGGACGATAAAATCCAATAAAAACAGTTATGGGCGTTCAGACGTGTCCGTCCATGTTTTTCATGTTTTTTTCATGGATTTTGGAGTGCCCCGAAAATGCCCGATCTGAGCCGCATTGGAGAGCGCGAAAAACTGAGGCCAAAGGCGGGGGATGAGCCGCACTGGCAACGCCTGCGCCAAGGGGTCTATCTCGGCTATCGGCCATCGAAGAAGAAGGCAGGCGGCACATGGTTTGCACGCTTTTATGACGGCGAAACCAATCGCAATTCTCGCAAGCGGCTGGGCGATTATGGCACTCTAACGGGGCACGACGTTTTCAAGCAGGCCAAGGCCGACGCGGAAGGCTGGGCCGAGACTGTCGAAAGCGGGGGCGAGCGCGCCTGCGAGATGGTGACGGTCAAGGATGCCTGCGAAGCCTATCTGGAGCAAAAGCCCGGATCGATTGCCGAAGGGGTCTTTCGCCGCCACGTCTATTCCGATCCAATTTCCAAGGTGAAGCTCGACAAATTGAGGCGGCACCAATTGAAGGCGTGGCGTAAACGTCTGGAACAGGCACCGGCCATGCTCACACGGAGCAAGAATGGGGAGAAGCGCTGGAAGGAACGAGCCAAATCGACCGTCAATCGCGACATGGTGCCGCTACGCGCCGCGCTGAGCATGGTCCTAAAGTCCGGTGCGCCAAATACGGATGCGGCATGGCAAGAGGCGCTTCGCCCTTTCAAAGGAGCTGACAAGCGCCGCGAGCTGTATCTCGACCGGGATGAACGCCGCAAGTTGATCGATGCGACTTGCGAGGAAGCGCGGCCTTTTGTGAAGGCGCTCTGCCTTTTGCCGCTTCGCCCCGGCGCTCTGGCGGGTTTGACAGTGCGCGACTTCGATAAACGCACCCGCTCGCTCACAATTGGCAAGGACAAGAATGGCAATCCGCGCCAGATTTCCTTGCCGCAAGTCATTGCCGATTTCTTTGCCGATCAGGTGAAGGACAAACTGCCAGCCGCGCCGATATTCGCGCGCGCTGGCGGTGAGGCATGGAACAAAGACGCTTGGAAATACCCGATCAAGGAAGCGGTGAAGGCGGCTGGTCTGCCCGGTGCTGCGTCAGCCTATACGCTGCGCCATAGCGTTATCACGGATTTGATCCGCGCGCGTCTGCCGATCCTGACTGTGGCGCAGCTATCTGGCACGAGCGTTGCAATGATCGAAAGCCACTACGGCCACCTTGTGCGCGATGATGCAGAAGAGGCACTGGCGAGTATCGCCATCTAGCAGTGGAATACTTTTTCTCCAGTCAAGCAATGAGCTTGAACGCCTTCAGAATTTTTCCATAGTCTCTGCACGGGGATAGGCAGGCCAGCCGAAAAGCGCGTTTCCCGCGTGCTTCCCCAATTCAATCTGGGAACCGCGAGGGAAGCGGGTTGAGCGAAGACGAGCCAAATCGAAATCCGTTATTGATCCCGCGCGAAGGCTCTCTGGCGACCGTGCAGAAAACGCTTTTGCGTTTTCGCGAGCATCTAATTGAGAACGACATTCAAGCTGGGGAGCCACCGCTCCAGCACAGAGATCAAGACCTTCCGGGGCGAGACTGGCTGCCCGAACCTGAATGGATGAGCGGCTGGACAGCGTTCGAGATTTTCCAGTTGCAGGAAGAGCCATATGAGTGGCCACCTGCACTGGCTAGGCTTTGCAAAGTAATCTCGGATTACGCAGACGAAAGCGAGACTGGGCCGAATTTCGCTTTGGCGACACTGCCGCCTAGCCATCCACTGCTTGAGGATTTCCCCACAGGAACACGCGTATGGTTTCGCGCGCTCTATGAGTTGCTCGTCGTCAAGAATGGCGAAGAGATCGAAGGTTGGGAGAACCTAGTCACCGAGATTTACGAGTGGGTTGGTCCTTGGGACAATCTTCGACTTCGCGCCCGAGATGCACTCGAAGAGGCGCTCAGCCATCGTTGGAGCGTTGAGAGGTTTTCGTTACCCGAGACCAAGCAAAACCCCGTTTGGACCTTTCCAATGGCGCTCACATGGATTGCGACAAGGGACTTTCGTGCGATGGCTAGAATGCCTCTCTTCTGCCAACCAATGAATGATGCTGAAGAAGCAGTGGCAGAAGGAGGGGTGTGGCAATACGCTACGAAGTCACTTGGATGGTTGCATACCGAGATTTCGTTTGTGCACTGCAAGTGTGGCGCGCTTTCTGATTATCGATTTGAGTCTTGGCGGCATTGCACCTGCATTTCGGTCGCATGGGAGGAACTTGTCCGTCACATGGGCGGGCTGGGGAGCCACATCCCGGAACTGGTGTTCAATCTTCAAGAGGGTTGGATTTCGATGACTTGGCCAGATGAGGCGGATGACATTCGCTTTCTTCGCAGTGAGATCATGGAGAAGTGGCCAGCCGTTACGCCGCCATCAGAGGCATTGCCAACTGCGCAGCCATCCATTGCTTCCGTCGAGCGCGAGTGTGAGAGGTGGCTTTTGGAAGAGTTTGCCAATGATCCTAAAAAGAAGCGATCAAAGAGCGACTTTAGAAGCGCTGCGATGGCAAGATTTGGCTCCGGCCTTTCAGAGCGTGGCTTCAACCAAAGAGTTTGGCCAAAACTGGCTCAAAAGCATGGGCGCGATAGCGCTGGTGCGAAGCGCAAATCATGACGGCGAATTGAATCGCTGATTTTTTTGCGACCGCTATTCGTTCGATTCTTTCGGACCGATGTTTCCTGCATCCGCTGGCATTCGCTGGCACTTTGCAGGGAAATATCCGATGGAAAAGCTTCTCGTTTCGATCCTTAATGCTGCCGATGCGCTGAGTGTGGGGCGCACCACCGTTTACGAGCTTATGCGCACCGGCCAGCTCGACACCCGGAAGATGGGGCGGCGGCGGCTGATCACGGCGGAGTCGCTCCGGCGGCTGGTCGAAAAGCAGGACTGACGGGCGAAGCGATGGGCCGGATCAATCCGCGCCTTGCCAAGCTGCACCGGTCTTTCAGCGTCTTCGAGCTGGCCGATCTGCTGGGGGTGCATCGCAACACGGTGCGCCAATGGATCAGGGAAGGCCTGCCCGTGCTCGACGGGGCGAAACCCATCCTGATCATTGGCAGCGAATTTCAGGCGTGGTGGGCGAAGCGCACAAACGCCAGGAAGCGCCCGTGCCAGCCGGGGCAGATGTATTGCTTCAAATGCCGGGAGCCGAAAGCAGCTGCGCTGGGCATGGTCGAATACACCCCTGCCAATACCGTCACGGGCAACCTGAAAGCCCTATGCGAGACGTGCGGCACCCTGATGCACCAGAATGCCCGGCAGGCCGATATTGCCGCCAGAATGCCCGGACTGGCCGTGCAAATCACGCAGGCACCTTCAAGCATAGATGCGCGGGCGCATCCTTCCCCAAACTGTGACAATCCGAAGGGAGCTTGAACAATGGCAAGACACAATGCTGCGAACACCCGGATCAAGCGGGAATACTTCCACTATCTGAAGGAAGCGCGGCGGCGCGATGATGCATCGATCGATCCCATCGCAAAGGCGCTTGCCCGCTTCGAAGAGGCGACAGGGTATAAGGACTTCAGGAAGTTCCACCGGGAGCAGGGCGTTGCCTTCAAGCGGCGGCTTGACACTGAAAAGAACGTGCGCACCGGCAAGCCCCTGTCTCGCGCGACGGTTCACTCGACCCTTTCGGCTTTGCGCGAATTCTTCATCTGGCTCGCAGGCCAGCCGGGTTACAAGAGCAAGATTGCCTATGCCGACGCGGACTATTTCAACCTTTCCGACAAGGACGTGAGGATTGCCAAGGCGACTCGCGAAAAGCCGGTGCCAACGATAGAACAGGTGCATCACGTGCTGGCGACCATGCCAGCCGGGACGGATATTGAGCTGCGCAACCGGGCGCTTATGGCGCTGGCGCTGCTTACCGGCGCGCGCGCGGCCGCCTTGGCGACCCTGAAGTTCAAACATATCGAACTGGAGCAGGGCTGCATCCATCAGGACGCGCGTGACGTGCGCACGAAGGCCAGCAAGACCTTCACCACGTGGTTTTACCCCGTGGGCGGCGATGCGCTGCAAATCGTGACTGACTGGTGCGAACACCTGCACACCCGGCTGCATTGGGGCAAAGATGATCCGTTGTTTCCTAAGACCCTGGTGGGACTGGGCGAGCAACGCGGCTTTCAGGCCATCGGCCTCGCCCGCGAACACTGGAGCGGCACCGGGCCGATCCGCGCAATTTACCGGGACGCCTTCGCGGCGGCAGGCCTACCCTACTTTAACCCGCACTGTTTCCGCGACGCGCTGGTGCAGCTTGGCGAGCGACTTTGCACGACACCAGAGCAATTTAAGGCATGGTCGCAGAATATCGGGCACGAGAGGGTGCTCACGACCCTAACGAGCTATGGCAAGGTGCCAGCCGCGCGGCAGGCGGAATTGATAAGTGGGCTGGGACAAGCGCAATCCGGACCGGCTTTCGATCCCGCGCTAATCGCCCAATTGATGGCGGCCTTACAGAAGGTGAACGGAGGCAGTCTGGCCTAATCTGCCAATTCAAAGCAAACCGATCAAATGTTCGGCCCAATGCGCAAGCGTCGAACCTGCTTCTGTCAATTCGCTCCAGAATTTTTCAGGGTCCTTGGCTATTGCCTCGCCCATAACCTTCCCAGCTCCCCCGATAGCGCCGAGAGCAAGCGCGCCCAGACCGGCTTTGATCCAGCCACGGATTTTGTCTGCCAGCCGCTTAAATGCGCTTTCGGCCTTTTGGATTACTTCCGCGTCCGCAGCATTAGCCCTGTCCGGCTTAGCCAACTCACCCCGAACTTCGGCGACGCTTGCTTCTGCTGCGACTAGGTCTTCATCATCAGGATCAAGCCGAAACTCATCGGGCGGGCCGTTGTGCCCCATTTGAGGAGCGCGATCCCGCCAGTAGGCGATGTGCTGTTCTATCCGGTCCAGTTGCTCCCCAAGGGCTTCCAGCCTTTCCTCTAGCGATGGGTGTGGGGCGTCATCATCGGGCAGGTCATCCGGCTGGATTCGAATCCCAGCCGGTGCCCAATCAAACAGCCCGTCAGACTGAATTTCATCTACCGCCCGCTCAATCAGCTCTTCACTCGCATCTGGGAACGCATCCCAAAGCTCTACTTGCGCGTCATAAGGCCCGCCCCAAATGTAAATGTAGCCGCCCTCTGCACTTTCGTATGGCGTCTCCATAGCCGGGTCTTCGAAGTTGGCGAGAAACCATTCGACCATGGCTTCAACTGCCCCGTCTGCATCTTCCCAGTCGATCTCTGACGGTTCTGACGTGGGTTTCAGCTCAAGACCGGAACTCATATTGGACAGCAATCCTTTTCAAGAGTCGTGCTCTACGTGAAGATGATTGTTTTACATTTCAATCCATAACGCGGTTTCAATCATTGCTCTGATTCCCGAAAGTCCTTGTTTCCAGCCGCCCACCGGATATGCCCACAGGCTAGGAGATTGAAACGGGGGCGACCATGAAGCTCAATAGGAGCCAGATCCAAGCCAAGGCGCGAGAAATCCTTGAGGCCGAAACCGGCGGCATTAGATGGGGCGCTCTCATGTCTCGCATTCATGCCGATGCCCCCGAAACACCGCAAAATTCCATACATGGCGCGCTCCAGAACCTTTTCGTGATCTCCAATGACATCGTGAAGGTGGCGCGGGGCACCTATCAGCTCGCCAAGTATGTTGCCGCCGAAGATGCGGATGCCAGCGCGCAACAAGCGGAAGCGGACGGGGTCAAAGTCTTGGCCGCGATCCCTGGAGCGGATGCGCTCACGGAGCAGGTCTTCTACGACAGCTTCGCGGAATGGCTGGAAGAGAACGACGAGGCGACACAGGCGGCGGCGCTGGGCGGTTCAAGCCTTGGCGGCAAGTGGGGCACCCCTGACGTCATTGGCGTGCTCAAGCCCCGCGCGCAGGACATCTTCAAATTCGAACCGCAGATTGTCACCGCCGAAATCAAGGCGGTGCCCAATCAACCTGTGGTCGCCTTTGGACAGGCGGTCGCTTACAGGCTGTTTTCGCACAAGAGCTATATCGTGGTGCCCAATTCCACGAGCAGCGACGATATGAACCGCCTGAAGTCGCTTTGCAGCATCCACGGGGTGGGGCTGGTGACCTTCACCTTGAACAAGGATCAGCCGGACTACGCCGTGGTCGTGCTTCCCGTGAATGCCGCGCCCGATATGTTCTACGTCAATAATATGCTGGAGCGGCTGAAGGCCAGTGAACCGAAGTTGCTCAACAAGCTCTTCTCCTAGTCCAAGCTCACCTCTTGGCGTTGGGCGGCTGGCGCTGCTATGCCAGCCTCATGCGACTGACCACGTTGGCGAAGTCTCTGTGTCGGCGATGTTGTTGTATTAGGCGGCTCCTAGGATTTAGCTGCATCAAAAGGGGGCTAGGTGGCGCAGGCAGTTAAGCAAGCAGTAAGCGCATTTGACGAAGCAATTCGAACGATACGCGAAACTAAGAAAGGTCAGGAAGCGGCCATGTACGGCCCGCTCCGCGACATATTTTGCGATGTTTTGGGTTATCCACGTAGTTCGGTTCACATTGATATTGCCGGAGAGGCCGGAAGGCCGGACGTAACTTGCCGAGCGCCATCCGGCATCATGGACCGTAATGGCAAATCGCTTGATATCGACTGGATGGTTGTCGAGGCGAAGGACGAACACGACGCATTCTCGACGGCTGGCAAGCGAGAAGCGATCTTCGCGCAAAAGGCGAAATACATCCGCCCGGACACGGCATGGTTTGTCATGGCCGACCCGAAGGTCATCGTCGCCCGTCCGGCGATGAATTCCACCCATGACAGCGCGAACGATATCGTTTTTGCACTGGACTCAGCGGCGGACGAAGCTGGGTTCCGGACCACCTTTGCTCGGTTGTCTTATGGCGTGGCTGGCGTACCCCAGCGGTTGAAGGCGTTCCGGGAAGGCGACACCAGCCTGATAGCCACTGAAAAGCTGACGATCCCGGACAAGGCCACCAAGAGGCAGGAAAATCAGGTCACTGTTGCCCGTCGCAACTTCTATGAGACGCTGCGCAGCACCACCGGCCATTTGCAAGAGTCTACCCTTGGAACGCTTCAATCGGTCCTCAGCATGGCGACCGATGTTTCCGAGGCGTGGAAGGTGTTTGCGGGAAAATACCCCGATGCCGTGTTTGACCCCTACACGCTGACCGTGACGGCAAGGCCCGACAACTATGAGTTGGCGATGACCTATGGCGGTGACGTTGCTCGCCTCAATCGCAAGCTGAAAAGGGCTGGTAGCATCGCCCGGCTGGCGCTTGATGGTCTGCCCGAATTCAAGGCGCGGGTGAACGCCAAGGAGAACAACGCCAAGGAGGAAAGAAAGGTCTTGGAGATGTTCGCGACCGAAACCGCGAACCTCATCCTTGCCCGTATTCTGTTGATCCGGTTTTTCGAAGATCATGGATTTTTCGGAGTCAATCGCTTCCTCTGCAACGGCGGCGTGGAGGCGTTCCAGAAGCTGCGGGAGAAGTTTACCTTCGGATACACGCGCCTGCTGAAAATGGCCTATGAGAAGGCTCAGGCGTTGTATGCGGCGGCATTCGATGAAACGGAGCTGGATTGGGTCTTCGCCACCAATGACGGCAACCTTTCCAACGCAATCGAATGGGCGATGTATCAGCTATCGCGCTACGATTTCACAACGGTCAAAGGCGACATTCTGACGGGCGTTTACGACCGCTTCCTTGACCGGGAGCAGCGCAAGAAGTTCGGTGAATATTACACTCCTCCTTCAATCGCCCGCTACATCGTTGACCGGCTGGAACTGAAGCCGGAAGACCGTTTCATGGACCCGGCCTGCGGGAGCGGCACGTTCCTCATCGAACGCTATCAGCAAGTTGTCGGAGAGGATGCCGATCAGGGCCTTGCTACCTATGCCGAAGTTGTCGCCGCGCTGGATCGGCTTGCGGGCAACGACCTCAACACCTTCTCCGCCGTCTTGGCTCAAATCCAAATCCTCTGGCACGTCCTCAGCTTCAAGGATGACTTGATAGTTGCCGAGGAATTCCCGGATATTGCGATCAGCGACAAGGCGAACAGCATCATTCGTCCCGGCGTCGAATTTGCCCAGCATGGGCGCTTTGTTGAACTGGATTGTCCCGAATATGGCGGGATCGGCGGCAACCCGCCCTATGTCCGGCCTGAACGCTCCGGGCCGCTGGACGAAGCGACAACCCAATATTTCGAAAGCGATCACGACGGTTGGAAGGGCATTTCCGCCGAAGCCAATCTCTATGCTCTTTTCATCTACCGCGCTCTCGATGGCTGGTGCCGCCGCCCGAACCAGTGGGGGGAAGGGGCCGGACGGCTAGGCTTCGTGGTTCCGCTCGCCTTGTGCGGGACGAAGGAAAACGGCGAATTGCGTCGCTTGTTCGGTTCAGAAGGTCGGTGGACGATCAAGGAAATTGTCGATTTGGAAGTTATCTGGCGCAACGTGTTTGACGCCGATGTTCTCCCCATCGTCCTGATTGCCGAGGCCCGTGCGCCCAGGTTGCCGCTTGACCCCAAATTTCTGGACAAGTCGGAACCCCTGCCGGATCGGAAGGCCCTGCGTAACCAAGTCCGCGCCGCTCGTTTGCAACCGTGGATTGATGCACGTTTGGCGAAGGCCACCCCTGCCAACGCTGCGTCATGGCAAAGCCTGTCAGATAGGAACCGGACGCGGTGGGAACCGGATCAGGTCATCATCAAGCTGGCGGATAAAAGCTGCATTGATTTCGGTGATGGCACTAAACGCCCCACCTTCGATCTTGCTGGCATCCCCGGCTCGCATCTTGATTATGCCGACCTTTTCACCCCGGATGGTCGCATTGTTACCCGGATCACCCCCGAACGGCGGACGATCATAAACAAGCTGCGGGCCAATCCGCAGATGTCATCGGCCTTTCAGGAATATTGGTACAAAAAGAAGGGCGAGGGGCGCGGATCAGTCAGCCTTGATGCTCCGAAGCTGAACACAATCATGTGGGAAAAGCGGTCCATGTGCGGGGGCGGCCTAGCTTTCCGTGGAAAGAAGGCCACTGCAAAGTCCGGCAATGGGGTGGATGTTTACAAGGGCGAAAACATCATTGCCACGGCGTTGACGGGTTCGCCTCAAGATCAGGATATCGACATTTCCAAAGCCAGCGACATGGGGATTTTCCGACTAGGCAAGATACTTCCCAAACGCTGTTATGCGGTGGCGCAAATCACAACTTGCCCGAATGCTGTCCCGTTCGATCCGGCCAAGCTCGTTTTCACTAACACAGCGACGATCTTTGGCCCGCGCGACGGGTTGGTAGAGGTGCCCTTTGACCTAATGTTCGTATCGCGCATCTACCGCTATTTTTATGCGCTGAACTGCCGAATGTCGTATCTCAACATGAACCGTAGCCACGTCTATCCGACGAACTTGCGGCTGCTTCCTTGGAACGAGGCCATCGTCGGCCAGTCCGAGGCATTGGAGGCGTTGCGCGGCGATCTTGTCAGCGCCTGCGAAAATCATTTCCGCACCGAAGCCGCCATGTTTGCGGCGCTCGATCATTTGCCGCTCCAGCCATTTCGCGAGGTCGTCAAGGACGCGGTGAAAAAGACGGGCAACAAGGTCGAATGGTCCGAGAGCCTTAACAAGGGGACCGAGGCAATCGAACTTGCCCCCGGTTGCAAACCCGCCGTGGAAGGGGATGGCTGGCACCTCCAGATTTCCGAATATCTGATCGATTGGGTCAAGGTGCCGGACGAAGCGGCTGCCCTTGGTTTGGCGACCGCTCTTTCAGCCCGTGCCGGAACGTCAAAGAACATGGTGGACCGGGCAACCATTCTCGATTTGCCCATCCCGCCCGATGCCGAGACGCGTGATAAGTTCGATGCCATCGTGAAGCAATATCGCGAGTCCGATCACGCCAGCGCGATTGATGCGGTGGTGGACAATATCGACGCCCTCATTGGACCCGCCCTTGGCCTAAGTGCGGATGATATCGCCTCTATCCGGTCCGACATGACGGACGATCCTTTCCTTCGGAACATCACGCCCCGCTGGCCCTCTACCGAAACCCGCATTCACGGCTACCGGACGGGGCTGGATAGCTCTGACCGCTACAAGGCCTAGCAATTCAGAGCATCCTTGACGCAGAGACGGTTTAAAAAAGCTGGAGCACAGGGTGAGCCTATGCCCGCCTTCCTCACACCCTCTTTTTCATGTTTTTTTCATGGAAATCGACACCATCCCTTCTAAGTCATTGAAGAGATGGTGGGCGCGACAGGGATTGAACCTGTGACCCCACCCGTGTGAAGGGTGTGCTCTACCGCTGAGCTACGCGCCCATCTCGTTTGCGGAGGCGCGCCTTTGCCATCGCCTCGCCGCCTTGGCAAGCTTCGATCAGTGCACCAGCGCCATTAGCCGGACCAGCCAACCGTTGGCCTTTTGCGTCCCGCGCGACTGCACTGCCGGGACGCATTCGAGGCAATAGGCCTGCATCCCTTCGACGCGCATCATGCGGTCGAGATCGCCCGAAATCTGTCCCAGCTGCAGCTGTTGTTCGCCAGCGAGCCGGGCGAACAGGTCCGGCCCGGTCGAGATCGCCGCATCGCTGCCCGAATCCCGGCTGACAAGTCGGCGGAATATCGAATCGAAGCGGGTGGGGGTCTCACCAAGGTAATCGGCGTGCCATTCGCCGGGCTTGAGCTTGGCCTGCTTGGCGACCCAGTCGAGCGCATCGGGCAGTCCGCCGAACTGGTCGACCAGCCCGATCTGGCGTGCGGTGCCGCCATCCCACACCCGCCCTTGCGCGATCTTGTCGACCGCGTCGGGGGTCATCTTGCGCGATTTGGCGACCCGGTCGAGGAATTGGCGATAGCCTTCCTCGATCGCGGTCTGCATGACCTGTTCGGTCTCGGGAGTTAACCCGCCGAGGATGTCAGGCTGGCCGCTGAGTGGCGTGGTCCGCACGCCGTCCGAATGCACGCCGTAGTCGGCGAGGGTCTTCTCGAAAGTCGGGATGATGCCGAAAATACCGATCGATCCGGTGATCGTGTCGGGCTCAGCGAAGATCCGGTCGCCCGGGGTCGAGACCCAGTAGCCGCCGCTCGCCGCGAGGTTGCCCATCGATACCGCGACCGGAATCCCTTGCGCCTTCACCCGCAGGATCGCGCGGCGGATTTCCTCGCTCGCGAGCACTGAACCGCCCGGCGAATCGACCCGCACGACCAACCCTGCAAGGTGGTCGCCCAGCGCATCGTCGAGCAGTCCGGCGATCCGGTCGCCGCCGGCCTCGCCGGGCCCTGCGTCACCGTCGACGATCTCGCCCGCGATGGTGATTACCCCGATCGGCTTGCCGCTATCCTTCGGCTCGTTGTCGGCAAGCCAGTCGTCGAGCTTGGTGCTGGCGAACGAACCGGGGGTGTCGTCCCACGGATCGGCGCCGACGATGCCCGCAACCGCCTTGCCGAATTGCGCCTTGTCGCCGAGCTTGTCGACCAGCCCGGCGTCGAGCGCGGCCTTGGCGAAATTGCCGTTTGCTGCCTTGACCCATGCCACCGGGTCCGTGGTCACTTCAGCCAGTTTCACCTTGGGTCGTGCCTTTTCGACGCCTGCCTTCCATTCGGACCACAGCGAGCCGTAGAGCTGGGTGTAATTCTCGCGCGCAGGCTCGGACATGTCCGAGCGCGAATAGGGTTCGACCGCGCTCTTGTAGGTGCCGACCCGGAACACGTGCGCTTCGACGTTGAAGCGTTTGAGCAGGTCGCCGTAGTACAGGTGCGTTCCGCCCGGGCCGGTGACGATCGCACCGCCCATCGGATCTGCCCAGACCTGGCTGGCGTGCGATGCCAGCAGCACCGCCGGATCGGTGTAGGCGGTAGCGTAGGCCAATACCGGCTTCTTCGCCGCACGGAACCGGTCGAGCGCCGCACCGACGGTCTCGAGGTTGACCTGTCCGCCGCCGGTAAAGCGCGAGAGATCGAGCGCGATCGCCTTGATCCGGTCGTCCTTCGCGGCAGTGTCGATCGCGTGGACGAGGTCCTGCACATCGTATTCCTGTGCCGGGGCCTCGCGCGACATCAGCACCGAAAGCGGGTCGATCCGCGCCTTTTCTTCCACGATCGAGCCGTTCAGGTCGAGCAGGAGCGCACCGTTCCTGACATGGCCCGGGTTGGGGCGGGCAGAGAGCACCATATAGATCGCGCCGAAGAACAGCAGCAGGAAAACCAGCGCCAACCCGTCCTTGATAGCGACGATGAGGTGCCAGACCTTGCGGGCAAATGACATGCGGGGGAATTCTCCAGGATCGTTGTTTGCCAAGGGTCTAGAGGTTCGAACTGCGCGATGCCACCCGAATCCGCTTGACCCGCCGACGGCACTCGACCAAGGGCATGGCTTCAATGACATCGGCGGAAAAATCTTCGGCGACTGGCACTCCAGCGGGCCGTTATCCGGCGGGCGCGCGCGCCTTTCCGCACCGCGACCTGTTGGCGATCGGGCGGCTCGAACGGCACGAGATCCTGTTCTTGCTCGAAGAGGCGGAACAGTGGGTCGCAATGAACCGTGGCGCCTCGAAGCATATCGACCTGCTGTCGGGCCTGACGGTGATCAACGCGTTCTTCGAAAACTCGACCCGCACGCTGCTGAGCTTCGAGATCGCCGGCAAGCGACTGGGCGCGGACGTGGTCAATATGCACGCCGCGCAGTCGAGCGTGAAGAAGGGCGAGACGCTGATCGATACCGCGATCACGCTCAATGCCATGCGCGCCGATGCCATCGTGATCCGCCATGGCAGTTCGGGCGCGGTCGAGCTGATCGCCGAGCAGGTCGATTGTCCGGTGCTCAATGCCGGTGACGGGCAGCACGAACACCCCACGCAGGCCCTGCTCGATGCGCTCGCGCTACGCCATGCGTTGCGCGGACGGGGGCACTCCGCTGAAGACTTCACCGGGCTGACGGTGACGATTTGCGGCGATATCCTGCACAGCCGCGTGGCGCGCTCGAATATCCTTTGCCTGCAGGCACTGGGAGCCAGCGTGCGGCTGTGCGCGCCTCCGTCGCTGATGCCGGGCCATGTCGAGGCAATGGGTGTCGAGGCGTTCCACGACTTCGATGCCGCGTTGGCCGGGGCGGACGTGGCGATGATGCTCCGGCTCCAGAACGAGCGGATGAGCGGGCAATTCATTCCGTCGCCGCGCGAATACCACCACCTCTACGGGCTGACCAAGGACCGTCTCGAGCGCGCTGCGCCCGATGCGCTGGTGATGCATCCCGGACCGATGAATCGCGGAGTCGAGATCGACAGCGACGTGGCCGACATGCTCGACCGCTCGATCATCACCCGCCAGGTCGAGATGGGCGTAGCGATGCGCATGGCCTGCCTCGACGTGCTGACCCGCCGCCGACGCGGGGTCAAAGGTTGGGGAGAGGGCGCATGAAACAGGCGCGTCCGCTCGCTATCACCGGCGGCAAGCTGGTCACCCCCGCAGGAGTTCGCGAAAGCGCGATCCGGCTGGTCGACGGGGTGATTGCGGGCTTTGCCGGGCCGGAGGACGGCGACGAGATCGTCGATGCCGCCGGTGCGCTGGTCATGCCGGGGCTGGTCGACCTCGGCGTGTTCGCAATCGACAAGGGCGCATTTCACTTCGGCGGGATCACCCGTGCGGCGTTGATGCCCGACCAGAACCCGCCGCTCGACTACCCGGCGCGGATCAACTTCATCGCCAAGAGCGGCAAGCCCGACTTGTGGGTCCACCCGCTGGCTGCCGCGACCGCCGGGCTCGCGGGCACCGAACTGGCCGAGATTGCCCTGATGCGCGATGCCGGGGCGCGGGCGATCGCCACCGGGCGGCGGTGGATTGCGGATTCGGGCGTGATGCTGCGCTTGCTGCAGTATGCCGCGATGCTCGACATGGTGGTGGTCAGCCATGCCGAAGACGGCGGGCTGGCAAAGAACGCAGTGGCGACTGCGGGTGAGATCGCGACCCAGCTCGGACTGCCCGCTGCGCCTGCCGAAGCCGAAGCGCTGGCGGTGGCGCGCGATATCGCGTTGGCCGAACTGGCAGGCGCTCGCTTGCACCTGCGGCAGGTGACGACGCGCACGGCACTCGATCTCGTGCGTGCGGCGAAAGCACGCGGGGTCCAAGTGACAGCGGGCGTGACCCCTGCGCATTTCATGCTTTCCGACCTTGCGACAATGGACTTCCGCACTTTTGCCCGGTTGTCGCCCCCGCTGCGGACCGAGGAAGATCGTCAGGCGGTCGTTGCAGCGTTGGCCGACGGGACGATCGACGTGGTCTCGAGCGGGCACGATCCGCGCGGCCCGGAAGACAAGCGTCTGCCGTTTACCGATGCCGAACCCGGCATGGCGGGAGCCGAAACGCTGCTGGCTATGACGCTGACGCTGGTCCGCGACGAAGTAATCGACCTGCAACGAGCAGTCGAACTTCTCGCCACGAACCCGGCGCGGATCCTCGGGGTCGAAGCAGGTAGCTTGGCCGAGGGGCTCGAAGCGGACATAGCCATCGTCGATCCCGAACGCCCGTGGGTGGTCGATCGACGGAAAATGGAAGCGAGCGCGGGCAATACCCCGTTCGACGGACAGCCCACCCAGGGACGGGTGACCGCGTTGTTCAAGGGCGGGGTGCCGGTCGGGTAATGGGCAAAGCAAAACCCCTCCCGGCGCGAACCGGAAGGGGTCTTGGCGCTAGCGAAATTCGATTGCGGCTTAGCGGCTCGCCATCATGATGCCGCTGTCGACCGCGCCCGGTAGCGGGTGACCTTCGGCCCAGGCGATGCAGCCATAGCCGCGCGCCTTGACGCTCGAGCACATGTTGTCTGCACCGGTGCGGGCAAAGCCACCGGCCGAAACGCGGTAGTAGTGCTTGCCGCGCACGTTGGCTTCGGTGATCACCATGTCGTAGTTCGACAGTTCGGCATAACGCTTGGCGTAGATGCCCCAGGCGCGCCGTGCGCCCTGTTCGCTAAGGAACGAGCCGAGCTGCACCAGGTGGGTGCCGTTGCCCAGGTTCGCCGGACGATTGGCGACCATCGCCTGCTTGGCATCGGGTGAAACCGCGCCGAAGCGGGTCGGGGTCTGCTGGACCACCGGGTCGGACACGAACTTGATCGCCGACTGCATCATCTGCGGTGCGCTGGCACCTTCCGGAGCGGGTGCCTGGAATGCAGCGTCGAAAGTCTGCGGCGCAGCCGGGGCGGCGTCGGCAACCGCTACCGCCGGGCGGGCAGTCGAGGCATTCGGGTCGAGCGGTGCCAGTTCGCCGCTTGCATCGGCAACCTGCGGGGCAGGGCTCGCTTCGGCGTCGGGTGCGGCATAGGCGGCAGCCTGCGCGGCAAGCTGTTCTGCGGTCGGGTTGTTGGCCAGCGCGAGCTGGACCGGCTGGCCCGGATCGCTGCTGTCCACCGTGGTATTAAGCAATGACGCGACGCGCGTCCCGGTGTCTTCCGGGCGGGCCATTGCGGCCCACTTGCTCATGCGATCGCCGAGTTGGTCGCCGGGAACATCCTGCGCGGCCATGATCCGGGCAGCGGCCCAGTTGCCTGCCAGCGCATAGGCATATGCGAGGTTCTGGCGGGTCTTGGGCGTGTTGTCGCCCGAGCGGATCGCGCCTGCCAGGATCTTGACGCCCTGGCCGGTGTTGCCCGCGAGCGCATAGGCGAGGCCCAGATCGGCAGCAGGAATGTCCTTCTTCCAGTCATCGAGCACCGCGAGGGCCTTCTGCTGGTGGCCCGCAGCGGTCGCTGCGAGCGAATAGCTCAGCGCGGTCCGGGCGGAATTGTCGCCCAGCTTCATCGCATCGTCGAACGAAGTCTCGGCCGAGTCGAACCGGCCTGCATCCATATATGCGGCACCGAGCATCGCGCGATACTGCGCGTTGCGCGGATCGGCCAGCACGGCGGCCTCTGCGTGATCGACTGCCTTCGCAGCATTGCCCTTTTGCAGCGCCACTTCGGCCCGGTTGGCCGAGAGGTCGGCGCGCGGAGCCGCTTGCGTCGCGCAGCCGCCGAGTGCGATCGTGGCAAGCGCGGTGCCGGCTACGAGAGCCAGCATGCGGGTGTTGCGAGTGGTGCGGTTCATGGTCGGTTCCCCCTTGGGCAAGACGCTGTCAGCGCCGCTTGACCTGTGCGGCGAGAGTTTCGAGTTCGGGCATCTCGGCGATCAGCGCATCGAGCGCTTCGGTGACGAGTTGCTGGGCGCTGCAATCGCGGATCGTGGTCGCGAGGCGCAGCTTGATGTGGCGTTCCTGGTCGAGCCGCAGCGTAAACGCCGCGCGTTTCGACTGCTTCAACGATGCTCCCCTGGCCGGGCGTTTCGATGCGACTGGCCTGTTCGCCGGCTTGGCGACCGGTGCATCGACATCGTTGCCGGCGACCCGCCGGGCAATTTCATCCTGCTGGAACAGGATCGCCGGGCGGCGCTTCTCGGCGAGCGTTTCGGCCGTCTCACGGTCGTTGGCTTCGCTCTCGGCGTCCGCTTCCGGATTGTGCGGGGAGGGTGTCAGGTGGATCGGCTCGACGGGCGATGCATGTGATTCGTCGCCCATGTCGTTCCACCCGAGGTCCTCGAGCTTGTCGCTGTTGGCGGCAAGGTTCTGGCTGCCACCGGGCATCGCTGCCATCAGCGCATGCTGAGGGCGCATGGCCGGCTTTGCGCCACCCTTGCGGGCCAGCAAAGTCGGGCTGAGAGAGGCGAAATTCGCATCGGCCATCGACCTGGTGCCTCCCGTTCGAGTTTACTGGGCCACCCGGCGGCCGAAGCCACCCTGCGGGCGATGGATGCCGGGAGCCGGCACAGCAGTCGCAGCGCCGGGCGCGGCGAACACGGTGCGCCGGAAATTCTTCTCAAGGCGATCCGAGATGTAGTTCCAAAGTGCCGAAATTTCGGCGGCGGAACGGCCCTCGGGGTCGACTTCCATCACGGTGCGGCCATC
The DNA here is from genome assembly GCF_002269345.1 of Tsuneonella mangrovi. Classification (NCBI taxonomy): domain Bacteria; kingdom Pseudomonadati; phylum Pseudomonadota; class Alphaproteobacteria; order Sphingomonadales; family Erythrobacteraceae; genus Tsuneonella; species Tsuneonella mangrovi. Next base: position 2,486,438 of record NZ_CP022889.1, read on the forward strand.
GATCATCGAGGCCGCGAAATCGGTCCGGTGGTGAAGTGTGACCGGAGCGACAGTGCCGTGTTGGCTCAAGGCAACTGCGGCTTCGGAAGTGATCTTGGCCTTCGGCGTAGCAGCGTTGACCACGAAAATCAGCGGTTTGCCGGCGCGTTCGCACAGGTCGACCGTAGCACCCACGGCGCGCAGGTCGTGCGGGCTGGGGCGAGTCGGAACGACGATCAGTTCGGCGACCGAGATCACCGACTGGATCGCCATGGTGATCGCCGGCGGCGTATCGATAACCGCGAGCTTGAAGCCCTGCTGGCGCAGGATCTGCAAGTCGTTCGCGAGCCGCGCGACCGTGGTCTGCGCAAAGGCCGGATATTCGGCTTCACGTTCGTTCCACCAGTCGGCGAGCGAGCCTTGCGGGTCGATGTCGATAAGCACGACCGGGCCAGCGCCAGCGCGCTGTGCCTGGACAGCCATGTGTCCGGAGAGAGTGGTCTTTCCAGAGCCACCTTTTTGCGATGCCAATGCCAGAACGCGCAAGGCCGGTCCCCCTGATTCCCGTTTTCAAAGGGCGCACAACACGCCCCGTCGGGCAAAGGGATCGCACTACACCCCTAATATTGGGTTAACGCTGGGGATATTGGGCGAGTGGCCGCCGCTGCCAAAAAAGCCTGTCGCCAGAAACTCTTTGCTAACGCGCCGTTCACTATGACAGTGTTCGAACAGCGTCCGATTGCAGCGGAAGAGGGGAGCGCACCGACCATGAAGCCCTGGGGGCCACTGACGATTGCAGCGGCGTGCGGCTTGTTCGTGGCAACGCCGGCACTGGCCGACGTCAAGGCCGGGGTCGATGCGTGGACCGCGGGCGACTTCGCCAAGGCGGTGGCCGAGTGGCAGGGTCCGGCGGCGAAGGGCGATCCCGATGCGCTGTTCAACATGGCTCAGGCCTATCGCCTCGGTCGCGGGGTCCCCGTCGATATGGCCAAGGCCGAGGAATATTATGCCCGCGCCGCCGCGAAAGGGCACTTGAAGGCCGCCGACAACTATGGATTGCTGCTGTTCCAGGACGGGCGTCGCAAGGAAGCGATGCCTTATATCGAAGCGGCAGCCGGACGCGGCGATCCGCGTGCGCAGTACCTGTTGGGGATCGCCCGGTTCAACGGCGACCTGCTGCCCAAGGATTGGGTCAAGGCCTACGCGCTCCTGACCCTCGCCAACGCTGCGGGGCTCCCCCAGGCCAAGCCCGCGATCCAGCAGATGGACGACTATATCCCGCTTGCCCAGCGCCAGCAGGCGCAGTCGCTCGCCGCACAGATGCGGTCCGATGCCGACACCACACGGGCCAGCCAGATGGCTGCAGCCGACCTCGACGCGGACAGTCCGCAGGTCACCCAGGTTGCTTCAGCGAAGCCTGCCAGTGTCCTTCCACGTGCGCGGATGCCGCAACCGGTGCAGAGCGTTGCCGTGCCGCCGAGTGGACCGGCGATTGCCGACGCGCGGGCTGCGGTCGCCGAAGCGATGCGCGCGACCGGGACCGAGAGCCCGGCGCAGGCCGGGGCGGACTTCGCAACCCGCCCGGTGAACAGGCCCGTAGTCCAAGCCGCTCCGGCTCCGGTGCCGGAACGGCCAGCACGCGCAGCTCCATCGGCACCCCCGACTGCTTCTGCAGGCTGGCCGTGGAAGGTCCAGCTCGGTGCGTTCTCGGTGGCGGGCAATGCGGACAAGCTATGGTCGCAGCTGTCGGGCAAGTCGGTCCTCGCCGGCAAAACCAAGCTCACAGTTCCCGCTGGGCGGTTGACGAAGCTTCTGGCCGGGGGCTGGACGAGCCGCGATGCAGCGCAATCGGCCTGCGATGCGCTCAAGGCTGGCGGCCAGCCCTGTCTCGTTACGCGATAAAGGCTTACCCGCAACGCTTGCCGTGATATTGCTTCCCTCCGGGAGAGAGGGGGAGAGGCATGGCAAGCAGCCATACTCCGCAAAGTGAAGCGCCCGCCGAGGTGCAAACGGGAGGGATCGTGGTTCCGCCGCCTGAGCCGGTGCGGGATCGTCTCGCCAGTCTCGACTTCATCCGCGGGATTGCGGTGATGGGGATCCTGCTCGCCAATATCGTCGGCTTCGGGCAACCGTTCATGGCCTATGCCTGGCCGGACGGGTTTGCCACTGCCCACGGTCCGATCGACGGGTGGCTGTGGATTGCCCAGTTCGTGCTGGTCGACGGCAAGTTTCGCGGGCTGTTCAGTGTGCTGTTCGGGGCCGGGATGGTGCTGTTCATGGACCGGGCGTGGACGCGCGGAGATACCCGCTGGTTGCAGGTCAAGCGCCTGTTATGGCTGCTGGTGTTCGGCCTTTTGCACTATTTCCTGTTGTGGCGCGGCGACATCCTGACGCTTTATGCGGTGTGCGGCATGGTCGCGCTCGCGTGCCTGCGGTGGAAGCCCGAAACGCAGCTGGCGGTGGGCCTGACCGGATTCGTATTCGGCGGTATTCTCAATGCCGCTGGATTGTGGCTGTTCTGGGCATCCGAAGGCGGGCAGGGGGGCGGCGCATACTATCCGGCGGCGATGACAGGACAAGTCGCCCAAACGCTTGCCGAGATGAAGGCAGATGCCGCAATCGAGCTCGCGAACGCACGGCACGGTTCGTATGCCGACCTCGTGGTGCATTCGGTGATGCACCACGGCCTCGAATGGCTCCAGGCGATCGCGATGGTCTGGACCGAGACGATCCCGCTGATGCTGATCGGGATGGCGCTTTACAGGTTCGGCATATTCGATGGTGGTGTGGATCGGCGCGACCAGTTGCACTTCGGCTGGCTCGGGATCGCAGTCGGTTCGGCGCTGACCGTGCTGCTGGCGCTATGGATCAGGGCCACCGGCTTCACCTTCGCCGGGACGATGTTCGCATTCATGGGGGCGGGTGGATTGGCGCGGCTGCCGGTCGTGCTGGGAATGGTGGCGCTGTTGGCCGCGTGGGCCCCTGTGGCAAGCGGTTGGTTGGGGCAGCGGGTAGTCGCAACCGGGCGGATGGCGTTTTCCAACTACATCGGCACGTCGCTGGTCATGCTGTTCGTATTCCAGCCACCGGGGCTGCGGCTGTTCGGCCAGTTGACCCGCCCGGAGCTATATCTCGTCGCGCTGGCGGGGTGCTGCGTGATGCTCGCCTGGTCGAAGCCGTGGCTTGCGCGCTTCGGCTACGGCCCGCTCGAGTGGCTCTGGCGTTGCCTGACCTATCGGCGGCTGTTCGCAATCCGGCGGAAGCCCGCTCAGTCCTTGGCGTAAGGGTTCTTCGGAGTCTTGAGCACCACCCGCACCGGAACCGCGTCGAACCCCAATGATTTCCGGATCCCGTTGACGAGATAGCGTTCGTAACTCTTGGGCAGCATGTCGAGCCGGGTGCCGAATACCACGAACCGCGGTGGGCGGGTGCCCGCCTGGGTGATGTAGCGCAGCTTGATCCGCTTGCCCTTCGGCGCGGGCGGGGGATTGGCTTCCAGCGCATCGTCGAACCAGCGGTTGAGCGCCGATGTCGGTACGCGTTTGGACCATGCCTCGCGGATCTCGAATGCGGCGTGGAGCATCGTGTCGAGCCCCTTGCCGGTCTTCGCGCTGACAGCGAACAGCGGCAGCCCGCGAACCTGTGCCAGCCCTTCGTCTAAAGCAGCTCGGATGCCGTTGAACAGGCGACTGGCGTCTTCGGCGATGTCCCATTTGTTGATCGCGATCATCAGCGCGCGGCCTTCTTCGAGAACCTGGCTGGCAATCTTGAGGTCCTGGTGCTCGAGCCCGCGAGTGGCATCGAGCAGCAGCACGACCACTTCGGCGAAGTCGATCGCCCGGCGGGCATCGGCAACCGAGAGCTTCTCGAGCTTGTCGACTACCTGCGCGCGCTTGCGCATCCCGGCGGTGTCGATCAGGCGGATATCGCGCGTCTCGCCGTCGATCGGATCGGTCCATTGCCAGTCGATCGCGATCGAATCGCGAGTGATCCCCGCTTCCGGCCCGGTCAGCAGGCGGTCTTCGCCGAGCAGGCGGTTGATCAGGGTGGACTTGCCCGCGTTGGGCCGCCCGACGATCGCCAGCTTGAGCGGACCGGTCACGAAATCGTCCGGTTCGGCGGGTTCCCCCGCGCGATTTGCCGCAGCGCGCTCGGCCTCGCCGTCGCCGATCAGCGGCCACAGCGCCCCGAACAGGTCGGCGACGCCTTCGCCGTGTTCGGCAGACAACGCAATCGGCTCGCCGAAGCCGAGCGAGTATGCTTCGAGCACGCCTGCCTCGCCGGTCCTGCCCTCGGCCTTGTTGGCGACCGCGATCACCGGTACCTGCTGGCTGTGCAGCCAACGGGCGATCTCGTTGTCGAGCGGGGTCAGACCGGCACGCGCATCGATCACGAACAACGCCGCGTCTGCGCCTTCCAGGCTGACTTCGGTCTGCTGGCGCATCCGGCCCGGCAGGCTCTCGGCATCTTCGTCTTCCCACCCGGCGGTATCGACGATCGTGAATTCGAGCCCGGCGATCACCGCATCGCCCATCCGCCGGTCGCGCGTGACGCCGGGCTGGTCGTCGACCAGCGCCAGCTTCTTGCCGACGAGCCGGTTGAACAGCGTGGACTTGCCCACGTTGGGGCGCCCGATGATGATGACCTGCGGTTTCATGGCTGTTCGCGCAGGTGGAGCCTCGGCGCGCGATTGGCAAGCGTAGTGGTGATACCGGCAACTCCTAATTGCGCGTTAACCATAGCGGGCAGGCCCGTCCTAACCTTATTTGGGCAGTCCGGCGGGCATGAGGTTTTCCGAATCCTGCATTGTCCTTGCCGTCGCGAGCGCGCTCGCGGTGCCCGCCTTTGCGAATTCGACGGACATCGATTCGGACGGGGATTCGTCCTCCGAGCTGCCCGCCTACATGCAATGTGTGCCCTATGTGCGTGAGCGCACGGGTATCCAGATCTACGGCGATGCGCTGACCTGGTGGGACCAGGCGGAGGGGCGCTACCAGCGTGGTCACCGCCCGAAAAAAGGCGCGGTGATGGCGTTCAGCCCTTATCGCAACATGACGCTGGGCCACATCGCGGTGGTTTCCAGGGTAATCGACAGCCGCACGGTGCTGATCGATCATGCCAACTGGTCGCCGATCGACGGCCAGCGGGGTCAAGTCGAGCGCGGGGTCGAAGCGATCGACGTATCGCCGAACAACGACTGGAGCGAAGTACGGGTGTGGTACGACCCGATTCAGGCGCTCGGGCGGACCGAGTGGCCAGTGGAAGGGTTCATCTATCCCGGCAAGGCACGGGGCAGCGACGATCCTGCGTTCGGCGGACGCACGGTTATTGCGGCGGCCGCGCCTGCAACCGCCAGTCCGCAGCCCGCTCGCGCGACTTCGCGCGAGTTCCTTGCAGCGTTTGCCGATGTCGGCGCTCCGCAATCCCGGTCCGCAATGCCCCACATCGCGGCGAGAACCGCTCCGAGGCAGGCTACTGTCGCGCAATACGAAAGGGTGAGGGTGCGGATCGACCAGCACACACTGCGTACCGAAGTGGCGTCTAACGATCCGATCGACGCAGCGATCGCGCGCTACGACAACTAGCCCTCAGGCTTTCGCGACGGGCGGATTGTCGCCCAGATCCTCGAACCATGCCTCGACCGGGCCGGTGAGCTTTATCGTCAACGGCCGGCCCTTGCGGTCCATCGTCTTTCCAGCCTGCACGCGCACCCAGCCTTCGGAAATGCAGTATTCCTCGATATCGGTGCGTACCCGGTCCTTGAACCGAATGCCGATGCCGCGCTGCAGCACCTCCGCATCGAAGAAATCGCTGCGCGGGTTGACCGCGAGGCGGTCGGGCGGAGTCTGGTTCTGGTCGTCGCTCATGCGCGGCCCGTAGTGCGGCGTTGGTGCTGCTGCAAGACGCTACTTGTGCGGAATTTCACCTGTTTGTCGTATGGAATCGCCGGTCGGTGCCGCGCACGCTTGCCCTTTGCAGCGTAGCGGGCTAACGGCGCACCCCTGTTCGCGGGCAGCCTTGCGGTTGTCCGCACGGCTTCGTTCGGGTTTGCGGGCGTGGCGGAATTGGTAGACGCGCTGGTTTTAGGTACCAGTATCGCAAGATGTGGGGGTTCGAGTCCCTTCGCCCGCACCATCCGCTACGCGCAAGCGCCCGGGCAGACACACCGGAATTCTCTAGAAGGCTTTTCGTTCAGATGCAGATCAAGGAAACCACCAACGAAGGGCTCAAGCGCGCCTATGCCTTGACGATCCCTGCCAGCGAAATCGAGGCTGCGGTGACCGCGGAGATCAAGAAGATCGCCCCGCAGGTTCGCATGCCCGGCTTCCGCCCCGGCAAGGTGCCCGCCAACCTCGTGCGCAAGATGCACGGCGAGGCGCTCCACGCGCAGGTGTTCAACGACACGATCAAGGACGCGGTCGATTCGCTGATGCGCGACAAGGAACTGCGTCCGGCGATGCAGCCGCAGGTCGAGCTGGGCGAAGGCTATGAAGAAGGCAAGGACGCCGAGCTTTCGGTGAGCCTCGAGATCCTGCCCGAAGTCGAAGCGCCCGACACCAGCGGTATCAAGCTCGAGCGCCTGACGGTCGCCGTCAGCGACGACGAGGTCGAGGAATCGCTCAAGACCCTCGCCGGCCAGCAGAAGAGCTGGAAGGACGCCGCGAAGACCAAGAAAGCAGCGGACGGCGACCAGCTGATCATCGATTTCGTCGGCAAGCTCGACGGGGTCGAGTTTGAAGGCGGCACGGCGGAGAACATCCCGCTGGTGATCGGTTCTGGCCAGTTCATCCCCGGCTTCGAGGAACAGCTGGTCGGTGCCAAGACCGGCGATGCCAAGACCATCTCGGTGACTTTCCCGGCCGACTACCAGGCGGAAAACCTGGCCGGCAAGGAAGCGACCTTCGACGTCACCGTGCAGAAGGTGCAAGTGGAGAGCGAGACCAAGATCGACGAGGATTTTGCCAAGTCGCTCGGGCTCGAAAGCCTCGAACAGTTGCGCGGCCTGCTCAAGGGCCAGGTCGAGCAGGAGCTGAACGGCCTCACCCGCACCGCGATGAAGCGCCAGCTGCTCGACCAGCTCGCCGCAGGCCACGATTTCGCGGTCCCGCCGACAATGGTCGATGCCGAATTCGAACAGATCTGGCAGCAGCTCCAGCAGGAAGCTGCGCAGGAAGCCGATCCCAAGGCAGCGATGAAGGAAATCGAGTCCGAGAAGGACGACTATCGCCAGATTGCCGAGCGCCGCGTGCGGCTCGGCCTGCTGCTTTCGGAGATCGGCCAGGCCAACGGCGTGCAGGTGACGCAGCAGGAAATGTCGATGCTGGTCCAGCAGGCGGCCCAGCAGTACCGACCGGAAGACCGCGAGCGGTTCATGGAACTGGTGCAGACCAACGAGATGGCCGCCGCTCAGCTCCGCGCCCCGCTTTACGAAGACAAGGTCGTCGACTTCCTGTTCGACAAGGCCGAGATCACCGATCGTGAAGTAACCCGTGAGGAACTGCAGGCCGCGATCGAGGCCGAAGCCGACTCGAGCGCCAAGCCCGCCGCCAAGAAGAAGGCTCCGGTCAAGAAGCCGGCTGCCAAGAAGGCGCCGGCGAAGAAGGCTGACGCCGAGGCCGAGGCCAAGCCGGCAGCCAAGAAGGCACCGGCCAAGAAGGCGCCCGCGAAGAAGCCTGCTGCGAAGGCCGAAGCCAAGCCCGCTGCGGCGAAGGCTCCGGCGAAGAAGGCGCCCGCCAAGAAGCCTGCTGCGAAGAAGGCTCCGGCCAAGAAGTAATTTCGCGACAGCGCGGCGCGACACCAGATAGGGCGCATCCGGCAGCGGGTGCGCCCTTTCTGTTGTGTTTGGTGGGCGTGTCTCGCCGATCATGCGACGAGTCGTGCGCAAGACGGGACCACGCTGTCCTCGTGCCCTTCAGACTCCGGGGATGGCCCGCTAGGGCAGGTCCTTCGGGTCGGAAAAGCAATGAGGGTCGGTCAAAAGATGGGATCGCAGGTCGAGCACGGCACACGCCGCGCCCACTCCATCGCTACGCGCATTGGTACTTCGTTGATCGCTGCAACGGTGATCTTCGTGCTTCCGGCTACGGCGCAGGCGCATAGCCGCTACCGCCATCACGCCCGCTCGCACCATCTCCAGTGCGTGCCCTACGCGCGCGAGGTTTCAGGTATCGCGATCCACGGCAATGCGCGCACCTGGTGGGACCAGGCCGACGGCGTATATGCGCGTGGCGACGAGCCCCGCGTCGGCGCAGTGCTGGCATTCAAGGGCACCCGCGCGATGCCCTATGGTCACGTCGCGACGGTGAAGATGGTGATCGACGGGCGCCACGTGCTGCTCGACCATGCCAACTGGTCAGGGCCGGGGCGGATTGAGCACGGCGCGCTGGCAGTCGATGTATCCGACGCAGGCGACTGGAGCGAAGTGCGTGTGTGGTACGCGCCGAGCGATGCGCTGGGATCGCGGACCAACCCAACCTACGGCTTTATTTATGACCACGCTCCCGAAGCACCCGATGCCAGTGAGACACCGGCGACGCTTGACAGCGGGCCCGCGCATATGGCCGGCGATGGACTAGCGGACGACGCCAACGGCATTCCGGGCAAGGTCGGCCCGGTGATGCTCGCAGCGCGGTAGGTTACCCTAACTATCAGCTGTCAGGATCAGCCTTCCACGGAGCGAAGGTCGGTTCGGGCAGGACTGCGGTTCTAACCCGCTCGTAGGCCGCACCCGCTTCCAGCAATTTATGGTCGGACCACTTCGCTCCGACGAAGCTCAGCCCGACCGGCAGGCCTTTGACCGCGCCCATCGGCACGGTGAGGTGCGGGTAGCCGGAAACCGCGGGCAGGGTGCCGATGCCGATCGAACCGTTATAGTTCCCGCCGTTGACGAGATCGATCGTCCAAGCCGGACCGACGGTGGGTGCAACGAGGAACGCAACCTTGTTGTCGGCAAGCAATTTGTCGATGCCTTCCGGCCCGGTGATGCGCACGTCGTTGGCGCGAGCGGTTTCGTAAGCGGCCTTGTCGGTCGTCTCTTCGGCCTTTTCGAACAGGTCCTGCCCGAACCAGGGCATTTCCTTGTCTGCGTGCGCCTTGTTGAAGGCGATCGCATCGGCGAGCGAGCGAATCGGGATATCCGCCGGCGACGAAGTGAGATATTTTCCGAGGTCTTCGCGCAGTTCGTAGAGCAGCACGGTCATCTCGTCGAAGCCGCTCGCGTGGCTATCGTCGGGCATGTCGTAATCGATATCGACCAGCACCGCCCCGGCGGCCTTGAGGTTGTCCATCGCCTGCTGGAACAGCGCGGCCACGCGCTTGTCGTTGCCGATCTGCTTGCGCATCACGCCGATCCGCACGCCCTTCAGCGAGTAGGTGCTGAGCCCGGCGGTAAAGTCGGTCTTGTGCGCATCGGCATCGGCGGTAGCTGGATCGGCTGGGTCGGTGCCGGAGATCGCATTGAGCAGCAGGGCCGCGTCGTAGACGCTGCGCGCCATCGGCCCCGGGGTGTCCTGGGAATGGCTGATGGGCACAACGCCGGTACGCGAGACCAGCCCGACGGTGGGCTTGAGCCCGACGATCCCGTTGACCGACGACGGGCAAGTGACCGAGCCATCGGTTTCGGTCCCGATTGCCGCCCACGAAAAGTTCGCGGCCACCGCCGCGCCGCTGCCCGAGGAAGAGCCGCAGGCCGTCCGGTCGGTCGCGTGCGGGTTGCGCGTCAGGCCGCCCACTCCGCTCCACCCGCTGGTCGAATGGCTCGATCGCATGTTGGCCCATTCGGACAGGTTGGTCTTGCCCAGCACGACCCCGCCATCCTTGCGCAGCCGCGCGATCAGCGGCGCGTCACGCTTGGTGAAATTGTCCTTCAGCGCCAGGCTGCCTGCCGTCGTCGCCCATTCGCGGGTTTCGATATTGTCCTTGACTAGCACCGTCCGTCCGCCGAGCGGCAGCCTTGCCTTGGCCGCGGCATCGGCTTCGGCGGGTGCATCGGGGTTGGTCACGATGACCGAGTGTATCGTCCCGTCGAGCGCCTTGATCCGGTCAAGATACGCCTGGGCGTCGGAACCGGGTGATGCAGCAGCGGCTGCGGGGATGGCGAGTGCGGCGAGCGCGATGGGCAGGGTCCTCATGGAGGAGCATCCTGCCATCGCGTGCCGTGCTTGCCTAGGCCGCGTGGACAAATTCCGCACGAGCCACGGTTCGAGACCCATTTGGCTGCTTGCGAGGCGCAAAACCGAAGTCAGAGTGGGCCTCTTGCAAGGTTTTGCAACGAAGCAGGCGGCCAAATGGGCCGAACCCCGCGGGGGCCGGGCCGAAAAGCGCCACTTCTGCGTCGTTCGTCCTCGAATATGCCAGCATGTCCTTCGTCCTCACTCCTGGAACTGACGCTTTTCGCCTCCGGCCGTGACCGTGGGGAATCTGTCCACGCGGCCTAGTGGTTCGTAAGCGTGCTCAGAAACTTCCCCGGACATAGAAATTGAAGATGTTCGAAACGCCGTAGCGCCGGCTCTCGTGGAACAGCACTGGTGAGCGGTCGCGCAGCCCGTCGTAGACGGTCCGGTCGAGGATCGCCTTGCCGCCGGTCAGGTTGAACGCGTTGACGCCGACTGTCAGGCCGAACACGTCTTTGTTCTCGATGAACATGTTCGTGTAGATCGGTCCTTCGTAGTCGCGTCCCACTTCATAGAGCCGAACGTAGGGCTGCACGTGGTTCCACTGAAAACCGCCGCCCAATGCCCAATTGCTGCCGGGGACATCCCACCGCAGGTTGGCCTCTGCGTGCATGTCGTTGTCGTAACTGAAGGCGCGCGACACGCCCGTCAACGGATCCTTGAAGCTCGATTTCTGGGCGGTGAACTTGGCGTCTATCTTGGCACCCTTCCAGCCGATCGGATCGAAATTGATCGTGGTGTTGAATTCCGCGCCGACCAGGCTTGCATGGGGAATGTTGCCCCGCGATTCGCCGCCGGGGACCGGGACGATATCGATGTAGTCCTCGATCGACTGGGCGAACGGCGCAAGCGTAAGCGAGCCCCACTTGCCGAGATTGCGGTTGATCTCGATCCGGGCTTCCCACGCCTGCTGCGGTACCAGTAGGACGTTGCCAGCATTCTGGTTGTTCTGATCGAGGTCCACGCCGGCGAGGAAATCGCCGAACGACAGTTGGCCGACCGTACGCGCGAGCTTGAGCGACATGTCGAGCTTGTCGCTCGCCTTCCACGCCAGCGTCAGCGAGCCCTTGGGCCGCCAGAAGCTGCGAACGAGCCCGCCCGGGCTGCTCTGAGCGAGCGTGGAATATTCGCCGCCGCCGCCGATCGAAAGCGTCAGGCCCTTGGCCAGCGTATGGTTGTGGGTGAGGATCACTTCGTAGCGATCTTCGGTCACCCCGCCGGTGCCTTCGGGGAACGGGATCGGCACGAACACGCCGCTGGGATCGAGATCAGCGAGGGTCGAGACCTGACTGTAGCGGTTGAACGCGCCTTCGCCATCGAGTTCCCAGTCGCCGCCGAACATTGGCCAGCGCAGTTCGGCACGTGCGATGCGTTCACCCGAATCGCGGGTCTGGTCGAACTGCGATCCGGTCGCGGGCGAGCCGTCCGAATAACTCGAGATCGAGGTGGCCGGGCCGGCGTAATGGTCCGAACGGTCGATCCCGATCAACTTGAGCCGGCCGGGCCCGAAGGCGAAATCGATATCGGCGGTGATCTCGTGCGAGTGGCCGTCATCGATATTGTTGAACAGGCGGTGGGTATCGAGCCCACCGGCGGCGTGGCGCATTTCATCGTTGGTGAAGCGCGAAGTGGAGTACTGCAGGTTGCCGCCGAGATTAGCCACCGTCCCGCCGGGCGAAGTCCATTTGAGGCTGCCTGCCAGCGTCGGGCGATCGGCGCGATACTGGATCACGCCGTCGCGGGTTTCGAGTACGTTGCCCGCGCCGTCAGTGATGATGTCGCCTGCTATGCCGCCCGCGCCGCCGCGTCCGAGGCGGTTGGAAAGCGAGGCGTTCCATTCGAGCGAAGAGGTCGAGCCGGAGATCGAGACTTCACCGCCGATATAGCTCGGCGGGGCGTACTGCGGGCGCACGCGCGCGTCGTACTCGAACTGGCCGGAGACGCCGCCTGCCTTGGTGACGATGTTGGCGACTTGTCCCGACAGGCCGGGGATACCCAGCGTCGCACCGTCGACGATATCGATGCGGACTACCTGGTCGGCCGGGATGCGCCCCAGCCGGGTGAGAATGTCGGTCGACTTGCTGGCATAGCGTTCGCCGTTGACGACGATATTGGACTTGGCCTGGCCGAGCCCGCGCTCTTCCTGGCCGATCTGGACGGTGAAGCCGGGCACCTGCTGCAACATGTCGTAGGCGTTGCGCGGCGAATAGCGTGCGAAGAATGCCGCATCATAGGACTGGCGCGTGGCAGATTGCGCAGTCGACTCGACCGCCGCGTCCTTCGCGTCCTTGGCAAAAACAGGCGTTGCGCAGCTCACGAGCAATGTGGCTGCGATCAGGCGCAAAGCGCGCGAAGACGGCATATTTCCTCCCGATAACAATACGTATGCAGTGTATTATGGGAGTGATACGCTGGAGCAGATTGGTGCTCGACGAACGACATCGGCGAATCGATCAATGACAATTGTAGTCGATGAGCGGCTTACTGCGAGCGGTGAGCAGGAAGGTTAAGGCCCTTGAACATCGCCGCCGCACTCGCGACATAGGCTCCCGACAGACATTCCATGGAAGGCTTACCCACAATGATCGACCTGCTCGGCAACTCCGGCGAAACCTTTGGTACCCAAGGCCAGTTCACCCGCGACCCGGTGACCGGCGCGCTGGTGCCGGTGGTGGTCGAGCAGACCAGCCGGGGCGAGCGCAGCTTCGACATCTTCAGCCGACTGCTGCGCGAACGCATCGTGTTCGTGACCGGCCAGGTCGAGGACGGGATGGCCAGCCTCATCACCGCCCAGCTGCTGTTCCTCGAGAGCGAAAACCCCTCGAAGCCGATCAGCATGTACATCAACTCGCCGGGCGGAGTGGTGACCTCCGGCATGGCGATCCACGACACCATGCAGTACATCAAGCCGCGGGTTTCGACCGTCTGCATGGGGCAGGCCGCTTCGATGGGCAGCTTCCTGCTGGCGGCGGGCGAACCGGGGATGCGGATCGCGCTGCCCAACGCACGGATCATGATTCACCAGCCTTCAGGCGGGGCGCAGGGCATGGCATCCGACATCGAGATCCAGGCCAAGGAAATCCTCCGCATTAAGGCGCGGATGAACGACCTTTACGTCAAGTACACCGGTCGATCGCTCGACGAGATCGAGAAAGCGATGGATCGCGACACCTTCCTCGAAGCCGAAGAAGCGATGAAATTCGGCTTGGTCGACAAGGTTTTCGAGACCCGTCCGGAGAATGAAGAATCGTCCGACGCGGAAGGTTCGGGCGGCGCGCCCGAGTAAATCGTAAGGTTTTAGACGCGCGACTGGCCCGTTACCGGACACAAGGTGTAGGAATTGGGCAACCGTGTGCTTTCAGCATACCGCAAGGCGATTTTGCTAGGCACAATATGTTGATTATCGGACTACTGGCCGTAAGGTCGGCGAATCCCTGCGGTAAAAACGCAGGATTCGGGATGAGCAGGAAATGACGAAGTTGACCGGATCGGACTCCAAAAGCACCCTTTACTGCAGCTTCTGCGGGAAGTCGCAGCACGAGGTGCGCAAGCTCATCGCCGGGCCGACGGTGTTCATCTGCGACGAATGCGTCGAGCTGTGCAACGACATCATCCGCGAAGAAGCGAAGGCGGGCCTTTCCGGGCGCAAGGAAGGCGACGTTCCGACCCCGCACGAGATTTTCAGCACGTTGAACGATTATGTGATCGGGCAGGACCGCGCCAAGCGCGTGCTCTCGGTCGCGGTGCACAACCATTACAAGCGCCTCAAGCACAGCGGCAAGGCGGGCGAAGTCGAACTCGCCAAGTCGAACATCCTGCTGGTCGGGCCGACCGGTTCGGGCAAGACGCTGCTGGCGCAGACGCTGGCGCGCACGTTCGACGTGCCGTTCACGATGGCCGACGCGACCACGCTGACCGAAGCAGGCTATGTCGGTGAGGACGTCGAGAACATCATTCTCAAGCTGCTCCAGGCGAGCGACTACAACGTCGACAAGGCGCAGCACGGGATCGTCTATATCGACGAGATCGACAAGATCACCCGCAAGGCGGAAAATCCTTCGATCACCCGCGACGTGTCGGGCGAGGGCGTTCAGCAGGCGCTCCTGAAGCTGATGGAAGGGACCACCGCTTCGGTGCCGCCGCAGGGCGGCCGCAAGCATCCGCAGCAGGAATTCCTGCAGGTCGACACCACCAACATCCTGTTTATCTGCGGTGGCGCGTTCGCCGGGCTGGACAAGATTATCGCGGACCGGCTGCAGAAGCGCAGCATCGGGTTCGGCGCGCACGTTGCCGATCCGGACAAGCGCCGGGTGGGTGAACTGCTGCAGAAGTGCGAGCCGGAAGACCTGCTCAAATTCGGGCTGATTCCCGAATTCGTCGGCCGCCTGCCGGTGATCGCGACGCTCAACGATCTCGACGTCGGCGCGCTGGTGCAGATCCTGACCCAGCCGAAGAACGCGCTGGTCAAGCAGTACCAGAAGCTGTTCGAACTCGAAGATGTCGACCTGACCTTCACCGACGACGCGCTGCAGGCGATCGCCGAGAAGGCCATCGCCCGCAAGACCGGCGCGCGCGGCCTGCGCTCGATCGTCGAAGGCATCCTGCTCGACACCATGTTCGACCTGCCCGACATGGACGACGTGTCGGAAATCGTGATCGACAAGGACGTCGTCGAAGGCCGCAAGGACCCGGTTCGCGTGGTCGGCGGCAAGAAGGACAAGGAAGAGGCGGCCTGATTGCCGTGGCTGGCCGGTAGCACGCGATGCTCCGGCCGCCTCCTGCCATCGCTACATTGCTGAAGCGGGTTCCGGGGCTTCAAGCGCTCGTCCGGCGGATCGAGAACCCCGACCATTTCGCGCTCGAGCAGAGCATCCGCAACGGCAGCAGGCTGGCGGTGCTGCAGCCCTACACGACGAGCGCGGAGGATCGCTATCCGGCGCTGTTCGATCGGCTGGCGCGCGAACTGGGTAGCCTTTCCGAACCGCGCATCCTCTCGTTCGGTTGTGCCGGCGGCGAGGAAGTCCGCGCGCTTCGTAAGCGGTTGCCTCGCGCGCATATCACCGGGATCGACGTCAATCCGCGCGCGGTCGCCCGGGCGCGCCGCATGGACCGCAATCCGCGTTCGCGTTACCTGCTCGCCGACCGGCCGCTGCAGGGCGAGACGTTCGATTCGATCCTCGCGCTGTCGGTGTTCCGCCACGGCACGCTCGAGCGCGAGACGCCGGATAGCTGCGCCGATGTCCTGCCGTTTGCACGCGTTGCCGAAGTCCTCTCGGCGCTCGATGAGGCGCTCCGTCCGGGCGGGTGGCTCGCATTTGGACATGCGCAGTTCCGCCTCGCCGATGTGCCCGCGACAGTGCGATTTACCTGCGAGACCCGGTTTCCCGACGAGCTGGCTGTGTCGACGGTGCTCTATGGCCCGGACGATCGCTTGATCGAAGGCGCGACCGATAGCGGCGGGCTCTACCGCAAACCCGGCTAGGCCGCATGGCCTAGCAGCCGGCCCGGCAGCTCTCGCGGCTGGTTTCAATCTGCACGGTGGTGTGGACGATACGGTGGTGCGCCTCCAGTGCTGTGGCGACCTCGTGCAGGAATCCGTCGCCCGGATGCCCACCTGGCATTTCGAGATGCGCGGTGAGAGCGGTCTCGGTAGTGCTCATCGGCCAGATGTGCAGGTCATGCACTGCGCTGACGCCGGGCAGGGCAGCAAGATAGCCGCGCACCGCGTCCTGGTCGATGTGGGCCGGCACGGCGTTGAGGCCCATTTTTACGCTATCCTTCAGCAAGCCCCACGTACCCCACGCGATCACCCCAAGGATCAGCAGGCTGGTTGCCGGATCGATCCAGCTCTGGCCTGTGAGCAGGATCAGCCCGCCAGCGATCACGACGCCGAGGCTGACCAGCGCGTCGGCTGCCATGTGGAGGAATGCGCCGCGCACGTTGAGGTCGTGCTTGCTGCCGCGCATGAACAGCACGGCGGTTGCGGCGTTGATCACGATTCCGATCCCGGCGACAATCATCATGATGCGCCCTTCGACCGCTGGCGGCTGGGCCATCCGGTCGACGGTCTCGAAGGCGATCCCCGCAATTGCGACCAGCAGCAATCCGGCGTTTGCTAGCGCCGCGAGGATCGTCGAACTCTTGAAGCCGTAGGTAAAGCGCCCGCCCGGTGAACGGGTGGCGAGGACCGCCGCGATCCATGCCAGCGCCAAACTCAGGACGTCGGACAGGTTGTGGCCGGCATCGGCCACCAGCGCCATCGATCCGGCCATGAAGCCATAGGCTGCCTCGACAATGACGAAGGCGGTATTGAGCACGATGCCGATCGCGAATGCACGGCCGAAGCTGGCCGGGGCATGTGCATGGGAATGGTTGTGGGAATGATCGTGCGCGTGCTCGTGCCCCAAAATCTGCCCCTTTCGCCGAACCGTTGCGCGGACGCCCGCAAGTCCCGCCTTCTCTATTGCCCACAAGGCGCATTCTGCAAGAAAAGACTGATAATCAGTATGTTATATAATACCCTCGTCGTAGATATAGTATCTCATAACACATTCGAGTGTGACAGCAAGGAGTTGATAGGTTGGACGTTTTCGGCTGGGCCACTCCGGCGACTGTGGTTGATCGAAAGAACGAGGCGCTCAATCGTAGATACAAGCGTCGAGCGCGTCGCGCCGGACAACGCCCAAACGGCGGGCGAGGGTGTTGCCGTGACGTCGCACGAACCCGCTTGGATCGACCGCTTCGCGCTTTGCCGGGAGTGGCAGCACAGCGGCGATGCGCGCCGCTTCGATCGCGCTCAACCGCGCCGCCGAATGCCCGAAGTAACGCTGTGCTCCTGCTTGCACGCCATACGTGCCGATCCCGGTCTCGGCGACGTTGAGATAGACTTCCATGATCCGCCGCTTGCCCCAAAGGTGCTCGATCAGGAATGTGAACCAGGCTTCGAGGCCCTTCCGGAAATAACCGCCACCCTGCCACAGGAACACGTTCTTGGCGGTCTGTTGGCTGATGGTGGAGCCGCCGCGAATATGGCCGCGTCCGCGCTTGTCGACCCGCTCGTTGTGCGCGATGGCCTTCTCGATCGCATCGGTGTCGAACCCGTTGTGGCTGCAAAACTTGCTGTCTTCCCCTGCGATCGCGGCATCGACCATGCTGCGGTCGATGTTGGAGAGCGGTTCCCAGTCCTTGGTGATTCCGTGCGGGTCGGCCAGCATCGTCGCGGTCACCGGCACCGGCACGAACCGGTAGATCAAGACCCAGATGACGCTGATGGCGATGAACGCCACGATTGCCTTGGCGGTGATCCTGAGGATGCGGGTCATTCGGGTCATGCAAGGCGATTAGCGGCGGTCCCGACAAAAGAAAATGCGCTTCGCATTCGCCAGGGTGTTGGGCCGAAATTTGAAAACCGTTCGCCCGACTCGCCATGGATGGTGTATCCGGCCCGTCTTGCGGTCGCAGACCAAGGAGACTGCCAATGCCTCAGTTCGTTATCGAACGCGAAATGCCCGGTGCGGGGTCGCTCTCGCCGCAGGATCTGCAGGGTGCGTCGCAGCAATCGTGCTCGGTCCTTCGCGACCTCGGACCGGAGATCCAGTGGGTCCATTCGTATGTGACCGACGACAAGATCTACTGCGTCTATCGTGCGCCGAGTGCCGACCTGATCCAGCAACACGCCGATACCGCAGGGTTCCCGGCCAACTCGATCTCGGAAGTGCGCACGATCATCGATCCGACTACCGCCGAATAGGCGCCCCGACCGGCTGGCTAGGCGGCTGCGCGTTTCGGGCGCGTGGCCCCTACGAACGTCCAGAAAAGAACCAGCGCGATCGCCGGGAATGCCAGTTCGCCGGCCAGCATCGCGTTGGTGCCGAAGCTGTCGTGGATCTGCCCGTCGATCATCGACATCATCGCGATCGGGATGTTCGAAAGTGCCGCCATCAGGTTCCAGTTGGTCGCGGCCGACTTCTTGCCGATCGCCTCTAGCACGATCGCGGCGTAGCCGGTGTAGGCCATCCCGACCATCGCCGAATAGGCGAGTACACCGACGGTGAAGACCAGCGGTGTGCGGGGCAGGGCGATCATCGCGACCGCCACCAACCCTACAAAGATACCATACATCGAATAGGCGCGTTTCAGGTCCATCCGGTCGCAGATGAACCCCGCCGCCATAGCCCCGACGATCGAAGCGATGCCGCCCGATACGCCGTTGACCAGCGCGACGGTGTTTGCCCCGGCGTTCCACTCGCCGGCGATCGCAGACCACGGCACGCCGCCAGAGCCGATCGGCAGCAGCATGATGATCAACGCGAGGTATCCCGGCCGCGACTTGGCGACACCCCAGACATTGACTGCCACTTCCTTGAGCTCGGCAAAGTAATTGCGCGCAGCGCTTGCGGTTCGTTCAAGCTTGGGCAGCAGCAGCGTTGCACCCCAGCAGGCGATGCAGATAGCGGCCAGCAGTGCGCCGGAGACCCACGGCTGGGTGAAGTTTTCCGCCACCAGAAGACCGATCCCGCCGCCGATCCCGGCACCGCCGAGGTTGCCGGCTTGCGACCAGCCGCTCGCCCTTCCGCGCGTTTCGGGGGGCACGAAGTTGACCATGAAGATCTCGGTCGCCATCGAAACGAAGGTCGACGTGACCGACGATCCGACGATCAGTGCGATATACAGCGGCACCTCGGCCTGCGTCTTGGGAAGGACGCTCATCGCCAGGATGCTGAGACCCACGGTGAACGTGCCGACGGCGTACCACACCTTGGGATTGCCGATCGTGTCGACGAACGGCGCCCACAGCATCTTGACCGTCTGCGGCCAGACCGACAGCGCGATCAGTGTCGCGATCAGCGCGGTCGAAAGCCCTGCGCGGGAAAGCAGGAAGCCCAACGTGACGGTGACATAGCCGCTCGATATCCCGAACGGAGCGAATAGCGGGGCGAATACCCACGGAGAAACGCTGGCGCCCCCTCCCGTGTGAATCGGATCGGCTGGTGCGTCGGCTTCGATGTGGACGGACAGAACCGGTCTCCCGCGAGCGATAAAAGCTGCGCGAGGCTTAACGGCAAACGAAGGCCGGGCAAGCGGTTTGTCGCTGGCCCGGCCTGCGGATCGTTGTTCTGGAGACGCCTAGGCGGCGGCCATCGGCGCCGGCAGCAGTCGCTCGGTAGCGATGCGCTGCATCGCCTTCTGCAACTTCTCGAACGCGCGCACTTCGATCTGGCGAATGCGCTCGCGGCTGACGTCGTAGACCTGGCTCAATTCCTCCAGCGTCTGCGGGTTGTCCGTCAGGCGCCGTTCGGTGAGGATGTGCTTCTCGCGGTCGTTGAGGCTGTCCATAGCTTCCACCAGCATTTCGTGGCGGACGTGGGCTTCCTCGGCCTCTGCGGTGGTCTCGTCCTGCAGCGGGCGCTCGTCGGCCAGCCAGTCGAGCCATTCGCCCGAACCTTCCTCGCCATTACGCATCGCGACGTTGAGCGAACCGTCGCCGCCCATCATCATCCGCCGGTTCATATTGACCACTTCCTGCTCGGGCACGCCGAGATCGGTCGCGATCTTCGTCACGTCGTCGGGATGCAGGTCGCTGTCCTCGTAAGCGTCGAGGTTCTTCTTCATCCGGCGCAGGTTGAAGAACAGCTTCTTCTGTGCAGCGGTGGTGCCCATCTTCACGAGGCTCCAGCTGCGCAGGATGTATTCCTGGATGCTCGCCTTGATCCACCACATCGCGTAAGTCGCGAGGCGGAAACCGCGATCGGGCTCGAACTTCTTCACGCCCTGCATCAGGCCCACGTTGCCTTCGGAAATGAGGTCGCTCACCGGCAGGCCATAACCGCGATAGCCCATTGCGATCTTCGCCACGAGCCGCAGGTGCGAGGTCACAAGCTGCGCAGCAGCTTCGGGATCCTGGTGCTCCTCGTACCGCTTGGCGAGCATGTATTCCTGCTCGGCGGTGAGGATCGGATATTTCTTGATCTCGGAGAGATAGCGATTGAGGCTCTGCTCACCGCCCAGTGCCGGGACCGTCAATGGTTTGGTCTTGCTCACTCTTTACCCTGACCTTTCTTGCGTCGCCCTCTGGTGTCGGACCCCTGATGGGCATCCGGCGGATGGGGCACACTCTCATCTATATAGGGACGTGCGCCTTGTTTTGCAGCGCATTTCGTCGATTTTAACGACCGAGTTCGTCGATCAGTTCCTGCATATCGGCCGGTAATTCGGCCTCGAACGCGATCCGGTTACTGCTGACCGGGTGGATAAATCCCAGATTCGCCGCGTGGAGTGCCTGGCGCTGGAAGCCCAACTTCTTGAGAACAGGGCGAATCTGCGTTGGTGTCCGGCCATATACAGGATCCCCCAATAGCGCATGGCCGATTGACGCAAGGTGAACCCGCACCTGGTGTGTACGCCCGGTTTCGAGCTTGCATTCGATCAGGGCGCTATTATTCATTTTTTTCAATGTTTTATAGTGCGTTATCGCGTGCTTCCCGCGCGAGGATTCCTTTGGGAGCACGGACATTTTCTTGCGATTGGTGTCCGATCGGCCGAGCCGCCCGGAAATCGTGCCTTCGGCGGGGTTCGGGTGACCCCCGGCGACCGCAAGATAACGCCGTTCGATCGAATGATCGGCGAACTGCTTTGCCAGTCCTTCGTGGGCGATGTCGCTCTTGGCGACAACCAGTAGGCCCGAGGTCTCCTTGTCGATTCTGTGGACGATTCCCGGCCGCGCGACCCCGCCGATGCCCGAAAGTTGCCCCGCACAGTGGTGCAGCAGCGCATTCACCAGCGTCCCGTCGGGATTGCCAGCCGCGGGGTGGACCACCATCCCGGCAGCTTTGTTGACCACCACGAGGTGTTCGTCTTCGAATACGATATCGAGCGGGATATCCTGCGGCTGCGCAGCGAGCGGGGCGGGCGGAGGAACCGCGATCGAGAAATTTGCGCCTGCTGGGACCTTGGCCGAGGCGCTGGCTGCCGGCTGCCCATCGACCACAACTGCGCCGTCGGCGATAAGCGCCTTAACCCGCTCGCGCGAAAGCCCGCTCGATTCGGCCAGCACCTTATCTAGCCGGCCAGCCGAGGCGGTTTTGCCGGAGATGGAATTCGCGTCCCCCATGCTATGGACATGGGCGATGCAGGTGGAACTCTCAAGTGCACTGATCGAAAGCTTGCTGGCCAAAGCCGCCGCGGCGCATCCGCGCGAATGCTGCGGGCTGCTGCTGGGTGAGGGCGAGCGGATCAAGCAGGTGGTGCCTGCCCCCAATGTCCACCCACATCCGGAAAGACATTTCGAGATCGATCCGCAGGCGCTGATCGATGCGCATCGCGCCGAACGCACAGGCGGCGCGAAGGTGATCGGATATTACCACTCGCATCCTTCGGGCCCGCCCGAGCCGTCTGCCACCGATAGCGCGATGGCGGCGCACGACGGGCGGGTGTGGGCGATCGTGGGCGAGGGGCGGGTCGGGTGGTGGCGCGACGAGCCGGATGGTTTCGAACCGATCGACTTTCGCAACGCCGACTGACGCGATCAGACCTGCGGTTTAGCGGAACACGACCGTCCGCACGCCATTAAGGAATACCCGTCGCTCCGCAGTCCAGCTGACCGCACGTGCGAGCACGCGGGCTTCGATATCGCGGCCGATCCGCACGAGATCGCGTTCGGTCGCGCGGTGATCGACCCTTTCGACATCCTGTTCGATAATCGGACCTTCGTCGAGGTCGCTGGTGACGAAGTGCGCGGTCGCGCCGATCAGCTTTACCCCCTGCCGGTGCGCCTGGTGATACGGCTTGGCGCCTTTGAAGCTGGGCAGGAAGCTGTGGTGGATGTTGATGCACCTGCCTGCGAGCTGGTCGACCGTGGCGGGCGACAGCACCTGCATGTAACGGGCGAGCACGAGGTAATCCGCCTTGCATTCGCGGAAGAGCGACAGGACCTGCGCCTCTTGCGCTTCTCTACCTTCCGGGCCGATCGGCAGGTGGTGGAAGGCAATACCGTGCCATTCGGTAAGGTCGCGCAGGTCGGGATGGTTCGACACCACGCCGACGATCTCGACCGGCAGGTTGCCGGTGCGCCAGCGGTGCAGCAGGTCGTTGAGGCAATGGCTGCCCCTCGAAACCGCGATCAGCAGCCGCGGTTTGTCCGCCGCCGGGACAAGCTCCCACGCCATGTCATATTGCTTCGCGACCGGTGCAAAGCCACTGCGCAGGTCTTCGATCGATCCGGGGAAAGCAGCGCCTGCACCGGAAAATTCGACCCGCATGAAGAACCGGCCAAGCGCCAGGTCGGCATATTGCTGGCTGTCGAGGATGAAACCGTCGATGCCCGCCAGGTGCGCGGTCACGGCGGCAACGATGCCTACCTTGTCGCGGCACGACAGCGCGAGGATGTGCGAGGATTCAGCGTGCGGATTGCTCATGGTGGCGGCCTAGTCGCGGTCCGACCCGTCCGCCGCAACCAAGAAATTCTTCGCTGCGGTCTTTTCGCCGCCTCGACTGCCGGGGAGCGACGAGGTTCAGCGCATTTCCTACCTCGCTTCATCGCGCTAGGTTCACCCGCATGACCCCCTTCAGCGCCCGCTCTGTCGTGCTCCAAGCAAACCGCAGGTGGAACCGCTCGTTTTTTGGGCTAAGGACTGTGTTCCATGTGTTCCATCTTTCAGGAAACAGCGGCCTTTCATGAACGATACTGATGCTCTCGACCTTGCCAGCTTGCTTTGTTCACGCCTGTGTCATGACCTGCTTTCGCCGGTCGGGGCGCTGACCAACGGGCTCGAGCTGCTGGCCGACGAGAAAGATCCCGAGATGCGCCAGCGCTGCCTCGAACTGCTCGAGCAGAGCGCGAAGACCAGCGCGGACAAGCTCAAGTTCTTCCGTCTGGCGTTCGGCGCTGCCGGGGGGTTCGGCGAATCGGTCCCGGTCGATGAAGCGAAGGCAGTGATCGATGCGCTGGTGAGCGGCGGCAAGGCGATCGAGGTCCGCTGGGCGCTGGCCGAAAAGGAAATGCCAAAAGGCGCGGTGAAGGTGCTGCTCAATTTCGCGCAGATCGGGATCGATGCGCTGGTGCGCGGAGGAACGCTCGATATCGGGGCGGAAAGTCGCGATGGCGCGAGCGAAATCGTCGTGCGCGCGGCCGGCCAGCGGGTCGCGTTCGACGAAGCGATCGGCAAGGCGTTGTCGGGAGAGCTCGATGGCGGCGAGATCACCAGCCGCACTGCCGCGGCGCATATGCTCGCGCTGCTTGCCGACAAGGCCGGGGGTGGTTTGCAGTACGCACTGCACGACGACGCGCTGGTGCTCGGGGCGGTCCTGCCGGAAGGCTGATGGCCGACGAGCTGGTCCATCGCGAAGAGCCTTCGCCTAACCGCAATCCGCGCAAGGCTCCGATCTCGATGGTCGTGCTGCATTATACCGAGATGGAAAGCGCCGACGCAGCGATGGCGCGGCTATGCGATCCGGCTGCCGAGGTCAGCGCACATTACCTGATCAGCGAAGCGGGCGAAGTGACCCGGCTGGTCCCCGAAGCCGAGCGCGCGTGGCACGCCGGACTTTCCTACTGGCGCGGAGTGCGCGACGTGAATTCCGCGAGCGTCGGCATCGAGCTCGACCATCCGGGGCATGGGCTGGGCTATCGCGACTTCAGCGATGCGCAGATCGATGCGCTGATCCCGCTGCTGGCGCGGATAACCGGGACATACGATATCCCGCGCGCCAATGTCGTCGGCCATTCGGACGTTGCCCCGGCGCGCAAGACCGATCCGGGCGAACTGTTCCCGTGGGATCGCCTCGCCGAATACGGACTTTGCCTGCCGCGCCCCGCAAAGCTCGAAACCGGCGATCCATTCGACAACGATGCCGCGTTCTACCTCGCGCTCGAGCGGTTCGGGTACGACATCACCGATGGGCACAAGGCGGTCGAGGCGTTCCAGCGCCGCTGGCGGCCCGAGCGGATCGACGGGATCGTCGATGGCCAGCTCCGCGCGATCCTGTTCCAGTTGTTGCTTGATCGCGATCGCGGGCTGGCCCGGTAGCAAACCTGACGCAGGTCAATGCCACGGGTCGGCCCGCACGATAGGGCTGGCAAAATATAGAATGCAGAGGTGAACGAATGTCGCATACCGAATTCAAGGATTGGCCCGCGATGGCCGCTAACCTGATCCCCGCGATCAAGGAGCTGCACAAGGGTGCACCGGGGGTGATGAAGGCGTTCCGCGAAATGGGGGCTGCAGCCCACGAAGGCGGTGCTCTCGACGCCAAGACGAAGGAACTGATGGCGCTGGCGATCGCGGTTGCGACCCGCTGCGACCCGTGCATCACCTATCACGTCGAGGGCGCACGCAAGCACGGCGCGAACCGGGCCGAGATCGCCGAAACGATGGGGATGGCGGTCTACATGGGGGCCGGCCCCAGCGCGATGTATGCAGCGCAAGCGCTGGAGGCATACGACCAGTATGCCGACAAGGCCGCTGGCTGAATCGCGCCTATGCTTTCCTAACCGTCGATCAATCCCTATATGCGCCCATGCCAGGGGGCCGGGCAGCCGCGTGCGAGGTAACTCGTTCGAGGAAAGTCCGGGCTCCACGAAGCAAGGGTGGCGGGTAACGCCCGCCGCGCCCCGGACTCGATCCGGGGGCAGGGAAAGTGCCACAGAGAGTATACCGCCGATGGCGCCTAAAGCGCACAGGCAAGGGTGAAAGGGTGCGGTAAAAGCGCACCGGGGGGCCGGTAACGGTCTCCGCATGGCAAACCCCACCCGGAGCAAGGCCGAATAGGGGCGGCGCGCTCCCGCGAAAGCGGGGGCAGGTCTGTTTCGGACCCGACCGCCCGGGTTGGCTGCTTGAGCGCACGGAGCAATCCGTCGCCGAGATGAATGGCTGCCCCCGCGGCGCAGGTCGGCAACGAAACCGGCTGCGGGACAGAACCCGGCTTACAGGCCCCCTGGCACTTTGAACGGATCAGGCAAGCGCGGCAGTCTCGATCGTGATCGCCCCGTCATCACCGGCGACCGCCTGGATCGTGTGGCGGTTCTCGCCTTCGAGAACGAGCGCGGTCAGACGTCCATAGCGGTATGCCCCGGTGTCGACCCCGATCCGGTTGCTGCGCGCATCGACGTCGGGGCTGATCGTGTGGCCGTGAACGACGACGTGTTCGTGTGGAGCATCGTATTCGATGAACTGCTCGCGGATCCACAGCAGGTGGTGACGTTGCTGCTCTTCGAGCGGCACGTTCGGAGCGACCCCTGCGTGGACGAACAGGTAGTCGCCGGCGATGTGGTAGTCCTGGAAGCTTTCGAGGAACGCGCGATCTTCTGCCGGGACCACTTGGTTCATGATTGCTTGCAGTTCGTCCAGCGTCGCTTCGTCGTAAGTCGATCGTTCGACCCCGTAGCTCAGCACCGTGTCGCGCCCGCCGTGTCGCAGGAAATGGCGGAGCATCCCGGTATCCTCGAACGCAGCGAGGAACATCTCCTCGTGGTTGCCCGCGAGAATGGTCGTCTTGCGCTCGGCCTGGAGCTTGCGTGCTCGCGCAACGACTCCGGCGCTGTCCGGGCCGCGGTCGACCAGGTCGCCGAGCAGCACGACCTGGGAGTGCGCCGGCTCGCGCGCCGCATCGTCGGCAGCAATCGCCTCAAGCAGTGCGTCGAACAGCGCCAGTTCGCCGTGGACATCGCCGATCGCATAATAGCGCTCGCCCGCCGGTACCCGCGCCAACGGAGCAGGCGGCGGCTCGGAGCGGAACAGTCGGCGAAGGGGTGCAAGCATTCCAGTCGGCCCAAGATTGATGGCTGCGCAATTTCGCGCGTGGAGCGCGGCATAGGGGACAGGATATTGGCCCGCAATGCCTGAACCCCGGTTGAGCGGACCAACTGATGCTCAAAATCAACACCTATGCCAGCTTTATGACGCAGTATGACATTTA